>JBBSUQ010000047.1:0-19482 GCA_038234235.1 Flavobacteriales bacterium
AAATAATTTTAAAGATTAAATCATTTAAAACCGTCCCCAAGTAACTTGGGGACGGCTTTTTTTTGTATTACATTTCAAAGTAAGATCTCAACATAATTCTATCTTCTTGTAAATCTTTCAGTGCATTTTTATTTTTAAACATGCCCGTGATGTAATTGAGTTTGTAATTGATATGTTTGAGGTAACGGTAAAAGAAGTAAGCAAACAAACCAGCAATTGGCATTGAAAAGAAATACATAGCTTTTTGAATGAAGGTTAAGTCTAAAAAGATATTGATTACTTCCAAAAATCCAGTATAAAACAATGGATAAAGAATTAAACCCAACAAAACTGCCAAAGGCGCATAATATTCAACATCTTTGGTAAGTTTTGGAATTATAAGATCCGTGAGTTTGTACTGTAAATAATTGTGTACAATTCCAAAAATGAATAACGGTAAACCTATCAATGCGAAAACAGCAGAAAATACAAGCTGACGAATAAACATGCGCGCTCTAAATTTCCTATCTAAGAAATCAACTCGTACATCTAAAGTTTCTATTTTCCATTTTATTTTTGATATCAAATCTTCAATTTCATTTATTTTCCAAGGTTGCGTTAATTGAAATTCCTCTATTTTATCTCTAACCATCCTAAATAGTTCCAATTCGCCTTCAATAGAATTAAAATTATCATGATAATATTTTGATTTCAGCATTTCTACAATTTCAAAAACTTGCTTCTCTTCTTCTTTGGTTCTAACGTTTGACAATACACTTTCAAGAGAAAGTCTAAATTTTTCGGTAAGTTTTTTTGCTTGATCGTTTGCTTTTTCTCCAGAAGTTTCTAAATAATCTGCAACTTTTATTGGTTCGCCAACTTGAACCAAAACTGAACTTCTAAATTTATCGGCGTTTAAATAATTAAGTCCTATCGGCACGACCAACAAGCCTAGTTTGCCTCCATTTCTTCTTTCTGTTTCGAGCGCAATTCTGGCAGTTCCGGATTTTAATTCACGCAAAATTCTTTCTTGAAAACTTGATCCTTCAGGAAAAATCATTAGTGTTTTTCCTTCTTCTAAAATTTTATAACAAGCTTCAAAAGAATCGGTATTTGAAACTCCTTTCATTCTCCCCTCTCCTGCCCTGTTAATGGGAATCATGTTAAGGTTTCTAAGCAACCACAATTTAAATTTAGAATTAAAAAGTGTTCCTTTTGCCATAAAATATATGGGTTGTTTGGTAACGTGACCTATCATCCAAGCATCCATTAAGGTATTAGGATGATTGGCGATTAAAATCATTGGTGCGTCTTGCTCCAAAAATTTTTTATTTCGACATAAAATGCGCTTGTAATAAAAGGTGATGCCAGTACTTACTAAAAATTTTAAAATTCTATAAAACATAATTCAATTTAAAATTTACAGAATAATTTAAAGTTAAGTAAAATAAAAAATTCGTTGTTTTGAAAATCTGACTATTCTCTAGCCATTTTTCCCGCCTTCCAATTTTCAACAAGTTTAGCCCAACTGTAAGGATTTAACAAATTATTTACTGGCAATTGATTAATCGAATAGATTTTGGTTTGCATCTGGTTAAATGAAGTTCCATAAGATAAAGATGCATCGGTTCCCAATCTTGCAGCGGCGAAGGCTAAACTTTCATTTGATAATTCTTTCTGCGCTCTTCTCAATGCATCGTCATACGGTTGCATGTTTACAAAATATTTCGCAAATTCTTCTCGTGATGGCCAAGGATAAACATTTACTTGAGGCAATTCCAAAGTATCTTTTCTCATTAAATGAATGATTGAATATCTTTCTTCATTTAAGCTATCAGGTACTATAAAAGATGAGGTAACATGTCCGTAAGCAGAAAACAATAAAGTATCACCAGGCAAAGTAACGGTTGTGAAAAAGCCATAATAATCTGCAAAAACTCCTCTTTTCTGGGTGCGATTGTAAACTGTTGTGTAAGATAATTGTTCTAAACTATCTTCCGAAACCACAACACCCGAAAGTTGAATTAAAAATAGAGAATCTGGTCTATCTGAAAGTACTCTCGTCTGCGCATTGGTAGCGTTAATCGCACATATTGCGAAAATTGAGAAAAGAATTATTCTTAGATTAAAATTTTTCATTAAGTAATATTACTAACAAATTTTGATACTGCAATAAATTATTCAACGGTGTTAACATAATTTTAATTGTGTGTATTTAATTTTTATACACCATAATTAAACATTTATCTAAATATTACACGTAAATTTGCAAGAATTTATTAAAAAATAGATTACTAAAAAATAGGTTCAAAATGTCACTTACCAATATAAGTCAAATTAGAGAAGGCCTTACTTACGACGACGTCTTACTTGTCCCAGGTTATTCTCAAGTTTTGCCCAAAGATGTAAACATCAAAAGTAAACTAACAAGAACTATTGAGGTGAACACACCAATTATTTCTGCTGCAATGGATACTGTAACGGAATCAAAGCTTGCAATTGCAATAGCGCAGCATGGCGGAATTGGCGTAATTCACAAAAATATGAGCATAGAAGAACAAGCTTTAGAAGTTCGAAAAGTTAAACGTTCTGAAAGTGGAATGATTCTCGATCCAGTTACTTTAAATGAATCAGGTTTGGTTAAAGATGCGCTCAAAATCATGAGAGAATTTAGCATTGGAGGAATTCCTGTTATTAATTCTGAAAACCAATTAGTCGGAATTGTCACAAATCGTGATTTGAGATTTGAAAAAAACTTTGACCGACCGATTACCGAGGTTATGACAACCAAAAACATTGTCACAACTACCGATGGTACAGATTTGTCAACAGCTGAAGGAATATTACAAGAAAATAAAATTGAAAAACTACCAGTTGTTGGCGATAACAATAAATTAATTGGCCTTATAACTTACCGCGATATTATTAAAGTAAAAACACATCCACTTTCTTGTAAAGATTCTTACGGACGTTTACGTGTTGCTGGTGCAGTTGGTGTAACGGCAGATACAATTGAGAGAGTTAGCGCATTGGTAGATGCGGGAGTTGATGCAATTGTTATAGACACAGCGCACGGACACACAGAGGGAGTTGTAGAAAAATTGAGAGAAGTAAAAGCAAAATATCCTGAATTACAAGTTATCGTAGGAAATATTGCTACCGCTGCAGCTGCAAGATTTTTAGTTGACGCTGGAGCAGATGCCGTGAAAGTTGGAATTGGTCCAGGATCAATTTGCACCACAAGAGTTATTGCTGGTGTTGGAGTTCCACAACTTACTGCTTTAAATGATGTTGCAAGAGAATTGGAAGGTTCTGGAGTACCAGTTATTGCAGATGGTGGAATAAGATATACAGGTGATGTGGTAAAAGCGTTAGCTGCTGGAGCAGATACCATCATGATGGGAAGTATGTTTGCCGGAGTTGAAGAAAGTCCGGGTGAAACTATTATTTATCAAGGTAGAAAATTTAAAGCCTATCGTGGAATGGGTTCTTTGGAAGCGATGCAAAAAGGAAGTAAAGACAGGTATTTTCAAGAAGCAGAAGACGATATTGCTAAATTGGTACCTGAAGGAATTTCAGGCAGAGTTCCCTACAAAGGTTTATTGCAAGAAGTTATGTACCAAATAGTCGGTGGACTTAGAGCTGGCATGGGTTACTGTGGAGCCAAAGACATTGCACATTTAAAAACTGCCGAATTTATACGAATAACTAACTCAGGTATTCAAGAATCACATCCTCATGATGTTAGTATTACACGTGAGGCACCAAATTATTCAATAAAATAAATTGGTATAATATTAGTTAATGCCCTTGATAATAAATTAAGCTATTATATTTGACAAAAAAAAATTACAATACGAAAGATGAAAAAATATTTATTACTTACTCTTAGCACATTCCTATTAACCTTAAGCTACGCACAAAAAGATCCGATATTGATGTACGTAGATGGAAAACCTGTTTACAAATCAGAATTTTTACAGATTTATCTTAAGAACAATCCAAACCCGAAATACGACAAAGCAAGTTTGGATGAATACCTTGAACTTTTTACTAAGTTTAAATTGAAAGTTGCTGAAGCTGAAAGATTAGGATATGATACAATTCCAAAATTAAACAATGAACTAGAAGGTTACCGTAAGCAATTGTCTACACCTTATATGATCGATTCTGCAAAGAATGACCAACTTGTGAGGGAAGCATACAACCGTACATTGAAAGAAAGAAGGGCATCTCATATTTTAGTGAAGGTTGATCCAAATGCTACTCCGAGTGATACATTATCAGCTTGGAACAGAATTATGGGATTGAAAAAGAGAATTGATGGCGGTGAAGATTTCGCAACTGTTGCCCGTACAAAAAGTGGCAGTGACGATCCGTCTGCTAGAGAAAACGGGGGTGACCTTGGTTATTTCGCAGCATTTCAGATGGTTTATCCTTTCGAAGATGCGGCTTACATCACACCGGTCGGAAAAGTAAGCAATCCAGTGAGAACAAAATTTGGTTATCATATTATTAAAGTTGTTGACGAAAGAGATGCAAGAGGTTCTATTCAAACTTCTCATTTAATGGTTGCCGTAAAAAAAGATGCTCCAAAAGAAGAAATGGAGGCAGCTGAAAGAAAAATAAATGACATTTACACAGAATTACAACAAGGTGCTAAATGGGAAGATATGGTTAATAAATATTCAGATGATCCCACTTCAATGTCTAAAGGTGGAATGTTACCTGTTTTTGGTACAGGCGCAAGTACGAGAATGGTTCCTGAGTTTGAAGATGCTGCATTTAAAATTTCAAAAGATGGTGACATTAGCAAACCCATTCAAACAGATTATGGTTTTCACATCATAAAAAGAATTGAAAAGTTTGATGTTAAAAGTTTTGATGAATTAAAAAAAGAATTGCAGAATAAGGTTAACAGAGATGAGCGTTCTAAAAAGAATCAAAACTCATTTATTGCTAAACTTAAGAAAGAATACAAATATAAAAACACAGCATCTGCAGGGTTAAAATTCTTTAAAAATGATCTTGATAGTACTTATTTCGAAGGAAAATATACAGGAAGCAGATTAAAAACAAATACAACTTTGTTTACCTTAAACGGAAAAAACTACACGCAGAAAGATTATTTAGATTACTTGACTGCTAATTACCGCATGTCTAAAAAATCTGATATTAGTTTATTTGTAGATAAATCTTATTTAGAGTTTGAAAATGCTAAAATTTTGGAATATGAAGAATCTCAGTTAACTAAAAAATATCCGGCATACAAAGCCTTAATGCAAGAATACCACGATGGTATATTACTTTATGAAGTTATGACAGATGAAGTATGGAATAAAGCATTAAAAGACACGTCTGGACTCAGAACCTATTTCAATTTGAATAGAGAGAAATACATGTTTGGACAACGTTATGATGCTTTGGTATATGAAACTTACAAACCAGAAATTGCTGAAGAAGTTTATAAAATGATTCAGAATGACACGATAAACTCTCGCCACGTAATTGAAAAAGTGAATAAAGAAAGTGAATTAAACTTAACAGTAAGAACTAACAAATTCGAGATGGAAAACACACCATTTTTGAAAGATCAAAATCTTAAGCCTGGAATTAACGAACCATATCTCTATGATGGGAAATATTATGTAGTGAAAGTGACTGAAAAGTTAGAACCAATGCCGAAAGAATTAACCGAAACAAAAGGTGCAGTTACTTCAGATTATCAAAATGAGTTAGAAAAACAATGGCTTTTTGAAATCGCGGAAAGACATACAGTAAAAATTGATAAAGACGTTTTGTATTCTCTTGGAAAATAAAAAAATATATCTTTTAAAAAAACAGGCTTTCCTTTGTGGTAGCCTGTTTTTTGTTTGTGTACTTTTCTCTTGTCAAAATAAAAACATACTAGCCAAGGTTGATGGAATTGAACTAACCTCAGAAGATGTAGATGCCTATTTAAAACTATCGGATAAAAATCCAAAGGACAAAAAAGAACGTAAGAAATTTGTAAAAGACTGGGTGAATTATCAAGCAGTTCTTGAAGAATTAAAAATAAACAATCCGGAAAAATATACATGGCTCCGCACAAGAAGTATGTTTGATTTAGGTGAAATCGCGCTTTATCATTTACAATTAGAAAAAGTAAAAAACACAAATGAACTTGTTATTTCTGACTCGGTTATAAAAAAATATTACAATGAACATGCGAAAGACTTTGAATTGAAAGACTTTATAGTAAAAGCACTTTATGTTAAAATTCCTATTAACCAAGCGGAGGCTGAAATGAAATTAAAAGATAATTTTAAACTTCCGAATCCAAAATCATTGTCAATTGTTGAAGCGACAGCGAAATTATATGCGAGCAATTATTATTACAACGACGTTGACTGGGCATATTTCCAAAACATTTTTAAAGATGCGCCCATGGAGCAATTTAACCGGCAAAGCTTCGTTATCAATCGTACTAAAACATTTTTTAAAGACAGCGAATACGTGTATTTTATAAATATTTTCGATTATAAACTTAAAAGTGACAATCCACCGTATGATTTCTTGAAAGATCGGATTAGACAGACTATCTTAGCAAAAAAAATTAACGACTTAAAAAGTCAAAACCAGGCAAAACTGGTTAACGATATATTAAAAAAGCATGAAGTTGAAATATATAATAATTAGTCTTTGCATTTGCACAAGTGTATTTGTAAATGCTCAAAAATCAATAGATAAAATTGTTGCACAAGTTGGCGACAACATCATTTTATTAAGTGAAATTGAAGCGCAAAAAGTACAAGCTATACAAGCAAAAGTAGCAATTGCACCAGATTTTAAATGCAACATTTTGGAGCAGCTTATGTTTCAACATTTACTCGTGAATCAAGCAAAATTAGATAGTTTGGTGGTAAGTGATGCTCAAGTTGACTCGGAAATGGAAAGTCGAATTCGTGTTATTGAACAACAAATTGGAGGCAGACAAAAATTAGAAGAATTTTACGGCAAATCTGTTACAGCCATTAAAAATGAATTTAGAGAATCTATTCGTGATCGCTTATTGGCGGATGATATGCGAAGAAAAATTACAGAAAATGTTACGGTTACACCAAAAGAAATTGAAACATTTTACAACAAAACGGAAAGAGACAGTTTACCATTTATCAATACAAAAATGATGTTTCAACAAATTGTAAATTATCCTGTAGTAAGCGCATCAGACAAATTAAATGCTTTTAATACATTGGCCGAAATTAGAAAAAACATAGTTGAGCGGGGAAAAAGTTTTGAAACTCAGGCCCGTATTAATTCTTGTGATCCAGGAAGTGCGGCTCAAGGAGGAAAAATTGAAGCAAGTAGAGGAATGATGGTTGCACCATTTGAATCTGCAGTCTTTAAACTTAAAGTCGGAGAGATTTCAGAAATATTTGAATCTACGTATGGTTACCACATCGTAAAATTATTAGAACGAAAAGGTGATGATTATGTTTGTGCGCACATTTTAATTTGTGTAGAACCAAGTGACGAAGAATTGAACAAATCAATAGCAAAAATGGACAGTTGTTATGCACTTTTGAAAGAAGGAACAATCACTTGGGATGAAGCAGTCTTGAAATATTCAAATGACGATAATACAAGACAAAATAAAGGTTTAATTACCAATCCAATTTCAGGCGATGCTTCTTGGGATATGGAAGATTTAAATCAAGTAGATCAACAAATATACATTTTAACTAATAGCTTAAACAAAGGAGATATTTCTCAACCAAGTTATTACACAGACTTATATGAACGTGATAAAAATGGAATGCGAATAGTTAGACTTTTAGAACGCACAAAACCGCATATTGCAAATTTGAAAGACGATTATGTTTTAATACAAAGTGCAGCTGAGAATGCAAAAAAACAAAAAGTAATTGACGAATGGACAACAGCTAAAATTAAAAACACCTACATCAAAATTGATCCCGAATTTGCCACTTGTGAATTTCAAAGCAACTGGTTTAAAAAATAATTTTATAAATTTTTCTAAGAAATGTCAGACGTTGCAAAAATAAACGAACTTGTAGAACATTACAATCAGCTTAAAACAGAAATCCATAAAGTTATTGTTGGTCAGGATGAAGTGGTCGACCAAGTTTTAATATCTATATTTTCTAGAGGCCATTGTTTGCTTGTAGGTGTACCTGGTTTGGCAAAAACGCTTTTAGTTAACACAATTTCTAGAGCATTGGGTTTGAGTTTTAATCGTGTTCAATTTACGCCCGATTTAATGCCATCTGATATTATTGGTTCAGAAATTCTTGATGAAAACAGAAATTTTACATTTATAAAAGGTCCTTTATTCTCCAATATTATTTTGGCAGATGAAATAAACAGAACACCGCCAAAAACACAGTCTGCACTTTTGGAGGCAATGCAAGAAAGGTCGGTAACAACGGGTGGTAAAAACTATCCTCTGCCCGCTCCTTTTTTCGTACTTGCAACACAAAATCCAATTGAACAAGAAGGTACGTATCCCCTACCAGAAGCTCAGTTAGATAGATTTATGTTTAATATTTGGGTTGATTATCCGAGTTACGAAGAAGAGCTTGCCATCGTTAAAGCCACAACTTCCGATATTGATACTGAACTTAGTAGAATACTTACTGGCGAACAAATAATGGAATACCAAGCACTTATTCGTAGAATGCCTGTTGCTGATAATGTACTGGAATATGCAGTTAAATTAGTTAGCAAAACCCGTTTAAATTCAAACTTAGCTACCAAAATCACCAAGGATTTTGTGACTTGGGGAGCAGGACCGAGAGCTTCGCAATATTTAATAATTGGCGCAAAATGTCATGCTGCAATTCGTGGGAAATATTCTCCAGATATCGAAGATGTAAAGGCAGTTGCTTTGCCAATTTTAAGACACAGATTGGTGAGAAATTACAGAGCTGAAGCTGAAGGTTACACTATGGAAAAAATTATAGAATCTTTGATGTAATTCATCTTTTTTCGAAAAGATAGAAATTATTAAAAAAACTATTTTAACATTATTTATTTAAAAAAATATTTAATTAAACGAACCAAACAGGATTGTAAGTTGTCTTATGAAAAACATAAAATAGACAAAGTCATGAAAAATATCACAAACAATTTAGTTGGAAAATTCTCTAACAAGTTTTTAGCTGCTTTCGCAGCAATCTTTTTACTATCCACAAATGCTATGGCTGAAATGGACATTGATGTTGACGTAAATAAAGGTGGTGGATGGTATACCAATCCTATTTACTGGGTAATTGGTGGTGTAGTTTTAATTTTAGTTGTTGCTCTAATAGCAAGAGGCGGCGGAAAAAAATAATATTAGCACTCAAAATATATATTAAGTCAACCACCTAGGTTGACTTTTTTTTGCTTTAATTTTACGGTCAATTAATCAATACTTTATTTTAATTTTGAAGTATCAAAAATTGACGGTGCAATGAAATTTTTATTTCAATTACTTTTGCTTATTATTTTTCCAATTTGTATTGAGGCTCAGCCATCAAAAACTCAATCACAACTTACAATTGAAAAAATAATGCAGGGTGAAAATTTCATTGGGCACAGTCCAGAAAACCCTTATTGGATTAATACAACTCAATTTCAATTTCTATGGCAAAATCCTGAAGACAGCATTGAAAGGCTCTATACTTATAATATTAGTTCCAAAAAACTAGATACACTTACTAAAAAAGCAATCGACACCAAGGAAATTATAAATGGCAAATATTATCTTCAAAATGGAGATATTTATAAAATAGAAGATCCAAAAGCTACAAAAGCTACAAAAGAACTATTACTAGATTTTCACCATGAAATTAGAGAAATATTTCCAGCAGAAAATTCGGAATCATTTTTCTTTCAGTCTGAAAATCAAATTTATGAATATCAAAAAGGAAAAGTTACTTTAACTGCCAACTTCATTTACAATGTTAGTCCAGCAGACAAACCACTTGAAGAAACTAACTCAAAAACAAAGGAAAACGTCTATTTAGGAATAAGTTCACCAGATTTATTTGTGGTTTCAGAAAATGGAAAACATATTTTTATCAGACAAAGTGAATACCTTGCTGGCAAACCTACATTTATTATGAATTATCTTTCAGAAGATGGTTATTCAAAAGCAATTTCTACCCGTTCAAAAGTTGGACATGAAGAACCCAACCATACCTTAAAATTATACAATTCAGAACAAGGAAATATTTACACCATTGATTTTTCAAGCTTACCAAAATTAGAAATTTTTCCTAAATATTTACAATTGTATTCTGACACAATAAAATACGCTCGAAAAATAGTACCACATGCACCCATCTTCTCAAAAAACAATGAATTTGCTGTATGCGATATTCGCAGTTATGACAACAAAGACCGATGGATTGTTTTAATTAATTCTCAAACAGGAACATGGAAACTAATTGATCATCAACACGATGAAGCATGGATTGGTGGGCCGGGAATAAGTGGATGGAATACCGAAACAGCAAATTTGGATTGGATTGACAACAATAAATTTTATTTTCAAAGTGAGATTTCGGGTTTTTCGCATTTATATGTATATGATGTAACAACTCAAAAAAAATCTCAACTTACTTCAGGTAATTTCGAAGTTCACGAAGTTAAATTAATGAATAATAAAAAGTCATTTTACATTCAAACAAATAGATCTCATCCAGGAAATAGAGATATAGAAATATTAAATTTTGATGGTACTTATAAAACTTTAGATTTAAAATCAAACTCCTCATTTTCAATATTAAATGAAAAGCTAGTGACAAAGATCGCAGGTCAATCAATTAATAACATGGAAGGCAAACACGAATTTATTGAGTCACCTGATGGTAATTATTTAATTGATTTATATTCTAATAGAACACATCCTACAGAAATATTTTTATACAGTATCAAACAAAAATCGACAGTAAAGATTACTAAAAGTACTACTAAAGAATTTGATAGCTATAATTGGTATTCTCCAGAAGTTATTAGTTTTAAAGCAAACGACGGTGTTTCAGTTTACGCAAGAATATTTCAGCCAGAAGTGAGCAATAATAGAGCAATAATTTTTGTGCATGGTGCGGGTTATTTGCAAAACGCTCACAATTATTGGAGTTCCTATTACCGAGAATATATGTTTCATAACTTTTTAAGAGACTTGGGATATACAATTTTAGATATTGATTACCGTGCAAGCGAAGGTTATGGTGGAGCTTACCGAACTGCAATCTACAGAAATATGGGAGGCAGAGATCTTGATGATATATTGGAAGGAAAAAAATATTTACAAGAAAAATTTCAATTCCCAACAGAAAACATTGGCATCTACGGTGGTTCTTACGGCGGATTTATAACCATAATGGCAATGCTGAAATATCCAGACGAATTTAAAACCGGAGCTGCATTGAGATCAGTTACAGATTGGTCGCACTATAATCATGAATACACTTCCAATATTCTTAATTATCCGAACAAAGATTCAATTGCATACCGCCAAAGCAGTCCAATTTTCCTGGCAGATAAATTAGAGGGAAATTTACTAATGTTGCATGGCATGTTGGATGACAATGTGCATTATCAAGACGTTGTTAGGTTAAGTCAAGCATTTATCGACAATCAAAAACACAGTTGGCAACTAATTGGTTATCCTAAAGAAAAACACAGTTTTCAATATCCAAATTCGTGGATAGATGAATACACAAGAATATTTGAACATTTTCAAAAGTATTTATTCATAAATGAAAAGTAAAATTTTAACTACCGTAGAAGAAATGCTTCTACACCATACAGTTATCCTCGAATTGTATGAAGAAATGACCATTGAAGATTACCGAGAAAGATTGCAACAAATGTTGGTGAACAATTACTTTCAAATAGCAGTTTTTGAAGGTGAGGAATGTCTAGGAATTAGCGGATTTTGGCTCAACACAAAACTTTGGTGCGGAAAATATTTAGAATTAGATAATGTAATTGTTTGCGACAAAGCAAGAAATAAAGGAGTTGGAAAATTTATGTCAGAAGAATTAGAGAAGCACGCTATTGAAAAAAATTGCAATATCCTCACATTAGATGCTTATACCCACAATTTCAAAGCTCATAAATTTTATTACAATCAAGGATTCGGACCAAAAGGATTTCATTTCGTAAAAGTTTTGGATCAAAATGGAATACGGTAAATTGAAATATTTAAAAACTTAAATTCAAAACAAAAAAGAATTGAATGTCAAATTTGGAAAAATTTAAAGAAGAATTAAAAAACGGATATACTTTTAAAGGAGATTCCATTGTTTTAGGCGGATTAATGTCTCCCGAAAATGAAATTAATGATACTGACGTCAATAATATACACGTTGCAATACCTTTAAAAACTTTAAATCGACATGGATTAATTGCTGGAGCAACAGGCACGGGCAAAACCAAAACTTTGCAAGTGATAGCCGAACAAATGTCACTTAAAGGAATTCCGACACTTTTAATGGATATTAAAGGAGATTTGAGCGGTTTGGCAGCCTCAGGAAGTGCAAATGATTTTATAAATAAACGCCACGCTGCAATTAACTTGCCCTACGAACCAATGGCAATGCCGGTTGAATTATTTACATTAACAAAAGGAGAAGGCGTTCATTTAAAAGCAACCGTTTCAGAATTCGGTCCAATATTGTTGTCTAAAATTTTAGGCTTAAACGACACACAAGGTTCAGTAATGTCTTTAATATTTGTTTTTTGCGATACTCAGAAATTACCATTAATTGACCTTAAAGATTTACGTAAAACATTGCAATATGTAATAAATGAAGGCAAAGAAAAAATAGAAGCAGAATACGGTCAAGTCGCATCAGCCACGGTTAACACAATAATGCGAAAAGTTATAGAACTAGAGCAACAAGGCGCAGATTTATTTTTTGGAGAGCGCTCATTTGAACCACAAGATTTACTTAGAAAAAATGCAGAAGGTCAAGGCTATATATCTATTATTCGATTGATGGACATTCAAAATAAGCCTAAACTATTCTCTACATTTATGCTAAGTTTACTGGCAGAAATTTACGGTTCGTTTCCAGAAATTGGTGACTCCGACAAGCCAAAACTTTGCATTTTTATTGATGAAGCCCATTTGGTTTTTGAAGAAGCATCCTCTGCCCTATTAGATCAGTTAGAAATTATTATAAAATTAATTCGCTCCAAAGGCGTGGGTATTTATTTTTGTACACAAAATCCTACTGACGTTCCTGATGATATTTTGGCGCAATTGGGTTTAAAAATTCAACACAGTCTCCGAGCATTTACAGAAAAAGACAGAAAAGCGATTGTAAAAGCAGCAGAGAATTATCCCATTTCAGAATATTACAAAACCGATGAATTAATAACTAAATTAGGAATTGGCGAAGCTTTGGTTACTGCACTTGATGAAAAAGGAATTCCCACTCCACTTGCAGCTACAATTTTGCGCGCTCCGTTAACAAGAATGGATGTTTTAAATGAGTTGGAAACAGCAGGTTTAGTTAGTAAATCTGAAATTGCAGCCAAATACAATCAAGAAATTGACCGCGAAAGTGCTTATGAAATTTTGACAGGTAAAATTGACAAAGCGAGTGAGGATCAACATCAAGAAAAAATAAAAATTGAGCAAGAGAAAGCCGATGCAATATTGAAAGAAAAAGAGCAAAAGCAAGCAGAAATAAGACAAAAAGAAAAAGAGAAATTAAAACTGGTTGAAGAAAAACAAACAACTAAAGAATTGGAAAGAATTCGAAGAGAAGAAGAACGGCAATCCAAAGAAAACTTGAGAGACCAAGAACGAATGTGGAAAGACGTAACACGAGTAGTTACAGGCAACAGAACCTCTAGAAATACTGGTTTGGTCAATAGCATAACACGTAGTATTTTAGGAGTTTTAGGTATAAAATAAATTATTTATAGGCAATAGTCATTTCCCGTTTTCCGGGAGGTCCAGGCAAAGATTGTACGGTAAAACCTAATTCTTTCAAATTTCTTTTCATTTGTCCTTGGGCGCAATAAGTAACCCAAAGTCCATTATTTTTTAAAGCCTCAAAACAAATTTTTAAAGATTCTAAATTCCATAATTCTGGTTGAACCCTCGGACCAAAAGCATCATAAAAAATTACATCAAACTTATTTTCCTCATCAAATAGAGCCAGTTTTAAATTCAGTTTATTCAAAGAAAAATTAGAGTTTATATTTACAAGATTATTCCATTCAGCTTTCAAAACTTCATCAAAAATAGCTTCCGAAATTTCACCGGATTGATAAAAATTCAGCGCCTTATTCATTTCCAAATCCAATGGAAAAGGCTCTAACGAAGAATAATCAACATTCACGTTGTTTTTAACAGCCCATTCTGCTGTCAACATTGCGTTCAGTCCTGTACCAAAACCAACCTCCAAAACATTAATTTTTTCAGTTAAATTTAATGAAGTTGAACTTTGGGCACGGTGCCATTTTTCAATTCCATTTTTAACAAACACATGTAAAGCCTCTTGCATGGCACCGTGCCTACTGTGGTAACTTTCGTTTATTTCAGGCAGGTAAAGCGTGTTTGAGCCATCATCGGTTTTTATCAATTCCACATTCATCGTCCAAAGTTAAGCTATACTTTCAAATTGCAAAATGCTAATCCAACAGCTCAAAAAAAATAAAAGATTTAAAAAGATGAAGGGAATAAAATAAACTGTAGATTATTATTTTGGGCGTGTTCTTAAAAATCAATGTTCGTTCCTCACAATAATTTTCAAGAACCAGGCTTTCCGCTCCAAATCCTCGCTCCGTTGCACTCCACTGTGGGTTTTCTGCTACAATCCTTCACGCGAAATTGCTACTAATTTTGTCCACCGCACATAAAATTTGTAATAATTTCAGTAATCTAAATTTGTAATAAAAACTGTTCATAAATTTAAAATACACTACATGCGAAAAAATATTCTAAAAAAGCTATCTTTGTAACTATGGATGACAGAGCCGAAAACGCACGCAAACCAGCTTCAAGAGTTAAAAACAACATCCAGAATGTAAGTAACTTAGGTAAGCTGCCGCCGCAAAATATTGAAATTGAACAAGCAGTTCTCGGTGCCTTAATGCTTGAGAAAAATGCCGTTACAGATACAATTGACATGCTTAAAGCTGAAAGTTTTTACGATCCAAAGCATCAGTTAATATATACTGCGATAGACGAGTTATTTAGAAATAATGATCCCATTGACATTTTAACCGTTGTAAATCAATTAAAAAAGAAATCAGAACTTGAAGCTGCAGGAGGCGCTGCATACATTTCAAGTTTAACGAATAGAGTTGCATCTTCGGCCCACGTAGAATTTCATTCAAGAATTATTGCAGAAAAACATATCAAGCGAGAATTAATTCATTTAAGTTCTGAAATAGCCAAAAACAGCTACGATGAAAGCATGGATGTTTTTGATGTTCTCAACCATGCTGAAAGTAATCTTTTCAAAATATCAGAGCACAATCTTGGTAAGCAAATAGATGATATTAGAAATGTAGTTAAAGTAGCCATTGAAGAAATTGAAAAAGCTTCGCAAAACAAAGACGGACTATCAGGAGTTCCTTCTGGTTTCTTCGATTTAGATAAAATTACTGCAGGTTGGCAACGATCAGATATGATTGTAATTGCGGCAAGACCTGCAATGGGAAAAACGGCATTTGTACTTTCAATGGCAAGAAACACAGCTGTAGATTATGGTATGGGAGTTGCAGTTTTTTCTTTAGAAATGTCTTCAGTTCAATTAGTTAAGCGTTTAATAGCTTCTGAAACTCAAATTCCTGCAGAAAAATTACGAAAAGGAAATCTCCGAGAAGATGAATTTCAACAATTGCACTCAAGAATTTCTAAACTCGCAAACGCACCAATTTATATAGACGATACACCTGGAATAAGTGTGTTTGATCTTCGTGCGAAATGTCGAAGATTAAAGCAACAAAACAATTATAAGTTAGACATGATAATCATTGATTATTTGCAACTTATGACGGCTGGAAATAATAAAGGTGGTGGAAATAGAGAGCAAGAAATATCTACAATTTCAAGAAGTATAAAAGAAATTGCCAAAGAATTAAACGTACCAGTAATTGCATTGTCGCAGTTAAGTCGTTCGGTAGAGCAGCGTGGTGGCGATAAACGACCTGTTTTATCAGATTTACGTGAATCTGGTGCAATTGAGCAAGATGCAGATATTGTTTCCTTCATTTACCGACCTGAATATTATGGTTTCCAGACCGATGAAGATGGAAACAGCAATCAAGGAATCGGAGAAATAATTGTTGCGAAACACAGAAATGGAGCTTTAGATACCGTTAGACTAAGATTTGTAGGTGAATTTGCAAGATTTGAAAATGTGGGTGTCAATATGGAATTATTATCCAATAATTCTGGACCAGCAATGGGTAATTTAAATGCCTTCGCTTCTAATTTCGAAAATCAGCAGACAATTACTATTAAAAGTAAAATGAATGAAAACTATAGCGATGAAACTGATTTCCAAGAAGTAGATTCAGATTCACCATTTTAAATACTTTTAAAACACAATTTATATACATTTTAAATTCTGGCATACAATTTTCATATAAGCAACGTTATACAATTATGAAAAAATTATTTTTAATATTTACTTTTCTGTTTTCGGTATTAATGGCAAGATCCAGCCAGATACTTGTCCCTATGGATGAGTCACAATCCAATCACTTAAAAGCTTATGGTTTAGCCTTTTGGGTTTTAGGAAACGACGTAACTATTGATTGGTTGTTAAATTACAGAGGTGGTTCTTTTTTAATGCCACATTTGCAAACCATTGAAGAAGAATTGGTAATCCGAGGAATTAAATATGATATTCTTGCAGATGGACAAGCCAATGCTATAAAAAGAGAGATTTCTAATCCTGAAAAAAACATGGAAGTCGTACAATTAGAAAAGGCTCCAAAAATTGCGGTTTACACACCAGGCGGTAAAATGCCTTGGGACGATGCTGTTACATTGGTATTAGAATACGCAGAAATTCCTTATGATAAAATATACGACAGTGCCATAGTAATGGGAAAATTACCGGAGTATGATTGGTTGCACTTACACCATGAAGATTTTACAGGACAGTATGGTAAATTTTATTCTCGTTACAGGAGTTACGCTTGGTACCAACAACAAGTATCTGATGCAGAACGAAGTGCGACATCATTAGGATTTAATAAAGTTTCTGAGTTAAAATTAAAAGTAGCGGAAAATATTAAAAACTTTGTTGCAGGAGGAGGATTTCTATTTACCATGTGTTCTGGCACCGACAGTTTTGATATTGCTTTGGCTGCACACAACACAGATATTTGCGAAGTTATGTATGATGGAGATGGAATGGATCCTGGTTGTCAAAATAAATTGGATTATTCAAACACCTTGGCATTTCAAGATTTTATACTTGAGAAAAATCCAATGGAATATGAGTATTCAAGTATTGACGGTACAACTTTACATCAAAGAAATGCCAATACAGATAAATTTACACTTTTTGAATTTTCGGCAAAATGGGATGTAGTCCCAACAATGTTAACTCAATGTCATACAGATATAGTTGATGGATTTATGGGTCAAACAACAGATTTCATTAAAGAATACATCAAACCAAACGTTTTAATTTTGGGTGAAAACAAAGCACTTGGCACTGTAAAATACATGCATGGTGAGTATGGACAAGGAACCTGGACATTTTATGGTGGCCATGATCCGGAAGATTATGAGCACATGGTAAACGATCCGCCCACAGATTTAAATTTACATCCCAATTCACCAGGTTATCGATTAATTTTGAATAACATTTTATTTCCGGCAGCTAAGAAGAAAAGTCGCAAGACGTAGGACAAAATAAAATTCTTATAACGGATTAACCGATAAATTTTTAAGGTTTTAGAATTACTGAAGATTTAAATAAGGTCAGGCATCCAATTTTGGTTTGTATTAAAAAATAACCGAAAAAACTCCTAAAAATATTTTCACTGTAAAAAATTAATTTTTCAGGAAAGTATATAACCAGTGAATAAAGGAAAAGGAGAATTTATTACAAAGAATTTAAAACAGTTTATTTTTCACTCTTTTCCATTTTGATATGGGCTTGAATAATTAATATAACTCCTATGAAAACCAATCCAAATCCAATTAAATGCCACCATTCGAATTTTTCACCTAATAGAAAATAAGACAATATTAAAGCAGAAAGTGGCATGACAATCATAAAACCTGAGGCCGTGCTTCCAGAAACTTCTTTCACACCTTTGTACCAAAGTAATGCCCCGATACCTGCGATTACTACGCCGTATATAAACAAATAAATCCATGACGAAATCTCAACTTTTTGCCATTCTGGAAAATCCCCTTTAATAAAAAACCAAGGAAGAAAAGCTATTAATCCAAATAAGGCTGAAATTCCAGCAATGTCCACTGATCTGCATTTTTCCGTCAATACCTTTCCGAACAAAGTATAAGCTGCATCACATAAAATAGCTAAGAAAATCAGAAAAATACCTAGCCACATATTTTCACTATTTTCACTACCTTCACCTGCAAAATTGAGCACCAAAACTCCAGCAATTCCTAAAGTTAAAGCCACGATCTTTCGCCAGCCAAGTTTATCGTGAAAAAACAGAAAAGAGAAGAATGCAGTGACTGCAGGAGCACATGACATTATGATACTTCCTCCTACCCCGCTGGCGTATTTCATTCCGTATAGCATAAAAACAGTGAAACCAGTCACACCTATTATTCCTACTCCTGCCATTAAAAACCATTCTTTTACCGATAATTTTTTAAGAATTTTCCAGTTGATGAAAGGTAAAAAGAGCAAAAAAACCAAAAAAATGCGAATGGTTCCAGCAAACGAAACTGAAAAAGCATCTCCAATAATTTTACTTATCGGTGTTGCCGACCCGAATAAGAACATGCCTGTAAATAGAAAAGTATAAGTTTTTAGATTATTTTTCATGCAAGATTAACAACAATCAGAGAAAAATGTTTTTGGGTTATACTTAGAGAAAAGGTTGTAGTTTGAAATATTTTTAATGGAATAGACGAGATTTTTATTGGGTTTAAGATTTGCCGGTCGAAATGATATTTTAATTTTTGGGCACGGTGATCTAAAGAAGTAAAATCTTAATTTATGGCACGGTGCCATAAATCATTTTTCGGGCACGGTGCTGGAATTAGTAGAATTTCAAAATTAGCACGGTGCCCGAAATCCTATTAAAGTTAATTCCTTTTTCTGGTACCGTGCCCAAATTTAATTATCACACTCAAAAATCTAAATGAGAAAATCAACGTGCCCAAAAATCATAAACTTAATTTAAATTAGTACCGTGCCCGGATTTTTAGTTGATTACTGAAAAGATTAATTTGAAGATGAAAAATTCGCACCCTGCCGGAAAATTTATTTTAAAAATGATATTGGCACCGTGCCCAAACTTAATATTCATCTTCCAAAA
>JBBSUQ010000048.1:0-19313 GCA_038234235.1 Flavobacteriales bacterium
CGTTCGTGCCGATGCGGGCGCGGCGGCGGCGGGGGTGGTGGGGGGGGTGGGGGGATGGGAGGATTGGAGAAATTGGGGGATTGGAGGATTGGAGAGATTGGAGAGATTGGAGAAATTGGGGGATTGGAGAGATAATAATGGTGGTGGTGTAGACATTGCATGCAATGTCTGTGGTGGTGGAGTGGTGGTGGAGACATTGCATGCAATGTCTGTACCGCTGGGATGGATTTTTTTTATTGTTTTCTGGGATTGCTCCATTTTTTTGGATTATTGATGATATAGTTTTGAATGTTGATATAAGATGTGATGTCTCTAATGATGTGGTCATGGAATCTGGTCTGCCATTTGAATGGTATTTCTTGAAGGTTTGCATGCCGTGTCACGGCAGATTTAAATGATCGAATTATAGTAGAAATGGAATTAGGTATGGGAGAGATTTTTCCCATTTGTAAAGATTTTGCGAGTAAAGCCTGTAATTGCGTGTCTCCAGCAATTGGATTTGTAGTCAGTTCATTTTTGTTTTTAAGGGAGTAATTGTCTTTGGCATATTTGCTGTCTTCAATTTCTTGTTGAGAGCGAGTTATTATTCCTGGTAATGCGTCATTGATATTTAATATTCCGTGAATATGATTGGGCATTACTATGAAGGCATCAAGTGTCACATACTTTGTATGTAAAGGGATTTCTTGCCAAAATGAATGTGCCAATTTTCCAATTTCTGATAATATCATTTCTCCATTTTTGATATCTCCAAAATAATGTTTTTTGTCTTGGGTGCAGATTGTTATGAAGTATGAGGCCGTCCAGCTGTAATCCCAATTTTCTTTTCTTGAAGATGAAATGCGATATTTATTTTTAAATTTTTCAGGATAGGTTTTTTTTTGTGTTAAATCTGAATGGATTTCGATTTTTTGTGGATTGTCGTTTTTTAAATTGTTCACTGGCATGTTAAATGTTTTTGGTTTGTTTGTATTTTTAATGATGATAAGAATTATCTCAGCTTTGATTCTTTGAAAGTTGTCTTACAATGTAATTCTTGTTATTATTTATTTTGTATTAATTGATATGTTGTTTTTGTTTTTGTTGATGTTTTTAATTGTGATATTATTATGTGTTGCAAATATAATTAAATTTTATTTATATTTTATTTAATTTGATTATTATTTTATCTTATTGGGATTGTTTTGGGTTGTGGGTTTTTTCGCTTCGCTCTTTGGGGGTGATCGCTTCGCTCTCTGGGGTGCTCGCTTCGCTCTTTGGGGAGACGTTGCGGTGCAACGTCTGTACGGGTGTGGGGATTAATTTTTTATTAAAGATGTGCGGTAGAAATTTTTATTATTTTCAATTTCAAGAATGTAGGTGCTTGTTGGTAAATGTTCTAAATTCAATTCTAATTTTTTTGATAATTTTCCTGATGATATTATTCTTCCGTAGAAATCTAATATTTGGTAATATAAATCTGCATTTTCATCTTGATTATTATTGATTATTGTTATATTATTTTGAAATGGATTTGGAAATATATTAAATCGATTTTTTGAATTCTCATTAATTCCATTGGTTAATCCTTCATGCATTACGCCTACTCCATCCAAATCAAAGCCTCCACTTTCAAATGCTGTTGGATATGGATCGTTTACACGATTGTTCTGGCTGTCATAGCTTGTATTTGCACCTATACTCCCTACTACATCTATAATTTTCACCCATTTTATGTTCATTAAATCTAAATTTGGTGTGCCTTGTAATTCTTCTAAATCGAAGGGTGTGCCGAATGCTTGTCGGAAAGATCCAGCCAAATTATTTATCTGCTGACTTTGTGTTGGTCCGAAAGATGTGGTTTGAGTGTTTGTTTGAGTCAGAGAAATTGCTGGAAATCTTGTGAAATCAATTCCGTTAGAACTTACTTCTACAAATGCCAATTCTAAAAAATCGTCGGTGAAGCTGTTTTCAAATATTGCAAAATCATAGCCAGTGCCATTGCTTATTCCATTTTCGAAAAATAATATTGCCGTGCCGCGGTCTCCCAAACTAACGATGTCACTGGAATTACCTTCTGCAGGCCCTGTAGCATTAGATGGTATACCGAAAGATGCCTTGTTGTTACCGTTAATACTAATTGTTGTATCGTTTATGTTGAGATATCCTCTGGTAATTGTAGCGGTGGTCGCCCATGAAATAATTATCGAACTGTCTTTATGTATGGCAATTGATCCGACTTGACCAGCGGGTGGCGAATACTGTCCAATTAGGTTTGAAAAGATAATTAGAAAAATAAAAGTTAAATGCAATTTCATAAAAATAGTATTGAATTAGGATTTAAGCCAACATTGTAAGTCTGAATTAAGTTTCCTGAAGGTGAAAAGACTTTTATAATGCCCAAATTGGTAAATGAATTGGCATCAAAGCAATAAATATTGTCGTTGGCATTGTTGTATTTTAATCCGTAAAATGAGACTATCTGATTTGCATCTAAAACATTTCCATTTACAATTGAATTTGAAACAAAATTAAAGCTTGAAATATTGGTTTGATTTGTATTATAATTGAAAAATGACACTAAAATTTCATTGTTTTTATATGAGTGAATGTCCAAAGCATCAAAAGTATAAGTTTCTGCTTTTGTCATAGAATTTGGATCGATCCTGTGCATTCTTGCAGGAATACTTCCATAATCTCCTCTAGAAATGACATAAATTTGACCATTTGCGGCAGTGAAAATTGCACCCGGATTTTTACCAATTGTAATTTTTGTAATTTCTTGATTTGTATTTAAATCAATTACTGAAACTGTGCTATCTACATTGGGATAATTTAAACCACCAGAATTTGTCACGAATAACTTATTGTTTGCTACACAAGATTTTTCTGGATTGGAACCAACTACAATTCTAGTTTCAATATTTAAGGAATTGGTATCTAAAACGTCAACGAAACCATCGTAACAAGTAATGTATGCTTTTGTACCCGAAAAACTGATGCTTCTTGGTTGTTTGTTATTGCCTGAAGTCGTTTTCATATCTACTTGTTTTATGCTTTTGAGATTTGATGCTTCCATAATTTCTAAGGTGGATGAACCATTTACAATTACATATATTTTACTGCCATATTTTTTCATTTCATTGCCTGTATCTCCCAAAGAACGCTGATTTATATTCAGAAAGATATTACTTGTTACCGAACCAGAATTCGGATTAATAAGTGATAAACTCGTGTTGTTTTGCTGAAAAAGTCCTTCATTGAGTACAAGAAACTGACCAGATGTTGAAAAATTACTATCTATAGGTTCAACTGGTTTATCTTTCTTACAGGAGAAAAATAAACTAACAATTAAAAAGTAAGATGTATATTTAATGAAGTGCATAAGACAATGAAATTAAATAATTAGTTCCGGGCATAAAATAAGATCGAACATAAGCATAAGAATTGTTGGTCACATTTTTCACGCTCATTTGCAGTTTCAATTTCTGTTCTTTTTTCAATATAAAACTATGAAAAATAGATACATCTAATACAACAAAACCTTCTATTTCGTTAGATGGGACATTTTGATTTAAATAATACCGTTTCGAATTGTAAAAAACAGATGCGTAAAATCCAGTGTTTTTATAGTTTAAAGTAAGCTGATAATTACCATTCCATAAGGGAATATAGGCAATTTGATTTCTGTAAGTTGGGGAATCTTTAGAACTGACATCCACTGTATGCTGATAGGTAATATTAATTGAATTTTGAATTTTGAATTTCTTATCTTGTCTAGAATCTAAGGTAAAAGTTAAGTCACTGCCAATAGTTTCCGTGCGACCAATATTTTGAATACTCCAAATGAACAAGTTCTTAGTTGGAATTGCCAAAATTTGATCTTTTACTTGATTGTAATAAGTATTTGAATTCACAGTAAATGCACTTTTATTCACTATTGATTTTCTATAATTAAAAGTTGCACTAAACTGATTCAATTTTTCTGGTTCTAGGTTTTTATTCCCAATTTGATTGTAATACAATTCATTGAAAGTAGGCATTCGGAAAGTATTTTTATAGTAGAAATATGCCGTCAATTTTTCGGTAAAAAGTTTATTTGTTCCAAAAGCCAAGAACGGATTTACCGTAAAAAATTCTCTTTTTTGAGTACTTTGATCCACTACGTATTGACTGGAAACCTTTCCGTAAAAAGTAATTAATTTTATTCGATACTCGAGTCCAGTAAATCCAAAACCATGATTTCTACTTACCTTTTCGCCTGCAATACTTTTACTTTTAAGTTCTGAGTTTTGCAATTCCAGACCTGAATTAATTGTAACTCTTCTCCTTAATCTCTTAAAAGCCGTAATTCCATTCTGCAAAAATTGATTGTTAAATTCATTCCTCAAAAATCCTTGATTGTTCAGAAATCCAGAATCAACATAAATCGTATTGTCATAAGCATATTTGCTGTAAAATTTCGCTTCTCCTCGGTTGAAATTTCTCGTGTAGCTTAAATTTAATTCTTGATTTTGGTTGCTCAATCGTTGTTTCGGAATATTTCCGTATAAAATTACTGGACCGGGCAAACCTTGATCACTTTGTTGCGTTTTTGCTAAAAAAAGAATGGCGTTTTTATAATCATTGTATCCATAAGTTAAACCTGCATAAACATCTTGATAATCGTTGTTGCTTCTTTTAATTGTATTCGTTGAACTGCCGTTTTCAAGCCTCACAGGATATAAACCATCAGCTTGTCGGTATTTTCCCATTGCAGCTATAAAATGATTATTTAATTTTTTCTTTGCAGATAAAAAAGCATCGTATTGATTGAAAGAACCTTGTTTGATATTTGCTCTTAAATCGAAATTATAAATGGGCTTTGTACATTCGAAAGTTCCTAATGAAAGCACTGAACCAGTAACCTCTGCTGATGCAGGATTCAGGAAATTACCAGAAGAACCATTTGTTAAACTCAAAAATTCCAAGTTATCTGTTTGCACAGTGCCTAAATTAATTTGCCCGGTTTGGATATTGGTTTTAGAAAATCCATCTTGAACAACGGCGGTATGGGCAGATCCTGTGCTTCTTGTTGAAAATGTTTTGAATCCACCCAAACCCCCGTAAGACTTTATTTGTATGCCAGGTAATTTTTGTAAAACCTGACTTACATCTTCCGGGTGAATGGCAGAAATTTGTTCTCTGTTAAAAGTATAAGAATTTATAATTCTTGGAGGCAACACTATTAAATCCGCACTAACTATAACGCTTACTTCGGAAAGTTCTTTTTTCCGTAGAATGGAATCTTGTCCGAAGACAAAATTCCCAATTCCACAAATAAAAATACCGATTAAAACTTTCAACTAATTAGCTATTAACACTTATCTTTTTACAACAAAGATTTGCGCTTTAACATCTTCACCCGAAACAAAATAATACGTTCCGTTTTCTAAAGATGCCAAATCAATTGCATTTCCATAAATTGTATTTCCTTTTAAAATAGTTCTTCCCGTAAAGTCGAGAATTTGGAATGCTCCAGAGAAGTTTTTTACATTTAAAATATTCTCCGCAGGATTTGGATATAAAACAATGTTTGAGATATTTGTTTCTTCAATTCCAGCAGTGCTTGGTAATTTTCTGTATGTCAGATTATCCATTGCAAAATAAGTTGGCGTATTTATTCCGAATGAACTTGTATCGCTTGAAGCAAAAGCAAAATCTAATGCGTATACCGTATCAGTTAATGATGTAAAATCCACATTCAACCAAGTATCTAAAATATAATCTAAAGAATTGTTTGCAAATCTATAATCGGCCAAAGCAACTTCAAACGTGTCTAAAATATTATTTAATTCATCTAAGGCATAAATGTAAACGATAAAAAAATCTTCACCGTTTGTTCCGTCCGGATTTCCATCAGCTCCATTAACTGATCCAAATTGCTTTGCATAAAAATCTCCGTTTAACATAGAAAGTGCAGCGAAAGTAGTATTGGTTATTTTCAATGAATCTAATAAAACGCCATCTGTAAAATTTATTTTTCCATCTAAATAATACACTCCATAATTTGAGCTGTTAAATCCACTGCCACTGTAAGCTGCGTATTGATTTCCATAACCTGGAGTTGTAACATCTACCACGTTAGAAACTGCAAATCCTACCCAATAATCATAAGTAACATCGTAATAATTATCGAAAGTAGAATTTTGAACTGTAAAATTTCCTGCCGCATCAGATCCATTATAAAAAGTATCAGCAGCGAGATTGAAACTTTCAAAAGTTATGGTTTCTGTAGTTTGAGCATTAACTTGTTGATTAACAAGTAAAATTTGGCTTAAAGTAAAAGCCGAAAGTAATAATTTCTTCATTTTTTTTAGTTTAAATAATTAATAAAAAATAATGAGAAATCAAAAAAAGGATAGAATACGCCACACATACAAAGGTGCGATGTAAAATTTAACTTTATTCTGAAGTCGTCATTTTAACAATTAGCCAAGGCAGGTATTCTGACTCAAGCTCAAATTTTTCAACCTTCCCGATGTGTGCACCATCAGTGGTATATTTGAAAAATTGTACAAGCTCTTACAGCTGCAGATACAGTCTCGGATTTACACCGAATTCCCTTTTAGTACGCAAGTGCGTCACCAAAGCTGGCGCAAAGATAGGATATTTTTTTGTTTTAATGGAGGTTTTTCTGGAGCCTCTCGGCTTTTTGATATTAGGATGTTGGGATTTTGGGACTTGTTTGTTGGGAGCCTCTCGGCTTTTGGGATTTTTTGATATTGGGATTTTAGGATGTTGGGATGTTGGGACTTGTTTGTTGGGAGCCTCTCGGCTTTTGGGATTTTTTGATATTGCCAATCCAAGAATAAAGTTTTTTTAGATTTTGAGATTTAATTCTTTTGATTATATTCGTTTTTTAAAAACTGTTCTTATGCTAAAAAAATACTACGTTCTGATTTTCATTTTCTCATTTTTAAATTTGACTTCTTTTTCCCAAGAAATTAAGAATCATTTTGATGATAAGTCGTATGTTGAAGGAGAGTTTTTAGTACAGTTAACTGCTGAAGGCAGTATTCGAAATTTAATTTTAAATGCTCCCGCCGAGTATAAATTGGAAATCCAAAAGATATTATCACGACCAATGCGTATTTGGCTTGTGAATTTCGATTTTCAAATGATTTCTCATGAAGAAATGCAACGTTGGATTTATTCACAAAAAGGTATTTCAGTGGTCGATTATAATTACCACATTCAGATGCGCTCAACATTACCTAGTGATCCTAGTTTAACACAGCAGTGGCATCATAATAATAATGGTCAAACGGGAGGAACAGTAGATGCCGATATTGATTCTGACTTAGCTTGGGATATCTCCACAGGAGGTAAAACAGCAACAAATGATGATATAGTTGTTTGTCTAATAGAAAGTGGCAATCTAGATCATCAAGATTTAACTGCTAATCGTTGGATTAATTTAGCGGAAATACCAGGTAATAATATTGATGATGATGGAAATGGTTATATAGATGATATCAGTGGCTGGAATCCTGTATCGAACAATGGCTCTTATGGTACGGGAGGTCATGGTACTAATTGTCTCGGAATGATTGGAGCAAAAGGTGATAACGGTTTAAATGTTGTTGGAGCAAATTGGGATGTGAAATTAATGGTTGTTGGAGGTTATAGTATTGCAACACAGGCAAATGCAATTGAAGCTTATACTTATCCTTTGGAAATGCGTCAGTTATGGAATACTACAAATGGAACCCAAGGTGCTTTTGTAGTAGCTACAAGTTCTTCATGGGGCATTGATGGCGCTAATCCGAATAATTATCCATTATGGTGCAATTTTTATGATACCTTGGGACACTATGGAATTTTAAATATTGGCGCGACAACAAATCAAAATTTAAACGTAGATACTGCTGGTGATATGCCAACGGCGTGTTCAAGTCCTTATATGGTGGGTGTTGGCCGAACGGATCACAATGACAACACAGCAGGAGGATATGGAATTACAACAATTGAATTTGGAGCTCCGGGTATTAATGTGGTAACAACAGCGAATACTAATACCATTACCACAACCACAGGAACTTCTTTTTCTTGTCCGTTGACTGCAGGAGTTGTTGCTTTGGCTTATTCAATTCCTTGTATCAATTTTATGAATATTGTGAAAGCGGATCCGAAGGCAGGATCTGATTTAGTTTTACAAGCACTGAAAGATGGAGTAGATGTAAAAGCGCAATTTTCATCCAAATTTGTAACTAGTGGTAGATTAAATTCTCGAGGTACCTTAGATGCTTTAATGGCAGCAACTTGTATTGCTATCTCTTGTAACGCACCATCAGCAATTTCAACAACAATGATTACTGACTCTTCTGCACAAGTAAATTTTACGATGGATGCATCGGCTTCTAGTACCAATTTTTATTGGAAAGAATTAGGAGCATCATCTTATACAGCGATTTTAAATGTTTCTGGACCATTACCTTTAACTCAATTAACTAATTGTACAACTTATCAATATTATTTTGAATCAGATTGTTCAGGTACTATCAGTTCGCCAAGTACCGAGCTTACATTCACTACATCAAATTGTGGTAATTGTATTGATTTACCTTATTGTCCCAACAGTGCAACAGATGCAACTCAAGAATGGATTCAATCTTTTTCAATAGGTAATTTCACTAACAATTCTGGAGAAAACGGTGGCTATGAAGATTTTGCAAATACTTTGGGAATTAATTTAGCTACTTACACAAATTATCCAATGACATTGACTGTCGGTTGGGCGGGAACTCAACAAAATGAATATACACGTATTTGGATTGACTTTAACCAAGATGGTACTTTCACAACAAATGAGTTGGTTTATGATCAGGTTGCTGCTTCACAAGTAAATCCATCTGGAACCATTAATATTCCAGGCACAGCTTTGCTAGGCGAAACCAAAATGCGCGTTCAAATGGCTTATCAAGGCGGTGGACAAAACACCTTACCTGCATTGTGTGCGACATATTTATATGGTGAAGTGGAAGATTATTGTTTGACCATTTCAGAAGGAACTCAACAAAACTCGATTTACACTGAGACTTTGTCCAAATTAACTTCTGTTTATCCGAATCCAGTAACGAATGAGTTATTCATTTCAAATCAGAGTAATGCAGTTATGAACCTTGAGTTGAGAGATATCGTTGGAAAATTATTGATTCTAAAAATAATACCTGGAGGAGTCACTTCCATTGATTTGTCAACATTCAATGCCGGTACTTATTTTTGTAACTTGATAGATGAAAATGGATCAATCATTAAATCAGAAAAATTAATTAAGCTCTTTAGATAAATTCGAAAAAGTTTACTTGTATTGATCTGAGCTGAAATTAATCGCTTGATTTTAATTATTTATGATTTAATTATTAGCGTTTTTAATGCTTACTCCTTTACATCCAAATTCGGATCTGTCGGGGTTTTAACGTCGATGATTTCTTGTTGGGTTTTTATTTGTTCTATTTTGTTTTCTTTTATTGTTTGGGTTTTTAATTTACCACCTTTGATTACATTTACAAATCCAATGATGATTAGAAAAATTGGATAATAATAAAGTTTTTGTTCTAGTGCGTTACTAATAATTATCCACATCACCCCAATTGTAATGATAATTATCCCAAATACCGGCGTTCTTTTAATTCCTAAAGAATTTCTACCAGCTGGACCATTGAAATCTAAATCTTCTTGTTTTTCTTGCTCTTTTCTGGCAGCAATTTCCAACATTCGGGGGTTTGCTTCAAAAGACTCGCAGGTTTTTTCAAATGTTGCCTGTTGGTTCGTTAATCCACAAACAATTCCATTTTGTGGAGAAAATAGTTAGTTGCTGCAAAGATCACAATAAGATAATTGATGGGTTCTTTGAGGTGTCATGTATTTAATTTTGTAATTGTTATGATTAATGATTTAATATTTATTTCCTAGTGTCATGTCATATTTATCCTTTAATCTTATTCCAAATTTCATACATCTTCTCTTGCTGTGGTCGGTTAATTTCCACTTCTCGCAAGGGTTCACATTCTTTTAAAGTATCATGACATTGTTTTGGCAAAGCTTGATAAAGAGCAGTTCCCTTTGTTTTCCAATCCAACATGTCATCGCTAACTTGCTTTACTATTTTAGCTGGATTACCAACAACTACACTTCTTTCTGCAATTTTCATTTCTGCCGGTACAAATGTCAATGCGCCAATAACGCACTCTTTTTCAATAATCACGTTGTCCATAATTACGGCATTCATCCCAATTAAACAATTTTCACCAATTTCCGCTCCGTGAATTATTGCTCCATGTCCTATGTGCGCACCTTTTTTCAATCGGACAGTCACCCCTGGAAACATGTGAATAGTACAATTTTCTTGAACGTTGCAACCATCTTCAATAATAATTTCGCCCCAATCTCCACGTATGGCTGCACCCGGACCAATGTAAACATCTTTACCAATAATAACATTTCCGGTAATTGTAGCGTTTGGATGCACGAATGCACTCTCGTCAATTACGGGTCGAAAACCGTTGAATTCAAAAATTGCCATAAAAATTATAAAAAATTTATTAAATATACTTATCAATTAAGTATAACCAACTCGCAATTGCTGCGCAACCTAGTTCTAGTTCGCGTTTATTTACATTTTCAAACACATCATTTGCAGAATGGTGAAAATCAAAATAACGTTGAGAATCTGGCACAAAACCAAACATAGTAATATTTTCATATTCATCTCCCAACGGTCCAACATCCACACCTGAATGTCCTTTGGCAAAAACAGACAAGCCAAATGGTATCATTTGTTCAAATAAAACTTCAAATTTGTGAATCATTTCTGCATTTTCAGACTCAATATCAAATCCACGTGGAGAAAATCCACCTCTATCACTTTCAAGAGCAGCGATTTGAATCTCATTTCTTGCTTTCGTCCATGTTGCATAGGTTTCTCCTCCTCTGTTTCCATTTTCTTCATTCATGAAAAGTACACAACGCAAAGTATGTTTGGGTTTATAATTTTGAGATTTCAGTAAGCGTAAGGCTTCAATTGAATGTGCAATTCCTGCTCCGTCATCATGCGCACCTTCGCCTGCATCCCAAGAATCTAAATGTCCACCAAAAGTGATAATTTCATTCCGATTTTTACCCCACATTTCGCCAATAACATTGTAAGATATTTTATCTTCATAAAACCTACAATCCATTTCTAGCCAAATTTCTGATTTTGCATTATTTTTTGTCAGCAATGCAATTTTATCTGCGTCATTTGTGGAGATTGCACCTGCGGCAATTTTACCGACACTATCATTGTACTGCATTGTTCCTGTGTGCGGAAAATCATTTTCGCCTAAACTTAAAGAACGAATTAAAACTGCAACTGCTCCTAGTCTTGCACCTTCAACTGCGCCACTTTTTCTTATAGGGAAACATCCGCCGTATGCTTGAAAAGAATGAATTACATTGTCTTCCATTCTTTGATTAATCAAAACTATTTTACCATTTACCTTAGATTTGGGCATTTTTTTTAATTCCTCTAAAGAATTGACGATCAACAATTCGGCTTTAATTAAACCATTTGTCCCGATGCTACCGCCAAGAGCTAGAATATTTAATTTTAATAATTTTCCATCTTGTAGTTTGAGCCAAGCACTTTCTTTAGTTCCACGTTCCCAATGAGGTACTTTTATTTCTTGCTTGTAAACCGTATCAAAATTATAAGATTTCAATTTTTGAAATCCCCATTCCACAGCCATATCGGCTTCAGCAGAACCCGATAATCTGGCACCAACATCTTTGCACAACTGACGAAGATCTTCGTATGAATTCCCTTGAGTTAAGGCCGATTTATAGATTTTAGAAATAAAAACAGAATCGGTATTTTGAGAAAAAGAGCTTGAATTTACAAGAAATAGAAAACTAAAAAGTAGTAGCCCGGAAGAAAAATTAATTTTTGACATCGTTAAATAATAGAGGACAAATTTAATGATTCTCACGAAATAAAAGCCACACGACCCGAAAACACTAAAAATTGATCATAAAAATTCGCAATAGTCATATAACGCATTATCTTTGCAAAAAATTTATTTTCATCCATTATGGCTTTAAAATGTGGCATAGTTGGACTTCCGAATGTTGGCAAGTCTTCTTTATTTAATTGTTTATCCAACGCGAAAGCGCAGGCTGCAAATTTTCCTTTTTGTACAATAGAACCGAATGTAGGGACGATCTCAGTGCCAGATAAGCGTTTGGAGAAATTAGAATCCTTGGTAAATCCAGAAAAAGTAGTTCCAACAACAATGGAAATTGTGGACATTGCCGGATTGGTAAAAGGAGCATCTAAGGGTGAGGGATTGGGGAACCAATTTTTGGCAAATATCCGAGAAACAGATGCTATTATTCATGTTTTGCGTTGTTTTGATGACGATAATATTATTCACGTTGATGGTTCAATAAATCCAGTTAGAGATAAGGAAGTTATTGATATTGAATTGCAATTAAAAGATTTAGAATCTATTGACAAGAAAATTTTATCGCTATCAAGAGTTTTAAAATCGGGTGATAAAGAGGCTTTGAAAGAAAATGAATTGGCCGGTAGAATTAAAGCAATACTCGAGCAAGGCAAATCTGTTAGATCCATGGAATTGGACGAAGAAGAAAAAGAAATAGTTCGTAAATTTCAGTTAATTACCGGGAAACCAGTTTTGTATTTATGTAATGTTGATGAATCTTCTGTTAAAAACGGAAACAAGCACGTTGATGCAGTTCGCGAAGCAGTGAAAAACGAAGACGCTGAGCTGTTGGTAATTGGTGCAAAAATAGAATCTGATATAATGGATTTGGAAACTTATGACGAGCGCCAAATGTTTTTAGATGAATTGGGATTAGAAGAACCTGGTGTAAATAGATTAATTGTTTCGTCTTACAATTTATTGAATTTACAAACCTATTTCACAGCTGGAGTAAAGGAAGTTCGCGCTTGGACAATCAAAAAAGGAATGACAGCACCGCAAGCAGCAGGTGTAATCCACACAGATTTTGAAAAAGGATTTATACGTGCGGAAGTAATAAAATACGAAGATTTCGTAAGTTTTGGATCAGAAGCGAAAGTTAAAGAAGCGGGTAAATTTAAAGTAGAAGGAAAAGAATACATTGTTGACGATGGCGATGTGATGCATTTCAGGTTTAATGTTTGATATTAAAGGTAATTGTTAATTGTTAATTGTTAATTGTTAATTGTTAATTGTTAATTGTTAATTGTTAATTGTTAATTGTTAATTGTTAATTAATTATGACAACTATTGATTTTTTGAAAAATGAGAATGAAAAAATCATTAGTTCACATAGACCTACATTTATATCATATGTGTTTTCTCATTCGTTAGCAGAATACTGTATTATTTGCTTTGGAATTTATTATTTCAAAAGGAACAATACATAAAAATTTTTAAATAACGTTTTGCCATGGACGACCATATTTACAATATTTACTTTCAGTTTAGGTTTACTAATGTTATTTTGTAAGATATTGAAATATAGATAATTACAATACATTTTAACTACTAAAAATAATAATTTATTCAAAAGTAACAAAACCTCTCTTTCTTTATTTTATTGATATAAAAGAGATTAATTTGAAACAAAATTTGATTGAAAAACTTCAGAATATAGGTACTATTCAATTCTTTACAGGTAAATATCAAAATTCTGACTTGGGGACTTTCAAAAGATTTGAGAACTGGCATTCCTTTACAAATTCGGAAAATACTTTTATCTTAATAAAAAAACTAATACCTAGTTTTAAAAAGGATTAGATGAAAAATCCCATTCGTAGAAATAGAAACATCGGTACAGACAAGCAAGGTTATAGTCAAGACAATGAAATGGTTGTCCCTCATCCTGCTATAGAATCGAAATCTTTTTATGAAAAATTGAGTGATTATAAAACCGTTAAAAAAACTATTAAGGGTCATATTTTCAGATTTGTAATTGAAAAAACCCGCCTCAATTCATTTCACGCATGCACTTTAGAAGACATTGTAAAAGTTCTTAATGAAATCCCTAAAGAAGATTATGGCGAACTAGAATTAATTATTCTTAGGCAGCCTACGAGAAAACAAGAAAACCTTGAATCTGTTTGGGGAAGATTAATTTACTCTTATGAATTCGAAAACCAGCTTTTGCCTGCAGTAATAATTGAGGCAGTAGATTTGAAAAGAAAATTGAAATGGACGAAAAAACTAAGTGTTGAATCTCAAAAAGAAATGATAAGATTAATGGAAGATGGTCATAAATTCATACTTAACAAAAGATTTTATGAGGCAGAATATGAACTGGACAATATTCGAGCAACTCAACTTTATAGAACAATAACACACGAATTCGGTCATTATGTTCACTATTTAGAAATTGTAGAAAGACCTGGTAACGAAAATGAAAATATTGAAGAATGGGAGAAAAGATTGAAAAATTATCATAGTTTGCCATCATCTCAAAAGGAAGTGTTTGCCCACACTTATGCGCAAAATTTAAAATCAGAATTAGAAAAAAAAGGAATTATACCTTTTAATAGAATTTTAAACAAAAATGAATTACTTAAAGATAATTTGAATTTATCTGATTTTCAGAAATTAAAGATTTAAAAATTTAGCGTCCAAATCGCAAATCAAAATTTATTAATTATCGAAGCCCTTAATTTCCCGGTGGAAATAAAATAGACAGGCCTTCATACAAACTGTTGTGTAAAATTGTGGCGTGGTTTTCGTTTTTCATTTGGTTAAAATGTAAATTAGAATAGCCTGAATTTTTAAGTTGTTTGTACAGTTTTTTGGCATCAACTTTCATGATTTTTTCTTCATCAGCACCTACAGAAATATAAATGAATAAGTTTCTTTCCTTTGGATTTTCTATCTGATTTTCATTTTGGTTTTGCTGGACTAATAACAAACTCTCATCATCCCACCACAAGCTCGGACTCACAATAAAATAATGTGTAAAAAGTTCAGGTTTTTTAATAAGAATTTCGCTTGCAAGCAAACCACCTAGTGATTGTCCGAAAATATATTTTGTATCATTCACACTATAGTTTTCCTTAATATAAGGTTGCAATTCTTTTTCAACAAACTCAATAAATTTATCTGAATGTCCGGTTGTTGGAAAATCTTTTTGTAAGTCGCGTAAATCTGTGTGATAGGTAAAATCTCTCTTCCTATCGACATTTGCTATTCCGACAATTATAAATTCTGGTAATTGTAATTGAAGTTCAAAAAATTGGACCAGTCCAACTTCGTGTAGAAAATCTTCATTGAAACTTCCATCTAATGCATAAATTACTGGATAGCTTTTTAAACTGTCGTAATTTTCAGGCAATCGAATATTTAAAATCCTATTTTCATTCAAAACTTCGGAACGAATAATATCTATTTTTCCAATGACCAGAGCTTTACTTTCTAATAATTTTTGAGAATCGACATTAAAGACAATAAAAATCAAGGTCATTAAAATAATTACATTTTTCATATTACACTAAGAATTTGAGCGTTAAAACAAGATTCAAAAAAGCTTTTAAAATTAAGGAATTAATTAATTCAAGTCACAGTTATATTTAAAGTTAACTAATTATTCCCGACATTTCACCGCTCTCAATATATATTAAAATTTAATATTTAACTTATAAAAAAGATAAGTTTATAATTATTTTATTAATTTTACCTCAACTTATTTTTTATAACATGAACAACAAACTAGATAAAGGCCTTAGGCGGGGCTACAATTTAAATCGTCCATGCTGCAGTTGCATGAGAAATCTATATGGTTTTAGAAATACAAAACGATATTGCGATAAAAAGTGTCGTTATGTTTTTCACAGAAGAGCCGACAAACAAATTGCTGATATAGCTTTCGTTGGTATTAGAAAATTTAAAAAGCGCAACCAACATTTAATAGAACTAACGATGGGTCCTAATTCTACAAGTATGTGGATTGAACAGTTAGCTTTAGAAATATTGGGTTTTCGTTTAGAGAAGTGCAAAAAGGTAAAAATTGAGGGGAAGTATGGTCGCAAGTCTGAAGATTATTTATACTATTTGCCACATTATCGAATTTTTAAAAGAGGTTCTCAATTGTATATTCAGCGAATTACGGAAGACGAGAATGGTGTTGAGCGATCTTTTAAGTTTATAAAAGGTACGCATGAGCGTTATTTGTTCGATCCTGAGTTGCCAAGTTTGAATGAAGGAAGTTTGGTTGAATTTGAAACGGTATTTGATGTCAGTGATCAAAGCAAAATTAGCCCTTTGGAATGGACAAAACTGGACAAGATTTTCGCAAATTACGAAATTTGGAGATTGTAGATTTTTTACGGTAAAAACCTTGGTGTAAATTGAATTTCAATTAGTTAAAAAAATTAGACATAGGTGAATTTAGCAAATATCAAAATTTTCTAAATCAACCCTCTCAAAACTAAAATCTAAAAAAAATTCTTCCATTTTAGCACCAATTTTCTTAAAAAAACCTCCATCAAACAAAACAAATAGCTCAATCATTAAAGCTATTGTAATTCCACACGCCCTAAAAATCTTACCCTATTTATTCATAACTCTAACTTGATGACGGATAGATTCTTGATGCAACGCATCTATTATTTTTCGAATAAAACTAGGACTTAAATTATATTCTTCTTCCTTACCCATTCTCAATTTTATCACTTTCTCCCAATGTTCTTGTTGTAAAATAGTAATGTTTTGTTCTCTTTTAAATTGACCGACATCTTCGCTTAACCGCATTCTTGTTGCCAGCAAGTCAAAAATTCTATCATCTAAACTTCCAATTTTCTCACGCATTTCATCCAATATAGTTGCAATATCTGCTCCTACAGTTTTTTGACGTAAAATCAAATTCTTCATTATTTCATCCAGGCCATCAGCAGTAACTTGTTGTGCCGCATCAGACCAGGCTTTATCTGGATTTGGATGTGCCTCAATCATCAATCCTTCAAAATTTAAATCCATTGCTTTTTGAGAAACCTCTAATAATAAATCTCTATTGCCCGCAATATGGCTCGGGTCACAAATCATTGGCATGTTCGGGCGTCTTTCCATTAAAGCAATTGGAATTTCCCAACTAGGAACGTTTCTATATTTTTTGTGTTTATAAATTGAAAAACCTCTATGAATTGCCGTAAGATCAGTAATGCCAGCTTGTTCAAACCTTTCAAATGCACCCAGCCAGAGTTCTATATCCGGATTAATAGGATTTTTTATCATTACTGGAATTTGCGTTCCTCGCAATGCGTCTGCAATTTCTTGAACAGCAAATGGATTAACAGTTGTTCGTGCACCAATCCATAAAATATCTACTCCTGCGGCAAGTGCAATTTCAACATGTTGCTTATTTGCGACTTCCGTTGTAACAGGAAGATTGAATTTTTTGCCTGCTGAAACTAACCAAGGCAAAGCGGTAGCTCCCAAGCCTTCAAAAGAATTAGGACGGGTTCTCGGTTTCCAAATTCCAGCTCTTAATGCCTTTACATTTCCAAGTTTACTGAGATCTTCTGCAATTGAAAAAATTTGTTCTTCTGATTCCGCACTGCACGGACCAGCAATAAGAAATGGTCTGTTTTTTTGGGTTATTTCGTCCTTTAATATCATAAAAATCGTATCATAAAAATTCGTATTGCAAAATTTATTCTTGAAATTGTCACAAAAAAAAAGGTCTCAATTCGAGACCACAATTATATATATTAATTTCTAGCTCTTAGTTACTGTATAAACAAGAATGTACGCCAGAAAATTGATTTTGTTTGCATATTTCAAAATTAGTAATAAATTTATATTCGTGACTTGAATAAATTAAAAAATTTCACAAAAATTTGTTTTAATGAAAAATAATTAAAATCTTTGCAACGTGAAAAACATGAATTATACTAAAAATTGGTGGCCTAGTAGATTTACTAGCGCTATTAAAAGCACATCTCGTTGGTGTGGCTGGATTTAATTTTTAAGTTCTTATAAAATTCAAAGCAAAAGACTCATAAAATTTCATAAGTAATTGCTTTTTTTCATTCATCTCATTCAATTTTAAAATGTTTATTTTCTCGAATTACCATGCGTTTAATGCAGATATGTACACTCCCGTCTCTCTGTACATGCAAATGCGCAATCTTTATCCTAATAGTTGTCTGTTGGATAGTTGTCTGTTGGAAAGTAACGAGTACAACAATCGCAACAATAGCAAATCAATTATTGGATTAGATCCGTTAGTTGAGATAATTTTAAAAGACAGCGAATTCAAAATTTTCACACCTTATAGTACTGAAAAAGAAAAGATTGTAAAACTGAACCATGAACTTAGTGCTACAAATCAACTCGAGCAGATTATGAATGAATATTCCATAAATAAAGAAAATTCATTAAATGGTTTCTATGGTAGATTTGGTTTTGAATTTTCACATTATTCCGAAAAAATTACTGCCTCTCCTGTCTCAAAACTCGATTTACCAGAAGTACATTTATTTTTATTTCGATATCTTATTGTTCTAGATCATTTCAATTCTGAAGGACATATTATAGAAAATAGTTTTGATGAAATACCATACAACAAGGCAAGAATGGAAAACTTGTTGCACAATAAACCTTACACTCTGCTTTCTTTTCAAACAACTGGTGAAGAAAAAAGTGAAAGTACTGATACCGAATTTTTAAGTGGTTTAGCATCTGCACATCAATCTATTCTGCGAGGAGATGTTTTTCAAATTGTTCTATCTAAACGTTATTTTCAGAATTACATTGGTGACGACTTTGAAGTTTATCGGAATTTAAGAAGACTTAATCCTTCTCCTTATTTGTTTTATTTTGATTTTGGTAATTACCGTTTATTCGGAAGTTCTCCTGAAGCACAATTGATTATAAATAAAAAAGAGGCAATTATTCATCCAATAGCAGGAACTGTGAAAAAATCAGGAGATTTAGAAAAAGATAAAATAGCGGTAGAATTCTTAATTGGTGATGAAAAAGAAAATTCTGAACACACGATGCTTGTAGACCTTGCACGCAACGATTTAAGTAAATATTGCAACGAAGTAAAAATAACAAAATTCAAGGAATTACAGGAATTTAGCCACGTTTTTCATTTGGTAAGCGAAGTAAAAGCAATGACCAATGGAAAAGATAATTTATCGCTTTTTAATCATTGTCTTCCTGCAGGAACATTGTCAGGAACTCCAAAACCTAAAGCGTTGGAATTAATTGCTAAACTAGAACCAGTAAAAAGAGAGTTTTATGGCGGAGCAATAGGTATTTTTAATTCTGAAAGTGATATAA
>JBBSUQ010000049.1:0-19158 GCA_038234235.1 Flavobacteriales bacterium
CAAATTGTTTATTTTATGAATTGGTACTGGAAAAAATTAAACCAATTGAAATTAATTCTTTGGAGGATGCACACGGACTTCCATACAGACCAGATGTTTTTGGAATGAAAGCATGGTTAACAATTTTAAAATTGAAATTGGCCAGACCGAATAATATTTCCAGAAATTTATTGTAATTGCATTGCGATTTTTTTAAACGGTAGGGACGCGATTCATCGCGTCCCAATGTTTAAAAAAATACGTCCCAATGTTTAAAATAAATTCGCGTACAAGTGTTTAAAAAAAATTCACGTCCAAATATTTAAAAATTCGCGTCCAAATATTTAAAAAAATACGTCCAATTATTTTGAAATATGCTACCATTATTTAAAAAGACAAAACAAAGCTGTAATATCAATAGATAACAGATCGTAAGAAAACAAATTTTGGGAACAAGATTTAAAAAAATTACGTCTTTGGAAACAAAAACATCATGTCCCTATGAAAATTATATCTTACCCACCAAAATCATCAAATCTTACGTTCTCTTTTGGAACTCCCCATTCGTCGCACATGTTTACCACTGCGTTGTTCATCATTGGAGGTCCACAGAAATAAAATTCTATATCTTCTGGACTTTCGTGAGAATTTAAATAATTATCTATTACTGATTGATGCACAAATCCTACAAATCCGTCACCTTCACTTTCCATATTTTCTTTTACCGTCCAATTATCTTCTGGCATTGGTTCTGAAAGTACCATGTAGAATTTAAAATTTGGAAAATCTTTTTCCAAGGCTCTAAAATGATCTATGTAAAACAATTCTCTTTTAGAACGACCACCATACCAATAAGAAACTTTTCTATTTGTTTTTATTGTTCTGAAAAGTTCATATAAATGAGAACGCATTGGTGCCATTCCAGCTCCACCACCAATATAAAGCATTTCTGCTTCAGAATCGTTGATGAAAAATTCTCCATAAGGACCAGAAACTATTGCTTTGTCTCCTTTTTTCAAATTATAGATATAAGATGAAGCAATACCCGGATTAACCTGCATCCAACCATTTCTTGCTCTATCCCAAGGTGGAGTAGCAATCCTTACATTCAACATAATTTTACGACCTTCAGCAGGGTAAGAAGCCATTGAATAAGCTCTTACAACTTCTTCGTCGTTTTTCATTACCAAAGGCCAAAGGTTAAACTTGTCCCATTCCGCCTTAAATTTATCAGGCTCTCCCGGATGTTCATCTGGATGCGCAACTATATCGAAATCAGAATATTTAACTTCACATACAGGTATTTTAATTTGAATATAACCTCCTGCTCTGTAATCCATGTCTTCTGGAATTTCAACTATAAATTCTTTAATGAAAGACGCTACGCTGTAATTAGAAACTACAACTGCCTCCCATTCTTTAATTCCAAGTACTTCTTCTTCCACATGGATTTCCATGTTTTCTTTTACTTTTACCTGACAACCCAAACGCCATTTATCAGCTATTTCTTTACGAGAGAAAAATGGAACTTCAGTTGGCAATATTTCGCCTCCGCCACTCAATACCTGACAGCGGCATTGAAGACAAGTTCCACCACCACCACAAGCGGATGGTAAGAAAATTCCTTTATTGCTTAAAGTTGTTAATAAGGTACTACCGCCATCAACTTCTAATTCCAATTCGCCATGGTTGATGTTTACAATGATAACACCTTTAGGAGATAATTTTGCTTTTGCAAAAAGTAACATGGATGTTAAGGCAAGAATTACTGCCAAAAACGCTGCTATTGTTATGAGTAATGTAGTTCCCATTATTTTATGAATTTTGTAGTTTCTAAATCAACTTGTCCTGAAATATTAGGATCAATGTTATTCATGTTATTTTGTGAAGTAGGTTGTATAGTCACGTCATCTGTTTTACCCTCTTCACCGTATTTAATTCCCATAAAACTCATGAAGGCCATACCCATTAATCCTGTAATAATAAATGTAATTCCCAAACCTCTTAAGGGAGCTGGAACGTGAGAATATTTAATTTTTTCTCTAATTGCCGCAATTGCAACAATAGCAATGAACCAACCAACACCCGAACCGAGAGCGAATGATGTTGCATCTAAAATTGTAGAATATTGTCTTTCTTGCATAAACAATGCACCACCCAATATAGAGCAATTCACTGCAATAAGTGGCAAGAAGATTCCCAATGCTCCGTAAAGTGCTGGAGAGAATTTTTCTACCAACATTTCTACCAATTGTACCATTGAAGCTACAACTGCGATGAACATAATGAATGATAAAAAGCTCAAATCAATATCTGCAAAAGATGGATCTAACCAAGTTAGTGCGCCTTCTTTCAAAAGATAATTTTCAAGCAAATAGTTTAAGGGAACTGTAACAGTAAGTACAAATATTACTGCTGCACCCAAACCAACTGCTGTTTTTACTGTCTTGGACACGGCCAAATAAGAGCACATTCCAAGGAAGTAGGCAAAAATCATATTCTCTGAGAATATGGCTTTGACGAAAATATTTATAGTTTCTTGCATTTTATAATGATATAAATGTTATTTCTAATGTTTTAAATTGTCTCTAAATTTCTTACTTGAATTCTCTTACTTGAATTCTATCCCTAAATTTCTATCCCTAAATTTCTCAATGATCTTCAATCAAAGCTTTGTTTCTTGAACGTTGCACCCAAATGATTATTCCAACAATGATAAGTGCCATTGGAGGCAAAATAAATAAGTTGTTGTTTACATATCCAATTGTGTACAATCCGCTTTCTTCATTTGGCAATGAATTACCGAATATTTGGTAACCCATTAGTGTTCCCGAGCCAAAAAGTTCTCTAAAAACGGCTACAATTACTAATAGAATTGCATAACCTAAACCATTTCCAAAACCATCGAGTAGGGAAGGCCAAGGTTTGTTACCCATAGCAAATGCTTCAAATCTTCCCATGATGATACAGTTCGTAATAATCAATCCTACGAATACAGAAAGTTGCTCTGATACATCTGGCATATATGCTTTTAGCAATTCATTAACAATAATTACTAATGATGCAGCAATAACTAGTTGTACTATAATTCTAATTCTTGATGGAATTAAATTTCTCAACAAAGAGATTACATAATTCCCCATCATAGTTACGAATATAACCGATGCGCCCATTACCAATGCTTGCTTCACCTGAACGGTAATTGCCAAGGCAGAACAAATACCAAGAACCTGAATGGTAACTGGGTTGTTGTCAGACAATGGATCTGTTACAAGTCGCTTGTTCTTTTTAGAAAAAAGCGGTTCTCTAGGAGCTCTTGATTTTACTGCAACTTCACTCATATCTTAAGATTTTTTATTGTTTTTAAAATAAACTGCATAAGGAACCATGCAACGGTTTACCATTTCTTCTACACCTTTTGATGTAATAGTACCACCTGTAATTCCATCCACTTTTTTAGGTTTGCCTCCTGATCCGTCTTTCACAATTTCGAATGTTTCGAACTCACCACTTTCATTTGTTATTTTTTCACCTATCCAGCGATTTACAAAAAATGGTTGTGAAATTTCAGCACCCAATCCTGGCGTTTCTCCTTTGTGTCCGAATGAAGCACCATCAATAGTTGACTGATCTTCACCCAATGCAAGATTACCCCAAATTGGACCCCAAAGTCCTTTACCAACTACTGGAATAATGTAAATTGTTTTACCATCTTTACTACCTGCAAACATTGGATAATTGCGGTCACCGTCTTTCATTTCCTTATCCTTGTATTCTTTTCGGATATCTACATCAAAAGCTTTTGCACCTTCTTTTACATTACCATTTATATCTAATACAACTGCTTTTTCTAAATCAATGTACTGGTCGAATTTTTCATTTGCATTTTTTCGATCAACTTTTTTCATTTCCTCTTTGGTAAGCATGGCACGAAGAATTTCCATTTTCTGTTTAATAACTTCGTTTTTCTGCTGCAAAGGTTTCAATCCGGTTGCTATCAATGCCAATGAAGTTCCAACTACCGCAACTAATGCAATGGCAAATCCAAAAGTATATCCGTTACTATCTCTATTAACTGCCATGATTATGCTGTTTTAAGTTTTAATCGTTTTTGTCTGCGTTTCACATTTGATTGTATAACGTAATGGTCAATAATTGGTGCCATAACATTCATAAATAGTATGGACAACATTACTCCCTCAGGATATGCTGGATTGAATACACGAATAAGTATTGCGAAAAGTCCTCCAACAAACCCATATATCCATTTGCCGGACGATGTTTGAGAGGCAGTAACAGGATCGGTTGCCATAAATACAGCTCCAAATGCAAATCCTCCAATAATTAAATGATAATACGGCGGTAAATCCATGTAAGCGTTTCCACCAATTAAGTTCATTAATAAACCACCAGCCAATCCACCAACGATGAACGACGTAATGATTTTCCACGAACCAACACCGGTCCAAATAAGTATAAATGCACCAATTAAACAGGCCAATGCTGAAGTTTCACCAATTGAACCTGGAATAGATCCCATGAAACTGTCCCAAACTGAATAGTTATTGGAGAAGGCTGTGAGATGTTCTACACCATTCATTACTTCTTCTCCTGCAACAACTGCCTTATTCGATGTAAATGTCGCTAAGTCACCCAATGCTGTTGAACCTGTAAAGCCATCTGCTTCTTTTCCTGCCATCCAAACTTTGTCGCCAGACATGTAAGTAGGATAAGCGAAGAATAAGAATGCTCTTGCAGTAAGGGCAATGTTAACGATGTTCATTCCCGTGCCACCAAATATTTCTTTTCCAATCACCACAGCAAATACTGTTGCAACTGCTACCATCCATAAATCTATATCAGCAGGCATAATTAAAGGAATAAGCATCCCTGAAACTAAAAATCCTTCGTGTAAAGAATGTCCGCGGAACATACCAAACATAAATTCGACTCCTAATCCAACACCATACGATACTAATAAAATAGGTAAAACTACTTTTAATCCCATTAAAAATTTGGTGCCCATATCTGCCCAAAAAACTAAGTCTCTGTTTCCTGAAGCCGCAACCATTTCCCAATGTCCAGTATTGTAAATCCCAAATATCAAACAAGGAACAAGCGCAAAAATTACGGTCATCATTGTTCGCTTAAGATCTACTCCATCACGAATATGAGATCCTTTTTGGGTAACTAGTTTTGGAGAAAAGGCGAAAGTTGCCAGTGTCTCAAATAATGGATTCCATTTTTCTAATTTTCCACCTTTGGAAAATTTAGGTTCCCATTTATGCAATACATTTTCTAAAAATTTCACTCGTAGTATCTTTAAATTACATGCATTCTTGTTGGATCAAATCCAAACCTCTGCGTATTTTGTCTTGTATATTAATTTTTGTTGTGCAAACATATTCGCACAAAGCGAAGTCTTCCGGAGCAACTTCATAAATGCCTAAACTTTCCATAGCATCTATGTCATCTGTTATGGCAGCTTTTACTAATTGCATTGGAAGTATATCGAAAGGAAATACTTTTTCTAATTCTCCAGTAACAACAAATGCTCTTTCTTCACCATTTAAATTGGTGTCTAAAACATATTTTTTGTTAGGAGCAAAAGCGTTCACAAGAAACGTAGGAAATAATCTTGAATTAGAAAATTTATCAAAACCTGGTCCGAGCCATCCTTTTGTTAAGAAAAACTTGTATTGATCGCCTTCAGGAATTACCGTAATTTGATTGTGGTAAAATCCAAGGTATCCGTTTACTTTATCTATTTTATCTCCTGTAAGTACATTTCCGCTAATTACACGTACGTGCTCTTGTTTCAAATTATTAGTCAACAAATCATGAATATTGCTTCCTGAAAGTAACCTGTAATATTTAGGATTTTTTATTTCCGAACCTGTAAGTGCGACCAATCTTGTTGCATCGTATTTACCGGTATTAAAGTATCTACCTATTAATGCAACATCTTGGGCGTTAACAGTGAAAATAAATTCACCTTTGTTTATTGGACTAATATGGTGAATTTGCGTGCCAACGTTTCCTGCCGGATGGGGACCTGATATTTTGTGGAAAACAACATTTTTGCAGTTTGCAATTGCAGCATCTGCAGGTGCGTCACTGTTTATTGAAATATTGACATTGCCACTGGTCAATTTTTTTAATACATCAACTCCTGCTTGAAAATCAGCTCCTCTTCCGTGAAGAATAAAATCTAAATCAGCAGCGAGTGGAGCAGAATCAAAACCAGAAATAAAAATTGCTTTCGGTGTTTGCGCTGGATCGGCAACAACATCAATTGGTCTCTGTTTAATGTATAACCAAAGTCCTTTTTCTAGTAAAATCTCTTTTACTTGCGCACCATCCATTCCAGCAACATCAATTGGACCAAAATTTTCAGCGTATTCTATTTGGCTGTCGACATCAATAAGAACTTCAAGAATCTTTCTCTTATCTCCTCGTATTATCGAACGAACGGTACCACTAACAGGCGACACACATTTTATGGATTCTCTGTATTTGTCGTAAAAGACTGCAGCGCCTGCCAAAACACGCTCGCCCTCTTTTATTACCATTTTTGGCATCATACCATGAAAATCAGCTGGCTTTAAAGCAACTGTTTTCGGCAATGGCATATCGATCACAATTTTTTCAGCTGAACCGGCCAACTTTATATCGAGGCCTTTTTTAAGCTTTACTGTCTTGGACATGTATAAAAGCGTTTTATAAATAACTGCGCAAAAATAAATATTTGTTTAGTCTAAAGTTTGTTAAAACGCGACTATTCTGATAATTTAGAATAATTCTAAATAATAATTTAATGCAGGCAGAAGGTTATTTCAAAAGATTTATTTTAAAAATTGACGAAAGGAGTTTTTTTTAAGAGAATTTTTTTTTATTTTTGGAATTGGTTATGAGTATTAAAACAGAAATTACGGAAGGCATAAAAATTACGGTAGCAACACAGTACCGTCCTGATTTATCTCAAGTTTCCGAGACTTCTTATTTCTACAATTACAAAATAGAAATACACAATAGCAATCCCGCAACCGTGCAATTGTTGCATAGAGATTGGTTTATTTATGATTCTTTGAACAATGATCAACACGTTTCTGGAGAAGGAGTAATTGGAGAACAACCCATTTTAAAGCATGGCGAAAAATACGATTTCGTTAGTGGTTGTGAGCTAAAATCTGAAATTGGTTTTATGAAAGGTTATTATACTTTTAAAAATTTGGAAAGTGGAATGATATTTCAGGTTTTTATACCAACTTTCAATTTGATTTATCCACATCGAATGAATTAAATGTGTTAATTGCATTATTTTAAGTTGAATACAATTTTATTCTAAAATAATAATTAAACAGTTTTCTTTTTTCTACTTAACAAAAGAATTGCTAAAACTGTAATCGCAATACAAAGTCCGGCCAACAACCATTTATTTCTTTTTTCATTGTAGAGTTGGTCGATTAACGAAAGTTCCCTTTTTTGCATTCGTTTTATTGACATTTCGTTGCGAATATTGTCTTCTAAAATTGGGTTGTTTAGTAATTCAGCATTCATTTTGTCTTTTTGCTTTACTAACAATTCCGAGTAAACTTTATAATATTCCAATGATTTCTCTGTGTTATTTAGTTCTTTATAAAGTTCAGCCAAAGCCAAAGCGGCATCTCCTGCTTCTTGAAGAAAACCACCTTCCTGAGCTACATCATAAGCATAAATGTAATTTTCTATAGATTGGTCGTATTTTTTTGAAATGGCATAAAATTCACCAAGGTTATAATAACTTTCGCTCACCATGTGCACATTTTTAATCTCTAATCGCAATTCCAATCCTTTCAAAAAATTGCTTTCGGCTTCATCCATTAATCCGTTGGTGAAATTATTTATAGCTAAATTGTTATACGCACTCGCTTGTTGGTTTTTAGAACCTCCATCATAATAAAGTAAAATACTTTTTTTAAGATATTCGGTAGCTTTCTCTTTATTGCCTCTTAAATCTTCAATATTAGCCAAGGTAGAAATTGCTGTGCCCATGGCTTCTTTTTTATTGTATTTTTCTGCCAGTGCCAAATAAATATTAGCATTTTTCTCAGCTTCATCAAGCTGGTTCATGTTTTTAAGTGCTATGGCTAAATTTATATAAGCAATATAACTGGTGCTTTTGTTAGGTGAAAGTTTACCGTATTTAATTGATGATTGATAAAATGGAATTGCATTGCTAGGTTCTCCTTTATATACATGGGCATTCCCTAATGAACTCAAAACTTCAGTTAATTCTTCGTAATTTTCTAATTGTTTAAAAATCTTTTCGGCTATTCTTAAATTTAAAATTCCTTCGTTTACTTTTCCACTCCGAAATTGATAAGTTCCCAAAACCAATTTTCCTATGCCAAAAGCATAGTCATTGTTTTCAATTTCATTATGAGCCAACAAATCTTTTGAGATCACTAAAGCAGAATCGAGATCATTTCTTAGGTAGACGTCATACAATACATAAGCAATATATGCTTTTTGACTTAAATTCTTTTCTTGTTGGTAATCGTTATAGGTAAAAGTCTCAGTCTGACCGAACAATATGGACGGAAAAAGCAAGGTGTAACTAAATAAGTAAATGATTAGAAGTCTTTTCATCTCGTTTTCAATTGCAAGAATACACAACTTTCCTTACTTTTGCAATAAATATTTAAATATGTCAAACGCAATTTTCAAAGTTCCGGTAGCAGTAAATGAACCGGTTAAGTCTTACGCCAAAGGTTCTAAAGAAAGAGAAAGTCTTTTAAAAGAGTATAAGGCAATGTTGAAACAAAAACCTTTGGAAGTTCCTATGTATATTGGTGGTGTTGAGGTTAAAACAAAAAATAAAAAAGAAATTCGACCGCCCCATGATCATTCAAAGGTGATTGGACATTATCATTTCGGTGATAAATCTCATGTAACAAAAGCAATTGATGCAGCAATGAAAGCTCGTGAAAATTGGTCTAATTTAAGTTGGGAACACCGAGCTTCAATTTTCCTAAGAGCTGCAGATTTGCTGGCTGGTCCGTTTAGAGATAAAATGAACGCAGCCACAATGCTTGGTCAATCTAAAAATGTTTATCAAGCAGAGATTGACGCATCTTGCGAGTTAATCGATTTTTTCAGGTTTAATGTTCAATACATGACTCAAATCTATAAAGAACAACCAGAATCACTTCCAGGAATGTGGAACAGATTAGAATATAGAGGTTTAGAGGGATTTGTATTTGCTGTTACTCCATTTAATTTTACATCTATTGCTGCTAATCTTTGTGCTGCGCCTGCAATGATGGGAAATGTTATTGTTTGGAAACCTGCCGAAACACAAATGTATTCTGCAAAAGTTATAATGGATTTATTTAAAGCCGCTGGACTTCCGGATGGTGTTATAAATATGATTTCTGTTGATGGACCAGATGCGGGAGAAGTAGTTTTTAAACACAAAGATTTTGCTGGTTTACACTTCACTGGATCTACAGGAGTTTTTAGAAATCTATGGAAAGAAATAGGAAACAATATTGAAAAATACAGAACGTATCCAAGAATAGTTGGTGAAACTGGTGGAAAAGACTTTGTGATGGTTCACGAATCTGCTAACGCAATAGAAGTGGCAACTGCACTTTCACGTGGAGCTTTTGAATATCAAGGTCAAAAATGTTCGGCTGCTTCAAGAGCTTATATTCCTTCTAATATATGGAAGGATGTTAAAAAAGAATTGGTAAAACAGGTTGAAAGTTTCAAAATTGGTTCTCCTGAAGACAATACTAATTTTATTAATGCAGTAATTGATGAACGTTCTTTTGATAAAATTAAAAGTTACATTGACCATGCTGCAAAACAAAAAGATGCTGAAATAATAGTAGGAGGTAAGTGCGATAAGAAAAAAGGATATTTCATTCATCCAACAGTTATCGTTACTACAAATGCTAAGTTTAAAAGTATGTGTGAAGAAATTTTTGGACCCGTATTGACAATCTTTGTTTACGAACCGAAAGACTTTGTTAAAACTTTAGATATTTTAGATCAAACATCTGATTATGCATTAACAGGTTCTATAATTTCAAATGATAGATATGCTATTGATACTGCAATGAAAAAACTTATAAATTCTGCTGGAAATTTTTACATTAATGACAAGCCAACAGGTGCAGTTGTTGGTCAGCAACCATTTGGTGGAGCAAGAGGTTCGGGCACGAATGACAAAGCAGGAGCAATGATGAATTTGTTAAGATGGACTTCTGCAAGAACAATCAAAGAAACGTTTATACCAGCTTCTGATTACCGTTATCCGTTTTTAGAGTGATGAGATAATTTTTTGACACTTGTAAATACATTATAGTAAAATAAAACCCATTTGTTAATTCGAATGGGTTTTTTTCTTTGCTATCATTCTAAATATTTCCCTATATTTATCCACTTAAAAATCAAACAAAACTTAATCCATGGACTTCCAGAAAAAATTCCCATTTCCTAATAATCCCGATAATGTTGTAATTGCTCAATGGGAAAAAGGTTATAAAAATATTGAACTCAGGTATAACGACGAGTTGGTTAAACAGTTTCCTAATGCATCTGGATTAATTAAAGGAATCAAATTTAATGATTCTACTCTAGGTAATTTAGAATTGAAATTGGTTGAACGCAACTCAACTCTAGATCTTATGTTTGATGGATTGCATGCACCTACAAATAAAACGCATCCATTAAAACAAATAAAAGGACACAGTGCAATTTTTTGGCTAATTGCAATTGGGTCGTTGTTGGTTGGCGCATACGAAATTTATTCGTTCTATGATATATTGATGAAATATCCATCGGCTTTGTATATAGTTGTTGCCATTGATTGTTTCTTTTTTGTAATGTATACGCTTGGTGCTATATTAATGTCAAATGGGAAGTTTTTAGGCTTTTGGTTTACATTTATACTTTTCTCGTTGTACACGTTAATTCTTATGTTATCGCTGGTTAATACTTTTGATTTTAAATTGATAATACATTTATTAATAAGAGGAGTATTTATATTTCTTATGATAAAAATGTTACCAACAATGGTCAGCGCCAATCGTCACTTAAAATTAAGAAAAATAAATAATTACGAACTTTTAGATAATTAAGGTTTTTAAATAACTTAGTTTAAACCCTTGTAAAGACAAATTGTATGGTGAGTTTTCTTTCGCCTGTGCTGTAATCGAAATTAGAAACAGTAAAATTATTGGCATCTAAAAAGAGAAATTCTTTTTCAATTTTAATATCACTGCCATCAAAAGGATTGGTTGCTGTGCTGCTCAAAAGTAATTTTTCTGCAACCGTTTCCCATATTCCACGGTAATAATTCATTTCGGTAGTCAAGTTGTTCATTTCGCTCAATTCAGCTTTTTCAGTTAATGTGTTGAATCCTAAAATAAAATCCGTTTCAAAAACAGTTTTTCCAATAAATCCATTGATGTGAATTTTTGTAAATCGATTGTCTAATAAGCTTGTCACGGTGCCGTATAATACTATTTTCTGAACGGTATTGCTGTCATCACCCATCCACATTTCAGCATTTACGCTCCAATCACCAACATATTGCTTTAAATAGGCATGATTGGCGTCGGTTTTCATGAGAATTTCTACACCTGAAGTTTCAAATCCTGTTTGAGCGTTAATACTAGAAGTAAACAGTAGTAGCGAAAATGCTAAAAGAATTTTTTTCAATCAAATTATTTTAAAGGCGTATATACTTTTTCCATTTTCACGACAACCAAATCTTTGGTGTCTAATTCTGAATTATTTGTAGAAAAATCAGTGTCAGATTGCGATATCTTTGGATAGTTAAAATTTCCTTCTCTGGCATTTTCATAATCTAAATAAACAATAAGGTTTTCGCCTTTCAACATGCCATCGCCAAAAGATGTAATCATTCCGCCATTCTTATTACCAAATCCCTTAAATGTAATATCGTCGCCATTAAGTTTAATTAATTTTTTTAATGACATGCGCATTTCAATTCCTGTTTTCGATTTTAAACTGTTACAGTAAATATAGTCTTCAGAATCTTTTGCATTCATTACGTGGTCAACTGCATCAATTTTTATTAAGTCCGAAAAATCTTTGTTTTTCCAATAAGCAGTGATTGATGGGCAACCAGTCGTTTTAGAAATAAAACATTTATCTGCTCCTTCATTCATCCACATGGTATCATTTGTTATTTCTTGTGTCTCCAATAAATCTTTAAATTGTTTGGCGTTTATAAGATGTGTAAAATCTTCTAAATAACATTCATCTACAGTTTCGTCGTTGGTTAATTGTTCTGTTTTAACAAAATCGTTTAAACTGTCTGTACTATTCTTGCAGGCAAAAAACAGTAAAACTGAGAGGATAAATAAATACTTACTTTTTTTCATATCAATATTTTATTATTTTAAACACTTAAAATAATCAAAAGGTTCGAGGCAATCTTTACATTGGTAATGTGCCTTGCAAGATGTACTACCAAATTGACTCACCATTTTCGTATTTTTACTTTTACAAATGGGACAGGGAACAGGTGTTGGTTCAGCAAATAACAAACTCTTGTCAACTTCATTAACAGGTGGTGCTATGCCATATTCTTCAAGTTTTTTTCTTCCATTTTCTGAAAGCCAATCGGTTGTCCAAGCTGGAGAAATACTTGTGGCAATTTTAATATTTTCTTCTTTTACACCTTTTTGAATTAGAGCATCTTTTATATCTTTTTCTATCACCAACATTGCCGGACAACCAGTGTAAGTTGGAGTAATGGTGATTTCTATTTTTTCATTGTCAACAGATATTTTTCTTACAATTCCTAAATCCACAATCGTTAAAACAGGGATTTCCGGATCATTTACTGTTTCTAATATTTCTAATATTTCGTTTTCTGTCATTACCAATTCATTACCAGGTCATTCCCGGATAAGCTCTTTGCATATATTGCATGTCTGCCAAAAGGTAACCAAGATGTTCTGTATGCTTGCCCAATCGGCCGCCAGATTGTACCCAACCGTTTTCTGGAATTTCTAAAGTGGCTTCAGAAAATATTTCATTTACATATCTATTCCATTCTTTTTGAATTTCATTGAGGTCGACTGCAATTCCTTGTTCCAATAATTTCTGATCAACATCATCCATAAAGAAAAGTTCAGCCGTATATTTATACAATGCTTCAACTGCAACAACCATTCTCTCACGAGATTCTTCAGTTCCATCGCCCAACCTAATTACCCATTCAGATGAATGTTTGAGATGGTACTTTGTTTCTTTTAAAGATTTTTCTGCAATAGCTGCTAAAGTTTTATCTGTGCTAAGTTGAAGTTTTTCGTAAAATGGTTTTCTAAATGAATCAAAGAAAAACTGCCGAACCATAGTATGTGCAAAATCATTGTTAGGCTGCTCTGTTAAAAGTAAATTTTTATATTCAGTGCCATATCGCAAAAAAGCCAAATCGTCGGCTGTTCTGTTTCCAACTTCAATTTCTGCTGCATAATTAAGCAATGAAGTAGCTTGACCTATTAAATCTAAAGAGATATTCGTTAAAGCTATGTCTTCTTCCAGTATAGGGCCATGTCCGCAAAGTTCTGCTAATCTTTGACCAAGAATTAAGCTGTCATCAGCCATTCTTATAGTATATTCAAAAAGTTCGTTCATTCTAGAGGCAATTACATGTGAGAAATGCCATCTGGCACATCATAAAATGTTGGATGGCGGTAAATTTTTGAATCAGCAGGTTCAAATAAACTATCTGATTCTGTTGGGTCGTTTGCAAAAACATGAATTGATTCTACTACCCAAATGCTTATTCCTTCAGATCTTCTTGTATAAACATCACGTGCATTGTCAACAGCCATTGTGGCGTCTGTAGCTCTTAAACTACCAACATGTTTATGACTTAATCCTTGTTTGCTTCGGATAAATACTTCCCAAAGTGGCCATTCTTTTGACATATTTTTTTGTTTAAATTTTAATTCAGGCAGTTTTTTTTGGCTGAATTTGTTGAAGTGCTTTTCTTTTTTCTGCATGAGCCAGTGCAGCTTCCCGCACCCACAAACCGTTGTCTTTGGCATTTTTGCGAGCTTCAACTCGTTCTTTATTACATGGGCCGTTGCCTTTTACAACATTCCAGAATTCACTCCAATCTATTTCGCCAAAATCGTAGCGTTGCGTTTCTTCGTTCCATTTTAAATCTTTATCAGGAACTGTTAATCCAATCATTTCGGCTTGTGGAACTGTTACATCTACAAATTGTTGACGTAATTCGTCATTCGTGCTTCTTTTTATTTTCCATTTCATGGATTGAACCGTGTGTTTAGACTCAGCATCGTTTGGTCCAAACATCATTAATGAAGGCCACCACCATCTGTTGAAAGACTCTTGAGCCATTTCTTTTTGTTGAGGTGTACCATTTGCGAGATGGGCTATTATTTCAAATCCCTGTCTTTGGTGAAAAGATTCTTCTTTACAAACTCTAACCATCGCTCTGGCATACGGTCCATAAGAACATCTGCATAGTGGCACTTGGTTCATTATTGCTGCTCCGTCAACCAACCATCCAATTGCGCCCATATCGGCCCAAGAAGTTGTAGGATAATTAAATATAGAAGAGTATTTTGCTTTACCCGAATGTAGGTCATCAATAGTTTCTTCTCTATCAGCACCCAAAGTTTCAGCAGCACTGTAAAGATAAAGTCCATGTCCGGCTTCGTCTTGCACTTTAGCAAGCAAAACAGCCTTTCTTCTTAAATTTGGAGCTCTCGTAATCCAATTACCTTCTGGCAACATTCCTACTATTTCTGAATGAGCATGCTGTGATATTTGACGTACCAAAGTATCACGGTATGCGTCCGGCATCCAATCTTTAGGTTCTATTTTTATATCCCTATCAATTTTATCTTGGAATATTCTTTCCAATTCTGCTCTATTCTTATTTTCCAATTCAGAGTTTACCATAGTTACAAAAATAATTATTTAAAAAGTCAATGGCAAATTTTTAACTCATTGAAATGATGTTGCAGATGTTAAATTTATGTTTTATTAGTTTGATAGAATGAAATCACCTAAAATATAGACTTGCAAATTGACATAGTTTTATTATTTTTGCAGGCGCTAAAATCGTATAAATGACTCCAAAGTTTCACAAAATAAAAGTTAAAGATATTCGCAAGGAAACCGATGATTCAGTATCTGTTTCCTTTGATGTGCCTCAAGAAATTCAGGACGAGTACTCTTATAAGTCGGGTCAATATCTTACATTAAAATCACTAATTTCTGGTGAAGAATTACGCAGGTCTTACTCATTATGTTCAGCACCGTTTGAAAAAGAATGGCGAATTGCTGTTAAAAAAGTATTAGAAGGAAGATTTTCGGGTTTTGCCAATGACAGCTTACGAATAGGTGATGAAATTGAGGTAATGACCCCAATGGGTAATTTTACTTGTGAGTTTCACAATGAAAATGCAAAATCCTATGTCTTTTTCGCTGCAGGAAGTGGTATCACTCCAATAATTTCTCTAATAAAAACTATACTTCAAGATGAACCAAATAGCAATGTAACCTTGTTTTTTGGAAATAAATCTTTTTCATCGATAATATTTAGAGAAGAATTAGAAGAATTGAAGAATTTGCACATGCAACGTTTTCGTTTGATTCATATTTTATCCCGAGAAAGTTTGGGAAACAGTATTCAAAAAGGAAGAATAGATTTGCCAAAATGTAACTCTTTATTTCATGCCTTTATTAAAGGAACTCCTGTTAGTGAAGTTTTTGTATGTGGTCCAGAAAATATGATTTTGGCAGTGCAAGAAAGTATGCTGGCAAACGGTGTAGATGCTAAACACATTCATTTTGAATTGTTTGCTTCTCCAGGAGATAAAAAACACATTGCTATTGAGTTACCTAACGAATCTAAAGTGGATGCGAATGTTTCTATTATTGTGGATGGTGATAAATACGATTTTGCTTTAAAATCTGATGGCGATAGCGTTTTAGATGCTGCATTTAAGGCCGGTGCAGATTTGCCTTTTGCATGTAAAGGGGGAGTTTGTTGCACTTGTAAAGCGAAAATTTTAGAAGGTTCGGCAAGAATGGATGTAAATTATGCACTAGAACAAGATGAAGTAGACGCAGGTTTTATTCTTACTTGTCAAGCACATCCAACTAGCGAAAAATTAATTGTTTCATTCGACGAATAAATAATATGGCTTTGTTCTCAAAAATATTTGGAAAAAAAGACGAAACTCAAAAATTGCCGAAAGGATTTTATGAGATCGAAGTAAAATCTGTTTCCAACCCTACTAAAGATTCAACAAAAATTGTCTTAGATCTGCCCACGGAATTGAAAAATGAATTTAATTTTATTCCAGGTCAATACCTTACCTTTATTTTAACTATTGACGGTGAAGAAATTCGTCGTTCGTATTCAATTTGCAGTGCAGCCGACGAAGATTTAGCAGTTGCAATTAAAAAAATTGAAAATGGAAGAGCTTCTCAATGGTTTAATGAGAAAGTACAAAGCGGATCAAAACTTATTGTGGGCAAGCCAGAAGGATCTTTTCTTTTTAAACCAGAAGATAAAAATATTGTTGCTTTTGCAGCCGGAAGTGGTATAACTCCTGTTATGTCTATAGCATTTGAAGCAGAAAAATTAGGAACCAAAATGCGTTTGTTTTATGGAAATAAAACGAGTGATACAGCAATGTTCAAAGCTGAATTGGAACAGTTGAAGAACGTAGAAGTTTTACATTTCATGTCTCAAAATTCTGAAAATCTATACAAAGCAGGACGATTAGATAAAAACGCCATTACCGAATTAATTAAAAATGATTTAGATTTACTCCAAGCCGATGCGTTCTTTTTGTGCGGACCAGAAGAAATGATTATTGCGGCAAAAAGTACCTTGGAGTTATTTGGCGTAAAATCCGATAAAATCCGTTTTGAACTTTTTAGTACACCAGTAAAAATGGAGTCTAATGAAACGGATACTGATGCCGATTTTTCAGGAATAAGTGAGGTAACTGTCTTTTTAGACGACGAAAAAATAAAACTTCAAATTTCTACTGAAGGCAAAACCATACTTGATATTTTAGATAAAGAAGGTTACGATGCTCCTTACTCTTGCAGAGGTGGTGTTTGCTGTACTTGTAAAGCGAAAGTTTTAGAAGGAAAAGTAAAAATGAATCTTAACTATAGTCTAACAGACGAAGAGGTAGCTGAAGGTTATGTTTTATCTTGCCAAGCGCATCCAGCAAGTGAAAAAGTCACCTTGACTTATGATGTCTAAAACATGCGTAGTTGTTGGAGCTAGCAAGGGAATTGGAAAAGAAATAGTTCTCCAACTTGCTGCTCATTCCGATTATCAAATTATTGCCTTAGCCCGATCAGAATCTGTATTGAATTTATTTCAAAATTTCTCGAATGTTAAGGCATATCAAATAGATTTACAAAGTAAAAATTTGAAAACAGAGTTAAATGATATATTTTCTCCTTTTGAACAAATTGATGTTTTAATAAACAATGCCGGTTATCTTGTAAGCAAACCTTTTACTGAGTTGACTGAACAAGATTTCCAGGAAAGTTACCAAACCAATATACTTAGTGTTTTTATTACTGTTCAGTGCATTCTTCCAAAAATGCAACATTCGGGCGGGCATATTGTAAATATCAGTTCAATGGGTGGTTTTCAAGGAAGTATTAAATTCCCTGGACTCACAGCTTACTCTACTTCCAAAGCAGCATTGGTTAGTTTTACAGAGCTCTTTGCAGAAGAATATAAAGATTCTAAAATCAACATGAACTGTCTTTGTTTAGGTGCCGCTCAAACAGAAATGTTAGAACAGGCATTCCCTGGATATAAAGCTCCGTTAAGTGCCGAAGAAATGGCAAATTACATTGTTGATTTTGCATTAAACGGGAACAAATGGTTTAATGGAAAAATTATTCCTGTTTCTCTTTCAACACCTTGAATTTGGTTTACTGAAGTGATTTTATAAAAATATGGTTTTATAATTTTATCAATAAGTCAAAACTTCTTACCTCATCAAATACATCTTACCAAATTCTTTCTTGAAATATTGGTCAGCGCCAGTGGATCTGTGCAAAATATCTTCTCCGTTTATTTTGGCTTTTACAGTATATAAATAAACACCGTTTGCCAACCTGTCGCCAAACTGATCTGTGCCGTCCCAAGAGAATTGGCTTATGTTTCTTCCAATTTGTATTGGTCCTAATTCTGCTTCCGATATTTCTCTTACAATTCTACCAGTAACCGTCATAATTTGAATTAGTATGTCTTCCGGAACTTCAGTACCTGTCAATGTGAAAACAAATTTTGTGCTGGTACTGAAAGGATTTGGATAGTTCATTAAATAAGTTATACTGGATTCATTAATAACTTCAAAAGTTACTTTGTATTCCAAATCTCCTGATAAATTTCCGCTTCTGTCTGTTCCTTGAACAAGCAATGAATATTTCCCATCTTGCGTAAATTCTGCCGGCCAAATTATTTTAAATCTTTTGTTTTGAGCATCTGCAGGTATCCATTGCATATTCACGCCTCCTGTTTGGTCTTCAAAATGTACTTTTTTCTGAACTCCATTTGGATCCGTTATGTAAATTCCGAAAAGAGTGGTATCGGATACATTATCCATAATGAGAAACTCATTCTCATCTTTTAATGTAATAAGAATTTCAGAATTTGGGTTAACAATATCACCGTTTAGTATATGTTGTCCGTTAAAAGTCACATCCAAAATAGGGTTAACATCATCGTTGACAACATAAAATGGTATTTGCAATAAATTATTAATATGTTCTTGTTCCGGCTGGTCTGTTTCTATAAAACTCATGTTGACATAAGGATTTACTTCCATCCAAAATATGTTATATCCGCCTAAACCAAGTGTGGAGAAAGTAATGGTATCTCTTAAAGTAGCTCCTACCAAAAGTGAATCTTGCCTAGGATAATTTATATATTTTCGGTTGTGATTTTGATCTTCCACCCAATAGCGGACTAAAAGAGAATCCATATCGTATTTGTAAATATTTTTCACATCTACAGCGAAACTTACTTCTTGACCTTCGAAGAGGGAATCTGTAGCATTGGTCCAATAAAAAGGTTGAGTTCCATCTATTGCTGCTTCAGGCAATGGAGTATAGAGAACATGCCAAAAA
>JBBSUQ010000050.1:0-19069 GCA_038234235.1 Flavobacteriales bacterium
CAAGATTTTTTACAAATTGAACCCGATTTTTTAAAAGATGCTGTTTCAATAAATTGCAATTCGAGTAGTGGGAAGATTATCAATTTGGATATTGACAATTCTGGACAAATAGATATTTCTCATTTAAATTCTGGTATGTATTTCTTTGAACTTCGAAATAAAGATGGAGTGATTTATCAGAAAGTTGTTGTGGAGTGAAGTATTAAAACATGAAAAACTATATTTATTTATTCACAATTTTATTTGCTTTACAAAGCAAAAGTCAAACAGTTCAATCATCTTGTAACGCTGATACTTCCATTACAAATCTCTATCAAACAGATGCCAAACGATTGGCGGTAAGGAAATTTTACAAACAGAATCTATCGTTTAAAGACAGTGTAAATATTCCTGTTTCTCACAGTGATTCTGTTTTAAAAGCTCTTGTTGCCGTGCATAATGCAGTAGGTTTAGTTGCTCGAGATACAGTGGTGGATATATTTAATATTCATACATTTTTAGATCCTTATTTGAAAGATATATATATTAAGGCTGACACTTCTGAATTTTGGATGATGCAATTAAAGAATAATGTAATTCCTACTGGTTATTCATTAGTGGATGATATAATTGATAACTATAATTTAACGAAAGTGTATTATTTTCAATTTTCTCAAAACCCTGCCATTGCGGAGGTAAAGTTTAAATCCAATGAATTATTGAATATGAAGGCTTTGTCTGAATATGTTCAAAATATTCCACAAATTATTTCAACTTCTTATGGTTTGATTGGTGGCGATGGCCCAGATATTACTGATTCTATTTTCACAGATCGCATACAATTAACATATTCTTACGGTTGGGGTGATTGTCCTGTTGGCTGTCCTTTTAGAAGATATTGGAAATTTAATGTTTACAATGATTGTTCGGTAGAATATTTAGGAAGTTATGGTTCTACAATAGATTTTTATGTTGGCTTGGATGAACTTTCAAATAGCGCAAATTTCCTCTATCCAAATCCAGCGCAAGATTTTTTACAAATTGAACCCGATTTTTTAAAAGATGCTGTTTCAATAAATTGCAATTCGAGTAGTGGGAAGATTATCAATTTGGATATTGACAATTCTGGACAAATAGATATTTCGCATTTAAATTCTGGTATGTATTTCTTTGAACTTCGAAATAAAGATGGAGTGATTTATCAGAAAGTTGTTGTGGAGTGAAGTATTAAATTAATTAAAACCTCAAAAAACTTTCCTTAACTTTGAAAAAAGTTCTTAATGCACCGATTTGTAATCTTACTCCTTTCAATAGCAATAGTTTCTTGTAGCAAACCTAAGGTAAAGGTCGAAAGAGGAATTTATTACTGGAAAAGTAGCGAACGATACTTGAAAGATTCTGAAAATGAATTAATAGAAAATTTAAAAATCACTAAATTGTATCTTAAACTTTTTGAAGTGGCCAAAGATGATGAACTTGGTCCAATTCCAATCTCAAAAAACCATTTTATCTATTAAATCTTTCCAGAGGTAAAATAGTAAAAACCGAAAGTCTGCTAAAAGCCTTAAAAAGTAGAAAAGTTTTAGGAGCCGGGCTAGACGTTTTCGAGTACGAAAAAGCCAGTTTTGAGCAGTTAGATTTAGAATCTTTACCAAGAGAATTTCAAGAATTATTACAAACAGAAAACACTATTTTCTCGCCCCATGTTGGTGGTTGGAGCGTTGAGAGTTATTATAAACTGAGTGCGGTTTTAGCTGAGAAGATTTTGGGGAATTTGCAAAACTATTAAGTTTTTAACGTAAATTCGTAAAAGCGTTTAGTTTTAAATAAAATTTGGCGGATTAGGGATTTTATCCTAAATTGCAAAACTAATAATTAAAATTATTTATGAAATATTCAAAACATCTAATATCATTTTTAGCTATTACTTTTTTGAATTTGAAGTTTATTAATGCTCAAACACAGTCTGAAACATTTAAAGATCGGCAATATCTAAAAATTGAAAATCATTGGAAACAATACGATGAAATTGAAAATAAGTACTTTGATGTCATAGAGTCGGAAATTACCATAAAATTCAACTCTACGGCTGATTCTATAAGTATTGTAAATTTTGAAAATCAATACAATTTAATCAAATTCCGTAATTCAAACTTTGGATATATAGATTACATATATTCTCAAACGCCTGCAAATATTATTCAGTTTGCCAATTCAATTAAAAATTTAAGTTTTATAGAATTCTAGTATGCGATGGCGAAATTGAGGATATTAAAACTGTTATAAAACAATAACTATGAAAACGGCACTAATTTTTTTCGGTATACTTATCACTCTGTCTTCACAGAGTCAAATTGTCCAATCCACATGCTACCAAGATTCGGCATTAATAAGCACATATCAAGAAGACGCTAAAAGAATGACAGTTAGACGCTTTTATGATAATGGTAATCCATATAAGGACAGTATAGTAATTCCAACTAATTACAGTGATACAATATTAAATGCCTTAATTGCTGTTCACAATGCAGTTAGTCTTTCTGGCCGTGATACAGTTGTTAACATTCTGGCAATTCATACTTTTTTTAATCCAATGTTTCATGATATTGATATAACAGCTGACTCGAATGAGGTTTGGATGCAACAACTTAAAAACAATAATTTTCCTACAGGGAATTTTGCCATTGACAATTTAATTTTGGATTATAATCTAATTGTAGCTCAATATGTTTCTTACCCTTTAAGTGACGTAACTGACGATGTTAGATTTTACACTTCTAAATTTTTGAATATGAAAGCAATGTCTGATTATGCACTTACAATTCCAGGAATAATATACTCAAACGGTGGCGGTTGGTCGGGTGACGGCTCTGATATTACTTCTACTATTTTCTCAGATCGCATTGAACTAACCTATTCTTATGGCTGGGGAGATTGCATTTTAGGTTGTATTAAAAGACGTTATTGGAAATTCAACGTTTACAATGATTGCTCGGTAGAATATTTGGGCAGCTATGGCTCTGAAATTGATTTTTATGTTGGTTTAGATGAAGTTTCAAATGAAGCTAATTTTCTATTTCCAAATCCGGCAAAAGATTATTTACAAATTTCACAAGAATTTATAAACGAGGCAACTACATTAAATTGTATTTCAAGCAGTGGCAAAAAAGTTAGTTTGAAAAATGATTTAAATGGCAAAATAGATATTTCACATTTAGATGCAGGTTTGTATTTCTTTGAACTAAGAAATGAAGCGGGTGTGTTCTATCAGAAAATTGTTGTGGAGTAATTTAATTTTTTAAAATTATTTAATAAGATTTTAACTTCCCCTACAACTCAAACTTAATCCCTTGTGCCAATGGTAAACTATCCGAATAATTTATTGTATTGGTTTGTCTTCGCATGTAAACTTTCCAAGCATCGGAGCCGCTTTCACGACCGCCGCCAGTTTCTTTTTCGCCACCAAAGGCTCCACCGATTTCTGCACCAGATGTTCCGATGTTTACATTGGCTATTCCACAATCAGAACCCCAAGCCGTAAGAAATGCTTCTGCTTCTTTTAATTCGTTGGTCATTATTGCAGATGACAAACCTTGTGGTACGTTGTTTTGAATTTTTATGGCATTTTCTACACTTCCGCTGTATTTCAATAAGTATAATATTGGAGCAAATGTCTCGTGTTGCACAATTTTGTATTCGTTCTTGGCCTCAACAATTGCTGGCTGAACATAGCAACCAGATTCGTATCCAGCTCCTTCTAAAACTTTTCCTTCAACTAAAATACTTGCACCTTCATTTTTGGCATTTTCCAATGCTTTCAAGTAAGTATTTACCGCATCTTTATCGATTAATGGACCAACATGGTTTTTTTCATTTAAAGGATCACCAATTTTTATTTGTTTGTAAGCCGAAACCAAAGATTCTTTTACTTTATCGTAAATATCTTCGTGTATAATTATTCTTCTTGTAGAAGTACATCTTTGTCCTGCAGTACCAACCGCACCAAATACAGCTCCCGGTACAACCATTTTCAAATCTGCTGATGGTGTTATAATTATTGCATTATTTCCACCCAATTCCAACAATGATCTCCCCAAACGAGCGCCAACTGCTGCACCAACAGATTTACCCATTCGTGTAGAACCTGTTGCAGAAATTAGAGGAACTCTTGTGTCTTCTGCCATCAATTTTCCTAACTCTGCTCCACCGATAATTAAACCGGAAACTCCTTCGGGAATATCGTTTGCTTCAAAAACTTCTTGAGTTATTTTCTGACAAGCCAAAGCAGTGATAGGTGTTTTTTCAGACGGTTTCCAGATGCAAACATCACCACAAACCCAAGCTAGAGCCGTATTCCAGTTCCAAACAGCAACTGGAAAATTAAATGCAGAAATAATTCCTACAATTCCTAGTGGATGGTATTGTTCATACATTCTATGGTTTGGTCTTTCAGAGTGCATTGTTAGTCCGTAAAGTTGTCTCGATAAACCTACTGCAAAATCACAGATATCAATCATTTCTTGAACTTCGCCTAAACCTTCTTGCAATGATTTTCCCATTTCGTAAGAAACCAGTTTTCCAAGAGCCATTTTATAATGTCTTAATTTATCGGCTAATTGTCTCACCATGTCTCCTCTTTTTGGAGCTGGCACAGTACGCCAAACTTTAAAAGCTTCTTGCGCTTTTAGAACAACAGCTTCGTAATCTGCTTCTGATGCCGAACTTACACTTGCAATTAATTTTCCGTCAACTGGCGAAAAAGAATCTATGTTTTCACCCCTTGTTTTAAACCATTTTGAACCGGTTGATGCCCCGCTATTGATTTCTTTAATCCCGAATTGATTTAGTATTTCTTGAATTTCGCTTGTTGCTACTGCTTCAGACATAAATTTGATTTATTTTAAATTTTACACAAAATTAAAGGAATTTTTCGATTATTTTACTCAAAATGGCATTTTCCTTTCGTTCAATTTCAGTGAATTGATAAGAATTATGCGATTCAAATGAGCGTCTCAAATAACAAGTGGGATATTCTCTGATGCTTAAAAAAGTGATAAAGTTCTAAAAAAAACTGTAGTAGGAGCGACACAAATACAGAAACGGATTTTCTTTCACTGTGAAAAAATTAAAACTAAACTATGGCAATTCTTACCTGTAAAAAGTCAAATTAATTCCACCCCAACTGTGGCTTTTACTAATTTTGAATTCTTCGGTGATATTTCCAAAATCGAAACCAACGGCAAATCTTTTAAGCATTAATTGAATGCCCAAGTGCTGTTCGTATTTCAAGTGATTTATGTGTTGAAAATCAATTGTGTAAATGTTTTTTGTAAAAATGCCTCCCTGCAATGTTGCATCATAAAGTGTAAAGTGTGCCACTGAATTATAATAGAAATACAATTGTTTGGACTGTAAATTTTTGGAAAATTTAGAAAGAAAGTTTCCCGTTTCCACTTCTGCACCCAATGAAATTCTATCGCTCATTGTGCCAACTTGCATTCTTCCAAGAACATTTGCACGCAATACATTAAATACATTTATTATTCTTTGGCTTATGGCTAAGTTGTAATTTACCAACGCACTGTTTTCTAATTGATATTTCCAACCTTGTGGCTCATCGTTATTTGTAAGTTTGTGTATACTCGTTTGCATCTGCTTACCCAATGCCAGTGGACCAATTACACCGAGAATTAATTCACTAGATAATTTAAAATTACGGATAGTATCCAAGGTAATTTTTGAGAAATTTAATGTCAGTGTCGCAGAATATGGTCTATCGGTATCCAATAAATTTTGCTTAGTGATACTTGTAGGTGTATATGCACTAGATTCAGCACCAATTACAAAAATTTGATTTTTAACTCGTTGGGAGTTAAATCCGCCAAATAAGGATTTGTATAGAAAAAAATTACCTAATTTTTCATTTGCCACTTTATATATCCATCCTTGAGTGTAATAATAATCTAGTCCTCTAAATAAATCATTATCGTAAGCTATTTGGTGGTAATTTTTATGAAAGACTGTACTGGGTAAATGGTCTACAATTCTTTGAGAACATACTTTTTGACACCAAAAAATTAAGGTTATATTAAAAATGAGAAATAGAACTGTATGTTTCAATGATTTTAAATTAGAATTGTTTGTCAGCCCTAACTTTTGGGATTTAACTTCACATTTAGAACGAATAATTAAGGTTTAAACCAAAATCTTTGTAAATTTATTCTTTTAAATCGATTTTATATGAAGAATTTCCACCTCCTCATCACTAGTTTAATATTTTTAACAATGTTTTCCTTTCCAGGAAGGACCCAAGAATTTAAGTTTTATGAATTTGGTGAATCCAATGAAAAATTTTGGTTAATATGTCCCAAAGATTCACTCATCAATAAAGAACATTTAGTGGTTTTTCTGCACGGTCATGGCGCTTCCAACCCAGCAACTTATGGCAATTGGATATTGCACTTGATTGAACAAGGTTTTATAGTTTTATTTCCAAAATTTCAAACAGGCGCATTTGTTCCTATGCCAGATACAGAAGCCGAAAGAATAGATGTCAATATTGATGATGCCTTTAGTTTTATAGAAAAAACGTATAATTTCCGACCCAAAAAAATAGACTTTATTGGTCATTCGCTTGGAGGTTTACTGGCCGCAAATCTGGCCAATCTTTATGGTAAAACAAATAAATATGAAGTTGCATCACTTACCTTAGTTCAACCAGGTTTTAAATATTTAAAAACAGGCGCACTCAGTACTTACGATTCCATAAACCCAAATGCTAGGATAATTTGTGTAACGGGAAATAATGATCGAACGGCAGGTAAAACCTTTTCCAATTACTTTATGTTAAATACCACACAGATTAGTGATAAAAACAAAATTCATTTTCACATTAATAAGTATGATGATGTAGATGAAAAAATTGGAAGTTCACATGAAGAACCTGTCTCACCTAATGATAAACTTAGATCTTCTAACTCAAATTACATGATTCTAGGAGCGGATTTAGTAGGTCAAACAAATCTGACCGATTCACTAATTTTTTGGAAGATGAGTGATTATCTTTTACTAGAAAAAACAGAACCAATGTCGAGCTTAAGCACAATTGGCTTCTGGAGTAACGGTAAGCCAATAGGTGAGTTATCAATTATTTACACCAAAGTAGAAGATTGATTATGTAATAAAAGCATCCATTCTTTTTGGATTGATTAAATTTGCAATCCCAAAACAAAGTCATGCAAAAGTTGAAAAGAGATAAATCTGCAGAATTATTTGAAAAAGCCAAAACCCTGTTTCCAGGTGGAGTAAATTCACCAGTTAGAGCCTTTAAATCCGTTGACGGACCACCCATATTTTTTAAAAAAGCTTTTGGACCTTATGTTTGGGATGAAGATGACAACGCTTACATAGATTTCTGTTGCAGTTGGGGACCACTCATTTTAGGCCACATGAATCTTCCAATTTATACTGCAATTATTGAAACAGCAAGTCAAGGAACCACTTTTGGCGCACCAACAAGGCTTGAGAATGAATTGGCAGAACTCATTTTAAACAACATTCCTTTTATTGAAAAAATAAGATTTGTAAGTTCGGGTACAGAAGCCGTTATGAGCGCTCTGCGATTGGCCCGAGGTTATACCAAACGAGATAAAGTTTTGAAATTTGAAGGTTGTTATCACGGTCATTCAGATTCATTGTTGGTGAAAGCTGGGAGCGGATTGGCTACTTTAGGGTCATCAAGCAGTGCTGGAGTTCCAGAAAGTTTTGCAAATGAAACTATTGTTGTGCCACTAAATGATATTGAAGCATTACGAGAAGCTTTTGAAAAATATAAAAATGAAATTGCCTGCGCGATTATTGAACCTATACCTGCAAATAACGGTTTGCTCCTACAAGACAAATCTTTTTTACTGGAGCTTAGAAAATTGTGTTCAGAAAACGGAACGCTTTTATTCTTTGACGAAGTAATTTCTGGCTTTAGAGTTGCTTTTGGCGGCGCATCTGAACTTTACGGAATTAAGGCAGATATTTATACTTATGGTAAAATAATTGGCGGCGGTTTGCCTGTAGGTGCCTATGGTGCTAGTGCCGAAATTATGTCGGAAATTGCGCCAGATGGACCAGTATATCAAGCGGGAACACTTTCTGGAAATCCTGTAGCAATGGCGGCTGGCTTGGCACAATTAAAACAATGTTTAGAAGAAGGTTTTTACCATGATTTGGCAGAACGTACCAAAAGATTTGCAGCACAAATAAATGCTTATGCTCAGTTAAAAGCATATAATTTTGAAATGGTTACGATAGGTTCTATTTTTTGGTTAAACTTTGATGGCAAAAAGAACATTCAAAAATCAAGTGAGATAAATGCCGACATGTCAAGGTTTAAAAAATTATTTAGTGGCTTGGTAAATAGAGGAGTTTATATTGGACCAAGTGGTTACGAAGTAGGTTTTGTCTCCAAGGCTCACACAGAAGTTGTATTGAATGCAGCAGCTGAGGTTTTTTGTCAGGCTTTGGACGATGCTTATTTAGGTTAGAATTAGGTTTAATTAAGAAATTTTCGGATATTTATGTTTTAAAACACTTATTAATGGCAACAATCGATAATTTACGAAGTGGGATAATAGACAAAATAATTACAATCAGAAACAAGGAGTTTTTGGAAATATTGGATAAATTAATTTCTTTAAATTTTTCGAAATCAGAAATAAAAGAATTAAACATTGACCAAAAAACCATGTTGGAGATGAGTAAAGAAGATATAAAGAATGGAAGACTTATATCACAAGAAGCCATGGATAAACGCAATCTGGAGTGGTTAAACTCAAAGTAATTTGGACAAAAACAGCAGATATTCAATTTGTTGGGATATTGGATTATTGGCTTAAAAGGAATAAATCGAATAGCTATTCCATTAAGCTTTTAAATATTGTTTATAGCGAGACGGATAATATTTCAAAAAGCCCTTTATTATATAAACTTACGGATTTTGATGATGTGAGAGTCGCTCCTTTGGGAAATTATAGCATTTATTTTTTAGTTACAAAAACGAGTATAATTATCCTAGCGTTTTGGGATAATAGACAAGATTCGAACGTTTTGTTGAAATTATTGCAATCCACGTAATTTTTCATTTTTTATCATTACTGTCTGATTAAAAACAATTTGAATAAATAATATCTCTACAGACGTTGGTTTTTAAAAATTTTCTGAATTCTTGGACTTGAATTCGAGAACGATTTTAATTGCTTCAAACGACCTTAGTCCCCAAAGAAATTGGGGACTAAAGACGAACTGAAATTGGTTGATTTTGGAGGTAGTTTCGCAGAAGATCACGACAAAATCCCAATTACAGGAGCATTCAAAATAAAGCGCTAGAACGAAAGTCTCATTGAATCGAAAAATTGCGCTTTAAAGTTCTTCGAAAGTCTTGATTTTTTGGTTCTTTTTGTCCCGATTCAAAATCGGGAGCAAAAGAATAATTAAAGTTTATCGGACGATATTGATTTTTTTTATCTTATAGATAAATTTACACTAAAAAAACTCCCCAACAAACTCCTTTGCCAATAAAGGCGCAATCAAATAACCTTTTGCTCCTAAGCCATTAAAGAAATATACATTTTTAAATTCTTTGTGCTGTCTACAAATTGGTCGGCGATCCATAGTTGTGGGACGTATACCAAAAGTTTGTTTGGTAATTTCTACTTTTTCGTTTAGCAGGTTTTCTATATTGGCTTCAATAATTTGGCTGGCCTCTTTGGTAGTATTTAAACTTGCATCGTCAAAAGAATAATTAGAACCTGCTTTAAATTCACGTGGGTTTTTACTCGGTAAAATAAAGCATTTTCTGTTTAGCGAAACGGTTTGATCCAGAGTTTGATGATTAAAAAAGAGAATTTCTCCTTTGGTTTGTTTCACTGCGTCATCTTCTGCGATATTTAGATTTTTGTATTCAAAACCAGTACAAAATATTACTTTGTCATACCTCTCTTGATTAATTTCAATTTCTGAAGGGTTAAAATTTCTGACATCCATTTCGCCATTTATAAATTTTACATTTTCCTTTTCAAGATAAGTTTTACAAGATATTAGAAATTCCTCCACATCAATATATGCTGCATTGTGTACTTCTGCCCAACCGAAAGGGTTTTCTAAAGTTCCAATTTTTTCTTTTCCTGCTTCAAAAGGAGAAAGATAAGGAGTAAATTCTGTTAGTTTTTCTTTTACAATCCATGTTTCTTTTTCTTGTTCTGATGAAAAAAAGCGTTTAATTTTTATTGGTAAGAATATTTCTTGAGAGGTCGACTTTTCTATAATTTGATAAAAATCTTTAGCGTAAGGAAAAAATTCTTCTACCCTCCAACTGAGTGTTAATCTTCTAAATACCACCGGATTTATTTGTCCTGCCGCAACGCTTGAACTGTGATTTTCGTCCTTATCGATAATTGTGATATCGTATTTAGATTTATCAAGTTCAAATGCGCAACACAATCCTGCTAATCCACCGCCAACAATTAAGATTTTTTGTTTTTCCATTTTTATTTGGTCAAAGCTAGAGAAATAATACTGATTTTGAGTTCGGGCGCATGGCTTTGAATTTCTCGTACAATGGTTTCTAACGTTGCTCCCGTAGTTATAACATCGTCGATTAAGGCTATGTGTTTATATTGCGACAGATTATTATTTTCGGAAATCACAAATTTTGTATCAACATTATCCCAGCGTTGAAATCTATTTTTCTTCGTTTGAGTTTGAGTGTTTTTAGTTCTAATAAGTGATTGGATGTCGAGCCTTAAATTCATCGCTTCTGCTATTCCATCAGCCAAAATTTCACTTTGATTGTAGCCTCTTAAAAAGAATTTTTGAAAATGCAATGGAACAGGTAAAAGTGCATCTAAATCTGCAAATTTTGGAGAATCAATTAATTTTTTGCCAATCATTTTCCCCATTTTAATGGTTAGTTTGCGATCGTTTTTATATTTTATTCGATGTAAAACAGATTGCACTGGTCCTTTTTTCTCAAAATAAAGCAAAGAATAAGTAGCGTGAATTTTTACTCTTCCCCAAAATAACTTGTCTAATTGAGAATCATCAATATATTTTTCAAACAAAGTATAGGGCATTTCGTTTAAACAAAAAGAACAAATCCCTTCCCAGTTTTTTATAATTTCCTTTTCACAAACTGCGCATGAGTTGGCTGACACGAGGTGAAACACATCGTCTAATGAATTTACAAGACCGGATTTAATTTTTGAAAACAAGTAAAAATGATTTAGGTAAAATTACAAATTAAAAATTTGCAGAATAGCGTGCCAAAAATCTTACTTTAAATTTTTATTGTTCCCTATCCTTTGGATTATGTACTTCTTTTTTTTATACACATTTGACTGTGCACAATACCACCAAATTTTTTTTGGAGTCAGCAATGCTTTTGGCTAATTTTATAGAAACTATTGTAAGTTCTGTGTTAACCAACCGGTTGGATGAATTTTAAGATTCTATCGACCAACATATTGTTTTACGCTGTGAATATCTTTAGTTTGAGTGTTGAAAAAGCTTGAACGGTTTGCCATCAAAGGGATTGTGAGTCCAGATGTTAATAACATTAAGAAATTGTGAATTTCTTTAATTGTAAATGGGAAGAATTTTGACAAATTTTGTATGCCTCAAAAGACGAAATGTTTCTTGAAAAAAGAACTTCTACATTCTACGAAAAAGAGGAAACAACATACATCAAAAAAATGAAAATGGTGAAAAATTTACATTTCTCATCCTGGACATTGTCGGCTCTAGTGGTTCCTAGAGATTTGATAAAAGGTTAGATAAATAAGAACTGCAAAAAAGAAAACAAACTATAAAACAAAAATAAAAATGGCACAAGAAATGACTCAAATTGAACCAATATTAGTGGAAAACAACAACAGGTTTGTACTGTTCCCTATACAACATGATGATATTTGGTCGTTTTATAAACGTGCAGAAGCTAGTTTTTGGACAGCCGAAGAAATTGATCTTTCACCAGATCTAATTGACTGGGAAAACAAATTAAACGATAACGAGAAGCATTTCATAAAACATATTTTAGCGTTTTTTGCTGCATCTGATGGAATTGTGAATGAAAACTTAGCAGAAAATTTCTTATCAGAAGTGCAATACACTGAGGCGAAATTTTTCTACGGCTTTCAAATCGCAATTGAAAACATTCACTCTGAAACGTATTCGCTTTTAATTGATACCTACATAAAAGACACCAAAGACAAAGAATATCTTTTCAACGCAATTGACACAATGGATTGCGTTAAGAAAAAAGCCGATTGGGCATTGCGTTGGATAGAAAATGGATCATTTGCAGAAAGATTGGTTGCTTTTGCAGCTGTTGAAGGAATTTTCTTTTCAGGTTCTTTCTGTTCTATCTATTGGTTGAAAAAACGTGGATTAATGCCCGGTTTATCATTCTCTAACGAATTAATTTCAAGAGACGAAGGGTTGCATTGCGATTTTGCTTGTTTGCTTTACAATAATCATGTTGTAAACAAAATGACTCAAAAGCAAATCGAAGAAATAATTCGAGATGCAGTATCAATTGAAAAAGAATTTATTTTGGACGCACTTCCAGTTAAATTGATTGGAATGAACAGCGACTTAATGAGCCAATACATAGAATTTGTGGCAGATAGATTGTTAAACGAATTGGGCAATCCAAAAATTTACAATGTAGCCAACCCTTTTGATTTCATGGATATGATTTCAATTCAAGGGAAAAGCAATTTCTTTGAAAAAAGAGTTGGTGAATACCAAAAAGCTGGAGTTTTGGAAGGCAATAACAGCCAAACATTCAGTGTGGATGAAGATTTCTGATATAAGATAAAATAAAACTCAATATATAAACATTATAAAAAAACCCAAAAAGAGCGCCCATGTATGTAGAAAAAAGAGACGGTAGAAAAGAAGCCGTTAAGTTTGACAAAATCACAGCACGAATTATCAAAATGTGTTATGGTCTTGATCCACTTGTATCGCCCGAAGCAGTTGCCATGAAAGTGATTGAAGGATTGTATGACGGAGTATCCACAACAGATTTGGATAACCTTGCAGCAGAAGTTGCAGCCGCAAAAACAATTGATCATCCTGATTATGCATTGCTTGCTTCGAGAATTGCAGTATCTAACCTGCACAAGGAAACTAAAAAAGTTTTCTCTGAAGTAATGGAAGATTTATATACATACATTGATCCTAAAACAAACCAACCTGCAAGTCTTTTGTCTGATGAGGTTTACCAGGCAATTATGGATAACAAAGAATTGTTAGACTCAAGCATTATCTACGACAGAGATTTCCGTTACGATTATTTTGGTTTCAAGACATTAACGCGTTCTTATTTATTGAAACTACATGGTGAAATTGCAGAAAGACCACAACAAATGTTGATGCGTGTATCTGTAGGTATTCACAAAAATGATATTGCTGGCGCAATCAAAACATACAATTTAATGTCAGAAGGTTGGTTTACACATGCTACGCCAACATTGTTTAATGCGGGAACACCAAAACCGCAAATGTCTTCTTGTTTTCTTTTAACAATGAAAGAAGATAGCATTGATGGCATATACGATACATTGAGATCTTGCGCTAAGATTTCTCAAGCGGCTGGTGGAATTGGTTTGGCTTTGCATAACATACGTGCAACAGGATCATACATCAAAGGGACAAACGGAACTTCAAATGGTATTGTACCAATGTTGCGTGTTTTTAATGATACTGCAAGATATGTAGATCAAGGTGGAGGAAAAAGAAAAGGATCTTTCGCAATGTATATTGAGCCTTGGCATGCAGATGTTTTTGATTTTCTAGATTTAAAGAAAAATCATGGTAAAGAGGAGCAAAGAGCAAGAGATTTATTTTATGCGCTTTGGATTCCGGATTTATTTATGAAACGCGTAAAAGAAAATGGCGATTGGACTTTAATGTGTCCACACGAATGTCCAGGACTTTCTGATGCACACAGTGCCGAATTTGAAGCACTTTACACAAGATACGAAACCGAAGGAAAAGGTAGAAAAACTATCAAAGCTCAAGATTTATGGTTTAAAATATTGGAATCGCAAATTGAAACCGGTACACCATATATGCTATACAAAGATGCGGCAAACAGCAAGTCGAATCAGCAAAATTTGGGTACCATTAAGTCTTCAAACTTGTGTACGGAAATTATTGAATACACAGCGCCAGATGAAGTTGCAGTTTGTAATTTAGCATCACTGGCTTTGCCGAAATACATAACTGAAGAAGGAACATTTGATCACAATAAATTATTTGAAGTAACTTATCAAGCAACTTTAAATTTGAACAAAATTATTGATGGAAACTTTTATCCAGTAGAGGAAGCAAGAAATTCTAACATGCGTCACAGACCAATTGGTTTAGGTGTTCAAGGTTTGGCAGATGCTTATATTTTATTAGGATATCCGTTTGAATCTGACGAAGCAAGAACTCTTAACAAAGAAGTTTTTGAGACAATTTATTATGCTTCAATGACCGCTTCTAAAGATTTAGCTAAAAAAGATGGAACTTATGAAACTTACGCAGGTTCACCAGTTTCAAAAGGAATTTTCCAATATGACATGTGGAACGTAACACCATCATCAAGATGGGAATGGGATGTTTTGAAAGAAGAAGTAAAACAATATGGTGTAAGAAATTCATTGTTACTTGCTCCAATGCCAACAGCTTCAACAGCACAAATATTAGGAAACAACGAATGTTTTGAGCCTTATACTTCAAATATTTACACAAGAAGAGTGTTAAGTGGTGAGTTTATTATTGTAAACAAACATTTGCTTAAAGATTTGGTAAGAGAAGGATTGTGGAACAAAGACATGCGCCAAAAAATAATGGCATCTAACGGTTCTGTTCAAAACATCAATGAAATTCCTCAAAGATTAAAAGACTTGTACAAAACAGCTTGGGAGATTTCTCAGAAATCAATTATTGATCAAGCTGCAGAAAGAGGTGCATATATTTGCCAGTCGCAATCATTAAACATATTTATGGAAAATGCCAATTTTGGTAAACTTACATCAATGCATTTTTACGGTTGGGAGAAAGGTTTGAAAACAGGAATGTACTATTTAAGAACCAAAGCAGCAACAGATGCAATTAAATTTACAGTTGATAAAAATATTATGAATCAAACTCAATCTACAGAAGAGTTAGAGTTACAACAAGCAGCAATAGCATGTTCTTTGGATGATCCAGAAAACTGCGAAATGTGCTCAGGATAGAATTTTAAATTTTCCAAATTTTATTTACGAAGAGGAATTATCGAAAGGTAGTTCCTTTTTTTTGTTACCTAAATGTTTGATAAATGAAATAATAATGCTAAATTTCAGCACATTAATTAATATAATTATGAGAATATTCTGTCTTTTCGCGTTAGTTTCGCTATCCATTTTGAGTTGTAAAAAAGATAAAAAAACTGAACCGCCAGTCTATGTTCCAGAAAAGACAGACTACCATTTTATACACTCTGGCAATTATGATGGAACCGATTTCAGCCTAAATTTAAGTGACATTGATTCACTTTATTTCAGGCAAAAATTTAATGAGTCAGGCTTATATAAAAATTTAGATTACATGATTCATGTCCAAGGAAAGCATCTTGATAGTATTTTTTTAACTAGTCCGAATGATACGATAATCACTATGGATTTACAGTTTGAGATTGCATATAAAATAGATGAATTAAACAACGATGCAACAATGCCACCACTTACCGCTGCAAGACTAGCATCGGTAATCAATAATCCATCCTTTGTATGGAACAGTTTCAATTCGACCTCCCTAAAAAATATTTTAGCAGTGAAATTTCAAAACGGTTCTGGAGAAGGCACGTATTTTAATTCGGAAAACATAACAATTACAGCTACTACCACAGGGAGCACCATCAGAATTGTTGGTCAAGCTGATAGTATTCCGGTAGGAAGTTTTGGGCCTAGTAAATACATCACTAACTACCAGTTTGATTATCAATTTAAAGTACAACAATAAGATAAATAAAATTATTAAATAAGATGGAAAATTAAATTAATGTGTTCGAAATCTAACACAATTATTAAATACATTTAAACTGGCATTACAATTGAAGAATCTAAAATATTCTTTAAAAATTCTCTACTATGAAAAAAACTTTACAAATTTTTACTTTAATACTTGTTCTCATTGTTACTGCCTGCGGTGGTTTACGAGATATGCAAGTTCAAGTAAAACGACCTGCTATCATTACAGTTAAATCAGAAATACAATCAATTGCCGTTCTTAATAGATCAATTCCTACAAAAAAAGCAGGTTTAGAAGGCGCACTTACTGGCGAGTTGCCACAACAAGATAAAGAACTTTCTGAAGAATGTTTAAGAGGACTAAATGATCTTTTGCAAACAAGTGAAAGGTTTAAAATTGTAAGATGTACAGAAATTATGAATGCTGCCGATGAAAAAAGTTTGACTTTTGGCGCACCCTTGTCTTGGGAAATGGTTGATAGTATTTGTAAAAAATATGGAACAGATGCATTAATGGTTTTGGAGTTTTTTGATACAGATTTTAGTATTTTAAATCCGAATGCCACAGCAGCTGCAGCAATTGGAAGTGTTGTAAATGGTGGTAGTTCAACTGTTAGTGTTACTGGCAAGGCAAGTGCCCGAACGGGTTTTAGAATTTATAATCCTTCTAGCAAAACCATTTTGTATGAAGACAGATTTGAATATAAAAAAACATGGCGACAAACTTCAACCAATCCTGCTGATGCAATAGCAAAATTGGTGAAAAGAAATCCAGCCTTGGTTGATGTTAGTTATGTAACAGGACAAGAATTTGCAAAAAGTATTGTGCCCTTATATTTTTGGGAAGCCCGCAGTATGTATAAAGGTAAAAAGGGTTTAATGGAAAAAGCAGAACGTCAGGCTTTGTCAAAAGATTGGGAAGGTGCAGCTAGAACTTGGGAAGATGTTTTTAATTCCAGCATAAAAAGTAAAGAAAAAGGAAAAGCCGCTTTTAACCTTGCGCTAGCAAATGAAGTTTTGGGGAATTTGGCAGAAGCCCAAAAATGGATACAAACATCTTATGTGGAAGACGGACAAAATACAGCTCTCGTTTATTCATCCATTCTCGATGCCAGGGTTAGAGAACAAGCCAAACTAAAAGAGCAAGAAGATAATGAGGAATGAGACTAAAACATTATTCAAATAAAACTGTTTTACTTGAATCGGTTTTATCTTATCAAAAACTTTTAACTGCACGAGCTGTAATTTTTTAAATATAATTGGTTTTAATAATCCAAGAAGCCAAATACATCATCAAAGTTACACATACACGTATCTTTTAAAAAAAAATAACACGTGTTTGAATTTATTTTTATATCTTTACAATTATAAATTTTATCGTCATAATATTTCTTTAAAAAAAATTACATGAATACCAAACTAACATTAACAATTGAAAAAAGTATTATTGAAAAGGCAAAATCTTATGCAAATAGAAAAAGCAGAAGCTTATCAGATATAATTGAAAATTACCTAAAAAAACTTACAATTGAAGAAGAAACCACAAAATTAGATACAAATCCTCTTGTAGAATCACTTAGAGGGTCGTTTAAAATCTCTAAAGATTCTGATTATAAAAAAATACTACAAGAACGAAGAGAAAATAAATATTTGTAGTAAGATGGATAGGGTTTTAATTGACACCGATGTAATTTTAGATTTCTTTTTTGACAGAAAGCCATTTTCACAATCAGCCAGTGATATTCTTACTCTGTGTGCCAATAAAAAGTTACAAGGATACATAACTCCTGTAATCGTTTCAAATGTTTATTACATTTTAAGAAAAACAACAAATCATATCAAAGTTATTGAGAAATTAAAACAATTATTAAATTTTATAGAGATATTAAATATTGATAAAAATATAGTTTTAAGTGCATTAGCTTCAAACTTTAATGATTTTGAAGACGCTTTACAGAATTTCGCCGCAGTTGAAAATAATAAAATTAGAACTATCATTACTAGAAATCATAAAGATTTTAAAAATAGCAGTCTGGCAATTTTTTCGCCTGAAACATTTCTGAAATCTCAAACGAAAAACGAAAAATAAGTTGCGCCTAGTTTTAATAAAATTTTCAACTTATAATAGAAAAAACTTTTTACCTCCAAATTGCTTAACTTTGCACTTTAAAAACCAATTTTTTTTCAAATGCTCATCAAAGAAGCGACTTTCGTTATTTCAAACACAGATTATAAGCTATGCCCCGTAGATAAAAGGGCGGAATATGCATTTATAGGAAGATCAAACGTCGGGAAATCTTCTTTGATAAACATGCTCACCAACCATAAAAAATTGGCTAAAACTTCAGGAACTCCTGGTAAAACACAGCTTATCAATCATTTTTTAATAAACGACGATTGGTTTTTAGTAGATTTACCTGGCTATGGTTATGCTAAAACTTCCAAAGCTAACAGAGCGAAATGGGAACAGTTTATTGCTGATTATTTAGTACACAGAGAGCAACTTTTAAATGTTTTTGTTTTATTGGATTCTAGACTAGAACCTCAAAAAATTGATTTAGAATTTATGAATTGGTGTGGTGATAAACAAATTCCGTTTTCTATGGTTTTTACTAAAATAGATAAAATATCTAGTTCAGCCTTACAAAGAAATCTTGCAAAATACCGAAAAGAAATGCTTAAAATGTGGGACGAAATTCCACCGGTATATATTAGTTCTGCCGAATCGGGTTTTGGTAGAGAACCAATTCTTAATTATATTGAACTAATAAACAAAGCAGTCAAAAAATAAACATGAAAGTAGAACAATTATACACCAAATGTTTGGCTCAAGGCGCATATTATATTCAAAACGGAAACGAAGCGGCTATAATTGATCCATTGCGAGAAACTGAGCCTTATGTGAATCTGGCCAAAGAAAATGGAGCTACAATTAAATATATTTTTGAAACCCATTTCCACGCAGATTTTGTTAGTGGACATATTGATTTGGCTAAGAAAACCGGTGCTCAAATAATTTTTGGGCCTAACGCCAA
>JBBSUQ010000051.1:0-18929 GCA_038234235.1 Flavobacteriales bacterium
AAAAAAAATGGAAAACGAATTGGTACATGCTGATAGTCATTGGTTTGATTTGGATGTTTTGTATTTGGACAATGATAAAATTTGGGTATTCTTATTTTAAAAATTAAATTTTAATCACAGTAATTGAAGAGCAGAAACCACCAGAAGTAACAAATAAAAAATTATTAATGTAAAAGCCACGTTTATTAGCTTAACTTTATACACATTCAAATACAGAACAAAGACAGAACAAAGACAAAACATCTCATAAACAATACAAAGAGATAATATCCCCCGCGAACTTGGCGCATTATAATTATCATTTAGCCAATAGATTTACGAATATTCTAGAGCAGATAATTGAAGCGATGGAAAACACAGAGTAAAGACATAAATTTTCATTAAATATCTCCGTTTCATGATTGCAGCAAAAAAAAAGAAGATTCAACCAAAAGCAACTATACAGAACTTCCCTATCGTAGGAGTTGGTGCAAGCGCAGGAGGGATTGAAGCTTTCAAACCTTTTCTCAAAGCAATAACCCAAGATTCCGGAATGGCTTATGTATTGGTGCAGCATCTTGATCCGTCACATGAAAGTATATTACCTGAGATTTTACAACGAGTAACAGACATTCCCGTTCATGAAATAACCAATGATATTCATCTCGCACCCGACAATATATACATTATACCCTCAAATAAAATTTTAACCTCCACCGATGGTATATTACAACTCGCTCCTCGAGATAAAAAAATTCTAAATCTCTCTATCGATATATTTTTCACCTCTCTTGCCGAAGTACATAAAGAGTTTGCAGTAGGCGTTATATTATCAGGAACAGGTAAAGATGGGACACAAGGGTTAAAAGCTATTAAGGAACATGGAGGCATTAGTTTTGCCCAAGACATGAAATCGGCAGCGTACGATAGTATGCCGCAAAGTGCCATCAGCTCAGGAGTAGTTGATTTTGTTTTAGCCCCCGAATTAATTCCTGCGCAGCTTTTACAGATTAACAATGCTTACAAAACAAGCCTGGTTTTCAAAAAAGAAAAAGAACTAAGCAAAGACGATGATACTGTTTTCAAACAAATTCTTTCATTGCTTTTCCAGAGCAATGGAGTTGATTTTACCTACTATAAAGAACCAACTTTACGCAGGCGAATAGCGAGACGTATAGCAATTACAAAAAAGGGAAATCTTAAGAGTTATTTAGACTTTTTACAGTCTGATAAGTCCGAACAGAATGCGCTTTTTCAAGACATGCTTATTCCAGTAACTTCTTTTTTTCGCGATCCCAAAACTTTTAAGGTCTTAACAGAAACAATATTTCCATCCATCCTCAAAAACAAAGTTGCAGATGCGCCTATTCGGATTTGGATTGCTGGGTGTTCTACGGGCGAAGAAGTTTATACCATTGCAATTTGTTTAAAGGAATTTTTCGCATTGAATCCTGAAAGTCAAAAAGAACGCAACACAAAAATTCAAATTTTCGCTTCCGATATATCCTTAAAATCAATTAAAAAAGCGCGCTCAGGAATTTATACAAAAGCTGATGTCGAAAGTTTAAGTGAGTCTCAACTTGAAAATTATTTCACAAAAACAAATGGTGATTACGAAATAGGCAAAATCATTCGTGATATGTGCGTAATTGCACCTCATAACTTTTTAAAAGATCCACCATTTGCAAAAATGGATTTGATTAGTTGTCGGAATGTTCTTATTTACATGGATGCATTTTTGCAGCAGAAAGCATTTGCCACTTTTCATTATGCTCTTGTAGAAAAAGGATTTTTACTTCTAGGAAAATCAGAATCTATCGGCGCGTCTTCCGAGCTTTTTTCCCAAGTGACAAAAAGTGAAAAAATTTATGCGCGCAAAGATGTTTCCGGTCGATTTAGAAATATTGCCACTGAATTTAAAGGAGAAACATTAAAAACAAAAGCTAAAGTTATAAGCAAACAAAAACCTTTGGAGAACGATTTTCAGAAAAGTGCCGAGGCAGTCATGCTTTCTAAATCGCCTGCGTGTGTTGTTGTGAATGAACAAATGGACATTGTTCACATTCATGGAGATATCACTCCATTTCTTCAATCTCCACAGGGCAAGCCTTCCCACAATATTTTAAAAATGGCCCGGAAAGGCTTGGGGTTTGAATTGCGCAGTGCTATTCACAAGGCTAGCAAAGAACAAATAACAGTTTCTACAGAAAATATTCCCATAATAATAAATGCTGTCGGAACTGAGTTGGATAATTATATTCACGAACAAAACAAACACTTTCTGGTTAGAATAGAGGTTATTCCACTCACCGATACCATTGAAAAGCATAATCTAATTCGATTTAAAAAAACAACAATTCCAACTGAGGAAGAAAAAAAGTTATCTTCAAAAGGAAAAACAAAAGCTGGAGAAGCTGAGAGAAGATACGAACTGTTAGAGAAAGAATTGGCATTTAACCGTGAGGACATGCGCGCCATCACAGAAGATATGGAAGCCTCCAATGAAGAATTGCAGGGCACTAACGAAGAATTGCAAAGCAGCAACGAGGAAATGCAAAGTTTGAATGAAGAATTAGAAACTTCCAAAGAAGAACTCCAATCAACCAATGAAGAACTTCTTATTGTAAATCAAGAATTGCTTGAGAAACAGGAACAACTGAATGAAGCACGATACTATGCCGAAAGTATAGTTAGTACAATTCGTGAGCCACTTGTTATTTTGGATAGGTCACTTTGCATAAAAACTGCCAATGCATCTTTCTACAAAAAGTTTAATATTGAAGAACAAGAAACTGAAGGGAAATTATTTTATGAAATTCAAAATAGCCAATGGGATGATCATCTGATGCGCTCATTACTAGAAAAAATTCTTCCGAAACAAGAACGACTTACTGATTTTGAAATAATTCTCAATTTTCCTACCATTGGAGATCGAACTTTGTTATTGAATGCGCTACAAATTTTGAATGAAAAAAATTCAGAAAAATTAATTCTACTTGCTATTGAAGATATTACTGAAAGAAAATCTGTAGCAATGCAATTGAAAACATTTTCAAATGACTTAGAGAAACAAGTAAAAGAGCGAACTGCTGAGTTAAAAACTTCATTTGAAGAATTAAAGCAGAGCAACATGCAGTTAGATCAGTTTGCGTTTATAGCCAGCCATGATTTGCAAGAACCACTGCGTAAAATATCAAACTTTTCTATGCGCTTACAAGAGAAGCACAAAGACGAGTTGAGCACCGAAGTGAAAACTTATTTAAGTAAAATTGAAGGTGCATCTAGTCGCATGACCTTGCTTATTAAAGATTTACTCAATTATTGTCGCCTGCTTCAACACGAGCAATTGTTTTCTGCTACTGATCTTGATGAAACCATCAAAAATGTTTTAAACGATTTTGAATTGCTTATACAAGAAACTAAAGCTAAAATAAAAGTTGCTCAACTCCCAACAGTGAATGCAATTCCTTTCCAAATGAACCAGCTTTTTCATAACCTCATTAGCAACGCACTTAAATTCACAAAAAAAAATGTACCTCCCGTGATTACCATCACCTCACGAACCCTTTCTGAAAAAGAAATTAAAAAATATCCGGCTTTTAACCCTCTTATTGAGCATGTGGAAATAATTTTCAAAGACAAGGGTGTTGGCTTTGATCAAGATTATGCAAAACAAATATTTACCATCTTCCAGCGTCTACACGCCAAAAATATCTACAGTGGCACTGGTATTGGTCTTTCGTTGTGTAAAAAAATAGTTGAAAACCATAAAGGAGACATATTTACAGATTCTAAAGAAAATGAAGGCGCTTCATTTCATGTTATTCTACCTCTAATACAAACTTTATAACGCAAACACAACCAAATGGAGAAAAAATTTTTTATGATAATAGACGATGATGAAGACGACAGGTTCTTTTTCAAAGAGGCTTTAACAGAAATGCACTCTTCTACCGTTTGTATGGAAGCAAGTGACGGAGCACAAGGTCTTGCTCTCCTCCGCAAAGCAGCACAATTACCCGATTTTATTTTTCTTGACATGAATATGCCCCGCATGGACGGAAGGCAGTGTTTGAAAGAAATAAAAAATGACGCGAAGTTGAAAAATATTACGGCTATTATGTATTCGACCTCTTTTTCTGAACAAAGTATAATAGAATTTCAAGAGCTTGGGGCCTCAACTTACCTTACAAAACCTTCGGATATCAATAACCTTCCAGCACAAATTTTGGAAGCTATTAATAGGACGAAGTAGATTGTATAATGATATAAAACAACATTTATAACTGGCAAAATACTGTATTTTATAAAACGCATGCCTTTTATAAAGCTAATATTTAATTCAATAACCTTGTCCTGTTATAGTTTTTCAATACTGCACAGTCTGCTTTCAAATTTTTCAATAGGTTATCGATTATAGGATTATTGTAATGGATAATAATTATGAACATTTTTAAAGTTTTCTAGTAAGAAATATCTTAGCTTGATGCAGGAAAACGACAAAAACCTAAGCAGTTTTAAGTTAATGTCATTTGCTAGAAAAGTTGTTAAATTACCTGAATTCAATAGTTGAAGGTTTTAAAAAACAGTTTGACAAATTGTTTTCATTTACAAAATTTAAAATCCATAAAATCGTCGGCTAATTGAAACTTATATATAAATTTGGTTCATAAATATGAAAAGCCTCCAAATTAACAAAGTAATTATCATTGTAGCATCAGTGTTTTTGTTGACATACATAATGCTACGCGCCTATTTATTGTCTTTTACTCATGATGAATCTTTAAGTTTATATATCGTAGATGGTAAATTTATTTTCGCTGATACTGCCAACAATCATTTACTGAATACTAAATTAATGGACATTTTTAAAAAGTGTTTTGGAAGAAAAGAATTTTCACTGAGGTTACCAAATGTCCTTTCATTTATAACGTACTCAATATCATGTTTTTATATACTTAAAACTTCAAGAAAATTGTGGTTTACTATATTTGGTTTAGCCCTTATATTATTTAATCCTTTTATGCTTGAATATTTCTCCTTGGCTCGAGGTTATGGTATTTCATTAGGTTTTATGCTCTTGAGCGTTTATTTTCTTTTAAAGGATGGAATGTGCACCCCAAATCCTTCTACTCTTATGAAGGATTTTTTTTTAAGTTCAATATTTGGCGCACTGGCACTATTTGCTAACCTTGCGCTCATTAATTTTTACATCTGCGTTTTGGTAATATTCTTTATAAAATATCTCATTTTTAAAAATCAAATTAAGAAGTTTTCGTCTTTTGATTTGAAATATTTGGGAGTTTTTGGGCTTTCAATAATTCCATTAATATTAGGAATGGGTCGACTTTTGAAACTAAAAGTATTAAATGAACTTTATTTTGGATCTAATAGTTTTTCAGAAAGCTTCAATTCAATTTTCTCATCTTCTCTATATATTTCGAAGTATTTTGAAACAGTTGTTTTCATTATTTTCTTAATTTTTCTAATAAACCTTATCACTGGCATAATTTACATTGTGGGCAAAAAGAAATACAAAAGTTCACTTTTCATACTAACTTTGCTTATACTAATGTTAATTTTCGGATCGTGGATTGAAAACTTAATTTTTGAAGCAAAATATCCTTCAGAGCGCACTGGTTTATATTATTTACCAATAATTGCCACATTTACTTATTTTTTATTTAGAGATTTAATTGAGGAATTCAAGATTAAAAGAATTATTTACCTGCCCATATTAATGGCAGCGATTGTATTTATACTAATAAATTGTTGCTTTGGTTTTAATTTAAGTCATACCAAATCATGGAGGTTTGACGCGCATACAAAAGAAATGATGAAATTGGTAAAAATTAATACAAAATTTAAAAATGAAAAATACACTATTAGTAATGATTGGCTCTTTGAACCGAGTATCAACTACTATATTCATTACTGGGATATTAATCTAAATTATGCCAATCGAGATGGGGTTAATACAAACTCAGATTTTATTTATCAATTAAACTACGAGATAATTCCACCTGAATATAAAATTCTAAAATCTTTTAGCGATAATCAATGTTTGCTTTTAATTAAAAAGGAAAATAATTAGGATGATTGATGCATTAAAAATATTGAATTTGAGGAAACAAAATTCCAATGTTTTTGTTTAAAATCATTTATGATATCTTTTATTCTATTGAATATATTAGGCTCATGTAACGAAAATCCGAAGAAACCGAATTCATTTTTCCAAAAAGAAACAACCAAAGCAGACAATACAAAAAAGATAAACATAACCAAATCCGATTTGTATGGGAGTTGGATAATGTTGAATGAGAAAATTGAAGATCAAATTATAATTTTGGAAAAATATTCCTTGTATAATGAAACCGAAATACATGATGGCCACTAAGTAACATTTGGAGACACTACCTTTGAAATTAAAAATATTAATCCTACACCCAGTTGTGGAAATGGAATGTATTATTCTGACGGCTTATCATGGTCTTTGCGGGACAAAACAATCACTTTTTTCGAAGGCGGTTATCTGTCTATGACGACCTTCACAGAAACATCAAAATATAATGTAGGAAAATTCACAAAAGATCGAATTTCATTAATTAAAAAGGAAGCAGAAAGATCCGATACAAAAACAACGCTGAATTAAAGATTAACATTATGATCATACAGAAAAAACCCTAAATTCGATAAATGAAAGCTCCTCAGGTTTTTGATGATAAAACGGCATCAACAAATGTGTTAAAACAACTAATAATCGCATTATTTCTTACAACCATCCTATTTTCTTTGGTCTCATTTTTAACCATCGAAACAAAATCTGCAGATTGGTTTGTAATAATTTTTTTTGATAAATTTCTTGTGTTTTGGCTTGCCTAATGTTTTGTTTTTGTTGTTAATTTTTTGGCTGAAAATTAGTAGAAATTTCCTCTTAAATACAAAGCTTCTAGTTCTGGAAATTTTAATGCTACTGTTTATCACCATTGCTGTTAATGAGCTGGTTGAACTTATTCCGCTCAAATATAAATTTTATTCAACCCCCCACTGCTTACAAAGATTTGCTTTCCAAGCAGGAGCAATTTATTTTTACAGTTTTATAATTTTATTTTTTGTAATGCTTTTAATACTACGTTTGAGTAATTTGAAGGCTAAGTCGTAGGAAGATTATGCACATTTAAATGGAAATTAATAATTCCAGAAAAAAAATGACAGTAGTTAAATGTATATTTTGAAGATGAACTTTAACAAGAAGATTTACATGATTCAATAGAAGAATAATTTTAACATTTCTTTAAAACGGATTTAATCAGGTGCTTAGAGTTTTTCGATCCATCACACGATTGTTTTTGTGATTAAGCACATAAAAACAAACCACTTAAGGGAATGTTGTGGTGTAACTTAGAACTAAATTATTCAAAGTTCAAGTCTTGAATATTTAAAGTTTTGATAAACGGTAAACATTTTCCCAAAGTATAAATGTAAATTTGCAAACTAAATAAATAGTCTCTTATGATGAAACACCTGTTGTGGATTTTAGCAATTTTGGCGAGTCACACCTTTCTTCTTAGTCAGGAAAAATATACAATCAGTGGGAAAATTACCGAAGCAACTAGCGGTGAAGATATTATCGGTGCAAAAGTTAAAGTTTTGGAACTTGACAATTTCGGAGCTTATTCCAACGAATACGGATTTTACTCTCTAACTTTAGCAAGGGGAAATTATACTTTCGTTTATTCTGCCTCTGGTTTATCAACAGACACTGTTCAAATTACCTTAGATCAAAATACTACAATCAACAAAGAAATGGATGCAGAAATCCAAACTGAAGAAATGGTTGAAGTAAGTGCGGTTAAAAAGGATGAAAATATTAGAAACGCACAAATGGGAGTTGATGTTTTGGATCCACAGACATTGGCAAAAGTTCCTGTTATTTTTGGAGAAAGAGATATTATTAAAACCATGCAACTCACTCCCGGCATAAAGAGTGGCGGCGATGGAAATGCAGGTTTTTATGTGAGAGGTGGTTCTGCAGATCAAAATTTAATTTTATTAGATGAAGCGCCAGTTTACAACGCCTCCCACCTACTCGGATTTTTCTCTACTTTTAATTCTGACGCCATAAAGACTGCAACCATATACAAAGGAAATCAACCCGCCCAGTTTGGTGGCAGATTGTCTTCAGTGTTGGATGTTAAAATGAACGAGGGTAACTTAAAGAAATTTGGAGTAAGTGGCGGAATAGGCCTTATTAGCTCTAAACTCAATGTGGAAGGTCCAATAATTAAGGACAAAATGTCTTTTTTAATCTCTGCAAGAAGAACTTATGCTGATATATTCTTAAAACTCAGCAACAACAAAGATTTAAAAGATGCGTCCCTCTATTTCTATGATCTCAACGCAAAATTAAATTATAAACTAGGAGAAAAAGATAGGTTATATCTCTCTGGATATTTTGGAAGAGACAAACTTGGATTGTCTAACTTTGGTATTACTTGGGGAAATGCTACTGGAACCCTTCGTTGGAACCACATCATTAACAGTAAATTATTTAGCAATACTTCTTTTATTGTAAGTAATTACATTTACGATATAAATATTAAATCGGAGGATATTAAAATAACCATCGGTTCAGAGCTTCAGGATTACAATATAAAGCAAGAATTTCAATATTTCGTAAGTAACAGACACAAACTAAGATTTGGTTTAAATGCAATTCATCATGGCATTGTTCCGGGTAGCGTAACAGGTAGCAGTGATGCAATTAATGCAGAAACAGTTCCATCAAAATTGAGTTTAGAAAACAGTGTTTTTGTTTTAGATGAATATGCACTTTCTGATAAAATTAATATCAATTATGGTGTAAGAGGAACGGCATTTTCACTTTTAGGAAACGGATCAAACGCATATCGTTTCGACAATGAAAGTAATATTACCGATACTAATGTTTACGCTAAAAATAAAATTTCTAGAACCTATTACAACATTGAACCAAGATTTTCAATGAGTTTTAGTTACAAAAAAAATGAAAGTGTAAAAGTAGCATACTCAAGAAACGTACAGAATATTCACCTCATTTCAAATTCTACTTCTGGTTCACCAACAGATATTTATATTCCCAGCAGTGATAATATTAAACCTGAAATTGCAGATCAATTTGCTTTAGGATGGTTTAAATTATCTAAAAATGCAAAATTTGAATTTAGCACAGAAGCCTATTATAAAGACCTTCAAAATCAAATAGATTACAAAGATGGCGCAAACACACAAGCAAATGATGTGCTAGAAGGTGAACTGAGATATGGAATTGGTCGTGCTTACGGATTAGAAGTCTATCTTAAAAAAACAAGTGGCAAACTAACGGGTTGGTTAGCTTATACAATATCTAAAACCGAACGTAAAATAGATGGAATTAATGAAAACAAATGGTACAATGCGAGACAAGATAGAACGCACGATATTTCATTGGTCGGAATTTATGATTTCAACGAAAAACACACACTTTCAGCAACATTTGTGTTTTACACGGGCAATGCAGTAACTTATCCAACTGGCAAATATCAAATTAGTGATGAAACTTACTATTTGTATTCTTCAAGAAATGCAGACAGGTTGCCCGCTTATCACCGATTCGACATAGCTTATACTTGGGTAAATAAAAAAACAGCCAAGTTTGAATCTAGTTGGAATTTCTCCATTTATAACTTGTACGGTCACGCCAATCCTTACATCGTAACTTTTGAGGAAAGCAAAACCGTTCCTGGACAAACAGATGCCATACAAACTACGCTATTCAAAATAATACCTTCTATTTCTTATAATTTTAAATTTTAAAAGACATGAAATTCTCAAACATAATTTATGCAATTTTAATAATCATTTTTTCAACTGCTTGTCGTAAGAAAATAGATTTAAAATTTAAAGACAGTGCACCGAAAAATGTTATTCAGTGTGAAATCAATGATACTGATAGTATTCATTACGTCACAATAACCAAATCTTTAGGTCTTAACGGAGCTGCAACATATTCTGGAGTAACGGGCGCGATAATTACCTTAAAAGACCAACAAGGAAATACAACTACCTTTCTTGATTTGGGTGATGGAAAATATCAATCGGGAGTTTATTTTCTTACAAATAACTTTACTTATACTTTGAGTGTAAATGTTAATGGAGAAGACTTTATTGCAACTTCTACTTTACCTACCCACGTGAATTTAGAAGATCTTGTTTTTTTACCATCAGGTTTCGGTGATGAAAATGCTAGAATAATTGTTCCGTTGCGTTATGACCCAGAAAACGAAGCGAACTTTTATAGATTTAAGGTTACAATTAACGATACCGTTGATAAATCAATACAAATACAAGACGATGAATTATCGAACGGTTTACTGCAACAACAACCTATTTTTGGCGGAGAATTCCCAGTAGTTGGAGACACGTGTGAAGTAACATTAAATTGCATTGATAAAAACGTATTTGATTACCTATTTACATTATTATCAAATGATCCAGGTGGTTCAGCTACTCCGGCAAATCCAAAATCTAATTTCAGTGGAGGTTGTTTAGGCTTTTTCTCTGCGCAGGCAAAAAACACCTTGGTGAGGATTGCTGAATAGATTCAAAATAAATTAAGAAATCAAAAAATTAAGACAAAAAAAGGGACACAGCATGCTATGTCCCTTTTTTATAATATTTAAAAAAATTATTTCTTAACGAAAGTATTTCTTAAAGTTCCGTTAGCTGTTACGATTTCGTAAACATAAACTCCAGGATTCAAATCAGCTACATTGATAGTAGTTGAAGTAGCGTTAACAACTTGCGTTGAAACAACTTTACCATCCATAGAAATTACAGAAATTGTTTGAGCAACTTCATTCAATTTAACATTCAATACATCGTTTGCAGGATTTGGGTAAACTGACAATTCGATAGAATTTTCATTAATTCCAATAGTTGAGAAAGTTACAACTGGAAAAATAGCTAAAGCAGCGTCAAGACCCCAAGCTGAATTAAAGTCATGAAATGATGCATCATCCCAATATTCTCCTGTATGTGTGTTTGCCGCTGGAAAATCTCCTTGTACGTTAGTGTACAAAGCTATTTTGTTAGCACCTGTTGGTAAAACTACACCTGCCCAAAATTTCATGTTTGCAGGAATGTTTACTGGAGTAGCAAAAGTTGCTGTGTAATTATAAAAAGATGCACCAGGACCATTAGCAAGTTGGAAATTTGCAGTTGTTGTATCAACTGAAGCCAAAGTTACGTTAACTGATCCAATTGGAGTGATAACTGGAGTACCACTGTTATCTGCCCAAATTGCAACTTGGAAAGATCCACCTGCATCTATTTTGTAAGGTATTGCCAACAATACTTTATTAATTACACCTGCACCTGTAACGCCATAAGTTGCATCAAATAACTGTAATTTTCCAAGATCACCATAAGCGTTGTTTCCTGCAACAAATCCACTATCAAATGGAGCTTGATCTGCATAATATAGTGCTACTTGTGTACCACCAAAATGATTTGTAAGTGTATCAACTGTTTGTGCTGAAGCGAAACCAGCAGACAATAAAACAGTTAATGATAGTAAAATTTTCTTCATAATTTATTTTTTTTTAATTAATATTTGAATCCCAAAAATAAGAATTTATTATCAGATTAATAAATTTATGTAATTTTTTTAAGAAAAGTTATTAATTTGAACGTATGTGAAAGTTTAGTGTATTGCACTTTATAATTTACAAATACAGACAATCATGAAATATTTAGCACTTTTCTTAACTTTAATAAGTTTCACTTTTTCTTTTCAGAATTTAAATTCTCAAACCACCAGAAAAATCCAAATTGCAATTTTATTTGATACTTCTAATAGTATGGACGGACTCATTGAACAAGCAAAGTCGAGAATTTGGAACATCGTGAATGATTTAGGAACGCTCCGTCACAATGGTGAAGTTCCTAAAATAGAAATTGGTTTGTATGATTATGGCAACGATGGTATTGTCGAAAACACAAATTATATAAGACAGATATTGCCACTTAGCAGTGATTTAGATTTACTTTCTCAAAAACTATTCGCCTTAACAACCAATGGTGGATCGGAATTTTGTGGAGCAGTTATAGAAAAATCAGTTTTCGACTTAGCCTGGACGGAAAGTTCAGACGATTTAAAAATGATATACATTGCCGGAAATGAACCCTTCAACCAAGGACCAATTGATTATAAATTGGCGATTGAAAAAGCAAGAAAAAAGAATATTTATATCAATACAATATATTGCGGACCATACGAAATGGGAATTAAAGAATTATGGCAAGATGGCGCAAACAAAGGAAAAGGTGAATATTTTAATATAGATTCTGATGTGGCAGTGAGATTTATTGCTTCACCTTATGATGATCAAATAAAACTCTACAACGACTCACTTAACAGTACTTATTATGGTTATGGTAGAAACGGTTTGGAAAGAAAAAATATGCAGCTTTCTCAAGACGCAAATGCTTCTGGAATTTCAAGTGCCAATCAAACTGAAAGATCTGTAGCCAAATCAAAATCATATTACTCAAACTCAAGTTGGGATTTACTTGATGGTCTTGCGAACAATACCATATCTATTGATTCTCTTAAAAAAGAAGATTTGCCAAAAGAGTTTCAAAATCTAACGAAGGTACAATTGGAAAAAGTTTTAGATGAAAAGCAATTAGAAAGAACAAAATGTCAAAAAAATATTGCCGATCTTGCTGTTTTGAGAGAAGATTTCATAGCCAAAGAAAGAGAAAAAGATTCTGAAAATATGGACAAAGATGACCTTGGTGCTAAAATCTCCGAATCAATCAATACAAAAGCAACAGAATTAAATTTTCAAAAAGAGAAATAATCTATCAATATTTGACCTTAGGATTCATGGAATATGGCAAGCTAAAGTTATGGTGTAATTTGAAGTCTGAATTGTGTATGTTATCTTTGCAGTAAAGAACTGCAAAAATGCGTGTATATTTAGACAATGCTGCAACCACACCTGTAGCAAAAGAAGTAATTGAAGTAATGAATGAAGTACTTCATAATACATTTGGGAATCCTTCTTCTACTCATTATGCAGGCAGACAGGCAAAGGCAATTCTAGAAAATTCTCGCCGATTAATAGCTGGTAAAATTAATTGTAAACCTTCTGAAATAATATTTACAAGTGGTGGAACAGAAGCCGATAATATGGCACTCCACTGTGCAGTTAGAGAATTAAAAGTTAAACGAATAATTACCTCAACAATTGAGCATCATGCTGTTGGTCATACTGCCGAAAGTTTAAAATGTGAGGATTTAGAACTTATTTATTTGGATATTGATTCAAAAGGAAATGTAGATTTAAATCAATTAGAAAAATTATTGCAAGACGGCAAAAAAACATTGGTTTCTTTGATGCACGCCAATAATGAAATTGGAACACTTTTACCTATCAAAGAAGTTGCATGTTTGTGCAAGAAGTATAATGCATTTTTTCATTCAGATACGGTTCAAACGATGGGCCACTATCCTTTTGATTTACAAGATTTACAAATAGATTTCGTAACCTGTGCAGCTCATAAATTTCATGGGCCAAAAGGAATTGGATTTTTATACGTTAATGGAAAAAATAGCATCTCTTCCCTTTTAAAAGGCGGTGCACAGGAACGTGGACTGAGAGGTGGAACTGAAAACATCTCTGGAATTGCAGGTTTTGCAAAAGCAATGGAATTGGCTTATGAAGATATAGCAGAACATCAAAAATACGTGCAAGAGTTGAAAAACTATATGGTTCAAATTTTAAAAGAAAAACTAAAAGATATTAGTTTTCATGGAGAAATGGATGCCGATAAAAGTTTATACACTGTATTAAATGTTTGCCTTCCTAAAACCGAAAAAGCGTCTATGTTGTTATTCAGTTTAGACTTAAAAGGAATTGCTTGCAGTGGTGGTAGTGCTTGCAGTTCAGGCGCAGCTAAAGGGTCACATGTATTAGATGGAATTAGAGCAGACATGACTAGACCCAACGTCAGATTTTCATTCTCAAGATTTACGACCAAGCAAGAAATTGAATATGCTGTTGAACAACTTATTGCACTTTATAATAAAGTCCTGGTATAATTTTTTTTAGCACCCTAATTTCCTATAATTCTAAAGTTGTTTAATTGGAACATTAACATTTGCTCATTTACTGAGGGAGTTAAATCTTTTCTATAGAGATAAAAACGCTTATCTGTCGGAAAATCATTGTGATCTATAGATTCATAAGGATTTAGCAACAATGAAATCTCTCCTGAAGCATCATGATCGCACGCTGTACAGCCTTGAGAATATATAACTTCTCTATCGAAATACAAACTCAATCTTTCATTGGTCTTATTAACAAATCTAAAAGCAACAATTTCATAATTGGAAGATGTAGTGGCATCGGTTATTTCAAAAATTCTGTGTTCTATGGCAATTTTTTCATCTTCGTAATATATTTGCCATCCTGCTTCATGAGTAAATGGATCTCTAGATTGATTTTCAAACTGAGATTGAGTTTCATAAATTGGTTGAACGGAATCATAATTTACTGCAAGAGAATCATTTTTCATTTCAATTGATTCAATTACCTGAGCCTGCAATAAATTGGCTTGACAAATAAATATTACCAATAGAGAGTAAAATACTTTTTTCATAACTATATTTTTAACCTTATGAAATTACGCTATATTTACATGAAGAACGAATATTTTAAGTTAAAAAAACCTTTTTAAATAATGGATACCATGAAAAAGAAATTAATTTTAATGACAATAATCTTTCAGTCATTTTCCTTTATTTCGCAAACTTATTATCCACCAAATATGGGCAATAGTTGGGATACGCTTTCTCCATCAACTTTGGGATGGTGCCAGCCAAAAATAGATTCACTTTATGCTTTTTTAGACAGTAACAACACAGATGCATTTATTATTCTCAAAGATGGAAAAATTGTTTTGGAGAAATATTTTGGAAGTTTTACAATGTCTACTTTACATGCTTGGAATTCGGCTGGAAAAACACTCATTGCTCTTACGGTTGGCATAGCACAAGAAGAAAATTTTCTTGATATTTCAGATACCACAAGTGATTATTTAGGAGTTGGTTGGACATCTCTAACTCCAACTCAAGAAGAAAAAATTACAATTCGCAATCAATTAACAATGACCACAGGTTTAGATGATGGAGGAACAAACTTTGATTGCGTAACGCCAACTTGCTTGACATATTTAGCAGACGTAAATACTCGCTGGGCTTATCATAACGGACCGTATACCTTATTGAGCAGTGTTCTCGAAAATGCAACCGGACAAACAGTTAATAGTTACGTAACAACAAAAATTAAACAACCAACAGGTATGAACGGCTCTTTTGTAAACATAGGTAATAATAAAATTTACTATAGCAATGCCCGGAGTTTTGCACGTTTTGGATTGCTTTTAGCTTCAAATGCATCTTGGAACGGTACACCTATTCTTTCTGACATGAATTATTTTAATGAAATGACCAATAGTTCTCAAAACATAAATCAATCTTATGGATATTTGACTTGGCTAAATGGCAAAAGTTCTTATATTTTACCTCAATCTCAAACAGTTTTCAACGGTCCAATTGCGCCTAATGCTCCATTTGATATGTATGCAGCTTTGGGCAAGGATGGACAAATTATTAACGTTGTTCCTTCTCAAAATTTAGTTGTCATTAGAATGGGATCTGCAATTTCTCAAAGTTATGCTCCTAATGAATTTAATGACAGCATCTGGATCAAGATTAACGATTTGAGTTGTACGGCAAACTTAAATGAAAACTTAAATAAAATAATAATCGATATTTTTCCCAATCCTGCGAAGGATTATATTAACATTAATGGCTTGCTAACAAATGATATAATTGAAATCTCAGACCTTAACGGAAGAAAAATTATGGCGAATTTGAAAGGTTCCAAAATTGATATCAGTAATTTTCAAAAAGGCGTTTATTTTCTGTCAATTTTTAGAAATTCAGAGTTAAAAACCATTCGATTTATTGTTAATTAAAAGCTTTTCACAACTTCCATTAATATTGACTTTTCTTATCCAAATTTCAGTATTTTTGGCACGCGAATGAACGAAAAATTGCACATACTTATTATTTCCTCTTGGTTTCCTACGGAATCTCAACCGTACATGGGCAATTTCATAAAACGACAAGCTGAATTACTAGCTGTAGATAATATAATAACTGTAATAAATACCATTGGAATGATTGGTGACAAACTTCCGGAAAATAAAATTATTGAAAACGGACATTATCAAGAATATCAAATATTTTTCAAGAAAAGCAAATCAGCCTTTCTTTCTAAGTGGCGCGAATTTAAGGTATTTAAGAAAAAATTATTGCAGATAGAAAAACCAGATCTCATTCATGCCCATATTTTATTTCCAAAAGGATGGCAATTTTCTTTGGCTAAAAAATATTTTAAATGTCCGCTAATACTAACAGATCAAGCTTCCTATTACCACAAACCACAACAAGGATGGCGTGGAAAATATCAAGAAATATTTTTGTCTAAATATTCAAAAGACATAGATTATTTTGTAGCCGTTTCTGATGTTATATGGGAAGATGTCCAAAAATATTTTTCAACAGTTTCACACTCCATTATTCCAAATCATGTAGATTATGAGCTTTTTAGATTAAAAGATAAAAATACAGGTAAAATAAAATTTCTACATATCTCAACTCTCGACGAGCGATTTAAAGATCCTAACACCTTAATAAATGGAATTTCAGAACTCTTGAAAATGACAGATCAGTTTCATTTTACAATTGTTTCTGATGAAAATTATGACAAATGGCAGGCAAAATGCGATGAATTAAAAATTAGCGCTTTTGTGACCTTTGATGGTCCGATGAATTGGTCGCAGATAGCAGAAACTTATGCCCAACACGATGTTTTTGTATTAACCAGCGAATATGAAACCTTTTCAATAGTTTTGGCAGAGGCACTCGCTTCAGGTTTACCAGTAGTTACAACTCCTGTTGGCATTGGTAAAGAATTTCCAGAAAATATTTCAAAACATTTTAAAATTGGAGATGTTAAAAGTTTGGCGGATGCCATGTATTCCGTAATTTTAAACTATTCAAACTATAATGCTGTTGAAATAAGAGCTTACGCTGAAAAATTTTCAGGTAAAATTGTAAATAAAAAATTAGTAGAATTGTATAAGAAGATACTTCGGAAAGATAGGGTGTAAATCAATGAGAGAAATTGGTTCAAGATACAGAGAACTATAATTGAGTATTTTTAAAGTCAAAACATATAACATTGGTAGGAAAAAGAAAAGTATTTTTTTTAATAAACAACGACAGGTGGATCATGGGAATGATCTATACTTTAATTGTTATGGATATGGGCTGTCTTGTCCTCGAATCTTATAAAGGCATCAATAAAGATTACGGATACTACTTAAAAGGATTTGAACTTTTTACAGCTTTTATATTTACGGCTGAATATATTCTTAGAATTTGGACCGCCGATTTAATTCAAAAATACAAAGGTTCCAGATTAACGAAAAGACTAAAATTTATGATTTCAACCATCGGGATTATAGATTTACTAGCAATATTACCCTTTTTCTTGCCCTATATTTTCCCTTTTGATCTTGTAGTACTTCGTTTGCTACGATTGTTGAGAATTTTCAAACTGAGTCGTTATTCTAAATCACTTCAAACAATTAATAAAATTTTAAGAGATTCTAAGGCAGAATTGTCTATTACTGTTTTTGCAATCTTTGTTTTGTTATTGATTTCATCTACACTTATGTTTTACATGGAAAAAGACGCCCAGCCAGAAAAATTTGCATCTATTGGTCATGCATTGTGGTGGGCTGTTTGCACACTTACTACAGTTGGTTACGGGGATGTGTATCCTGTTACAAACATGGGAAAATTACTTAGTGGACTAATTGCGTTGATAGGAATTGGTTTTGTCGCTATTCCGACTGCGATAATAAGTTCAGCATTTATTAGAGATATTAAAGATTCTAAATCCAAAACTATTTTATGCAAATGCCCGGAATGTGAAAAGATTTTCGAACAAAAAACTAATATAGAAGAGTAGTGTAAAAAGTTATATCTTATTTCTTATAATGAAGATTTAAGTTTATTTAGGGCGTTGTTCAGTACGATAGAATATTTTTCTAAGTTCGAAATATCAGCAGCTGCACGTTCTTTTTTCATTTCAATTGTCATTTCAATTTTAGATAATAAGGTAACCATTTGTATAGCCTCAATCTGTCTTAAAGGCGAAATGAATTTATGTGCCTGATCTGCAATTTTTTGCCATTGATGATTTTCGTAGGCTGCTTTTATGATTTGTATTGTATCTGAATTTAAATGCAAAAACAAATCTATAAGTTCCATAAATTGCATTTTCTTGCCATGTGTAACTTTATAAATTGAATCAAAGTTATATTCTAAAGTATCCTGCACCAGAGGATTTTTAATTTTATACTCGGTTTTATTCAATTTTATTTTAAGGTGTTTAGAAAGAATGATATTTAGCTGGGTTTTGTTAAAAGGTTTTGGTAAACAATCATCAAAATCGTTGCTTTTGGCGCTTTCTAGACAGTCGTAAATATCTCCAGAAATCATGATTATTTTTACATTAGGACTAATTTGTTTAATTCTTTCAGCAGCTTCAACACCACTCATAATTGGCATTCGGTTGTCTAGTAATATTAAATCAAAATTTCTTTTTTCGCATTCTGTAAAAGCTTGCAACCCATTATCGCACAAAACTACTTCAGCATGTTGCTTCTGAAGTATAAGTTTTATCATGTTTCTGTTAAATTCATCGTCATCTGTAACCAATATTAGCTTACCTGACAAGTCGCATGACATTGAAATTTCTTCCATTTTCGTTCTTATATTTTTT
>JBBSUQ010000052.1:0-18853 GCA_038234235.1 Flavobacteriales bacterium
GTGTGAGCATGACGCTGCGATCATACCGCTCCCGCTCTCTTTTTCGCTCTGTATTTAAGAATGAGAATGAGTGTGAGAATGAGGTGGCGATCATGCCGCTCCCGCTCTCATTTTCGCTCTTTATTTCGCTCTTTATTTCGCACTGATTTAAGGAGTCATTAACTTAGGTTTTTAATCATTGTATACAAAATTCTAGAAAGCTCATCGGCGAGTTTAATTGATACTTCAAATTCTGATATTGTTATTTGGTTGGCATCAAGCAGAATGTCAAGAACTGCGACGCATTCGAAAAGTGAAGCTCGGGCGGTAGTGAAATAATTTTTTCTATCTTTTGAAGAAAATTTACCCGAACCTTCTGCGATGTTTAATGGCACGCTGAATGAAGCTCTTCCTAACTGATCGTTGACATATTTATCGAATTTATTTTTAAGGATTAGACCTTTGCACATTACATGAAAAGCTTTAGACTTTTTATATACTTCCAATTTCTGAAAATCAAACATTTTTATTTTTTTTAAATTGTCGGACGTATATCTTTTATGTTTAACTGTAAAGTTGTTCTGTCCATCCAAGTATTTGTTTCTATGGTATATATAATATCAAAAGGCAAACCTGGGGCCACCATTTCCATTTTTGAACCCAAGTTAAAACCAATTGCTTCAATTTGTAAATCATTATCAGGTTGCACCAACGACATTTTTAAATGAACATCTTTCAGTAATTTGCTATTTGTGCAATAAACATTTTCTGATAGAAATAATGGTTTCATATTTTTTGGACCATGTGGTTCAAACTGATCTAATATTCTTTTTAGTTTTGGAATTTTTGTCCGGTTTTCGGTTATTTGAAATATTTCAATAAAATCAAGGCAATAATCCATCTTTTGCTGAGGTATTAAATCTTCCTCACAAATAGAATCTTGAACTACCTTTTCTAATTTAGTACAGAAATTCTCAAACTTTTCTTCGGATATTGTAAGTCCTGCTGCATGGACGTGTCCACCAAACTGATCTACAAATTCTTCACATTGACTAATAGCATTGTGAATATCAAAATCATTTACAGTTCTTGCGGAGCCTACGTATTTACCATCAATTTTAGAAAAAACTAAGGTGGGTTTAAAATGCTTTTCTATCAACCTTGAGGCAACAATACCTATTACGCCTTTGTGCCAATTATCTTTTGAGACAATTGTGGTTTTTCTAGAATTAAAATTTTCTGTATTGTCGAGAATTTCTAAAGCTTCTAAAGTTATTTCACTATCGAGTTCGCGGCGTTTTTTATTGTCTTCTTCAATTTCTGCTGCAATTTTTTTAATAAGTTCAGGATCATCAGAAACCATCATTTCCACGGCAAACATTCCCGATCTTATTCTACCAGCAGCATTTATTCTTGGTGCAATTGTAAAGACAACATCCGTAAGTGTTATGGGCATGGGTCTAACAGCCAATTCCAATATTGTTTTAAAAACTGGGCGAATGTTAGTGTTCATGACTTGAATTCCATGATGAGCAAATATTCTATTCTCACCATCAACACCCACCAAGTCGGCACCGATTGATATTGTGAGAAAATCTAAATATTGAAATAAATCTTCTTGTGGATAAGAATTTTGAATACTTAATGCTTGCAATAATTTAAATCCGACGCCACAACCAGATAAATCTTTGTAAGGATAATTGCAGTTTTTCTTTTTAGGGTCGAGAAGTATACAATCTGGTAAAATTTCTCCCGGCGTGTGGTGGTCGCAAACTATAAAATCTATATTGAGGTTTTTAGCCAATTCAACTTTATCCACAGACCGAATTCCACAATCCAAACTTATTATTAATTTGCAATCTTGTTCTTTGGCGAATAAAATTCCATTTTCGCTGATACCATAACCTTCTTTGTATCTATCTGGAATGTAGTAGTGTAGGTTGTTTATATATTTTTTTAAGTAGAGATAGAGTAGGGAGACCGAGGTTGTTCCATCAACGTCGTAATCGCCAAATAGTAAAACAGATTCTTTATTATCAATTGCTTGGTTAAGTCTTACAACTGCTCTATCCATGTCGTGCATTAGAAATGGATCGTGCAAATTTTCTAGTTTTGGTCTAAAAAAGTCTTCAGCTGTATCAAAATTGTCAATTTGGCGTTGTAGTAATAAAGTAGAAACAATTTTATCTACCTTTAGCATTGAACGTAATTCCTGTATTTTTGTATCTTCAGGTCGGGATTTAATGAGCCATTTTTTTTCCATTGGTTTGTTGTATTTGTTATTTGGTTTAAAACACGGGTTTATATTATGAAATTATTAATTGTATTCAGTTTAATTATCTTTAGTTTAGTTGAGGTAAGATCGCAAATTTCTTACGATTTTGGAAAAATATTACCTCCTCAAGGCAGCGAAGTTACAAATATTGATGAAATATTTCACGGAATTTATTCAAATTCTGAAGCAGATTTAAAATACGAAGTATCCGATTCGGGAATTTACGTGTTATCTACCCAGTATAATAAAATCAGTAGAAAAACAATTCGAGAAAACACAAAATACGATGTAAAAGACGGATATTTATTCGGAGTTGTAGCTAATGATTCTATCCCATGTTTTTTGGAAGGAGAAAATTATTATTTTGGAATTAGAAACAGGGTTTGTCTTATTGGAAAAGGTTCTTCCAACAAACTTGTACGTTCGGCGTCGGGTGTTTATTATATAAATTTTTACGAAAATGGCGGCTATGTTCCAGCAAAAATGGTAATGACTTTAAATTCATTATCCATATCTTATTTCAATTATTCTGACAACAGCAAATTACAGAAAAAGGTAAAAAAAGAAACCATAATTGAGTCTGGCAATTTAAAAATTTACCGATTAGAACCAACAGCCGAAGAATGGTTGTCTATGAATCTGCCATTGTTTGATGCTCCGTTGGTTTTTGGTAAGGATTAGGGAAAAATCTTTATTGATGGGATATGATAAATTGTTGGTTTGAACGCGATGAATTATTGGTTTTTATCGGATTATCTGTTGGGTTTGACGGGATGAATTGTTGATGTTGGGACGCGATGAATTGTTGGTTTGGACGCGATGAATTGTTGGTTTTGTATGTGATTATCGCTGGTTTGGACGCGATGAATCACTGGTTTGGACGCGATGAATTGTTGGTTTGGACGCGATGAATCGCGTCCCTACGGGTGAAATTTATCATCAACCCAATTTTTCGGATTATTAAAAATATAATTTTGAATGTTATTGAATGATTTCTCATCACGAATTATATGGTCGTGAAAACTTGACTGCCAGAAAAATTTTTTATTAATTTTTCGCATTTCAAATGTGCATCTCCCTTTGTACCACCTGATTATTCTTGAAATATTTTCATAAAACATGGGAGTGTGGTGTTTGGTAATACCGCCGTTTATATCATCAATTTGCTGCGCGTCTTGGGAATTGTTTTTGGCTGTAATGTTGTTGTTGTTAGGGGACGCGATGGATCGCGTCCGTACGGTATCCGATTTATTGATATTTAATATGCCATGTGTGTGGTTTGGCATAATAACAAAATTGGCCAGTTCAATAAATGGGAATTGATCAGGAATTTGCATCCAAATGTCATGGGCAATTTTTCCCAATTCGGATAATTTCATTAATCCATCTGAAACATTTCCAAAAAAATGTTGTTTATCATTTGTACAAATAGTGATAAAATACATACCGTTTTCGCCATAATCATAACCTTTTAACCTTGACGATTCATTTCTATAAATTCCTTTGTATTTATCCGCCATTTGGTGAATGGTATTTTAATTGTTAATTGATACAACATTTATTTTAGAAATGAAAATAGATAAATTTAGACGTTAATTAATCAAAAACGTAATAATGTTTTTTGATAAAAAAAATTGTAGCGATTTATTTGGGGCCGATTATCGTAGGGACGCGATTCATCGCGTCCCAATATCAACGATTCATCGCGTCCCAAAATGAACGATTCATCGCGTCCCAATATCAACGATTCATCGCGTCCCAATATCAACGATTCATCGCGTCCCAATATTTTTATTGGATTTATCAATTTTCAGAAATCTAATTTTTTTTACCCGTCCTTTTCGACGGACAGGTTGTTGTGATTTTTATTATTTCAAAATCACAACCCAAATACCTCCACAAACATCTGCAACATATCTTCCCAGGAGCGTTTGTCGGCCATGGCATTATATGCAGCACCCTTTGAATTATCATTGCCAGCGGCTGGATCGGTGAATGCATGTACCGCGTTGCTGTAATAAATCATTTGCCAATCGGCATTTGCAGCTTTCATTTCTGCTCTTAAATCGCTTTGTTCTTCGGTACTTACAAAAATATCATCAGCTCCGTGGCAAACCAAAACTTTGGCAGTAATGGAATCTGACATATGATTTTTATCTGCTGCCAAACCGCCATGAAAAGAAACTACAGCTTTTACATTCATTCCAGATCTTGCAGTTTCCAATGCTCCTGTGCCACCAAAACAATAGCCAATCACTGCAATTTGATCCGGATTTGCACCAGCAATTATGAGTTGATCCAATGCCAATTGTATGCGTCTTCTGTATTTATCGCGGTTGTTTTTGTAGAAACCTGCTTGCTCACCTGCTTCTTTTTGGTTTGTGGGATAATTTCCTTCACCATAAATATCTGCTACAAAGACAATGTAACCTAGTTTTGAAAGTTCATTTGCTACATCTTTGGCATGCTGGTCTATTCCCATCCAAGCTGGTAGAATCAATACACCTGCTTTTTTACCAGTTGTTAAAACCGATGTTGGCATAACTTTAATCCCGTTCAGTTGACTGTTGGCATCCTTGTAGGCTATTGTTTCTTGGGATTTTGCGGAGATACTGATGGCAAATATGAAGATTGCGAATAATATTTTTTTCATGAACATTGATTTGTTTTTCTTATAAAAATACAAAAAACTGGGGCTTCGAGAGCCTCAGTCGCCAGTTTTTTAATTATTAGTGACTGAGGCTCTCGAGGTCAAATCTTCGCCTGGTAAATCCCCTGCCTCTTTCTATCAATATCCTCCACAATTATCAAATTGTCTTGCACTTCTCCATACAACATTTTGAAATTTTCAGTGCCGATAAGCAATTGGGCTTTTCCTTTGTAAAAGGATAAATTGTACAAAGAATTATAGGCATTTTCAATGGCGTTTCCGGATAGTTGTTCAATAACCATCCAAGTGAAATTTGTGCTGCCAGTTGCACTCATTGTACCAGAATTCATGTACATAAGGCCACCAGATTCTGCTAAATTGAAATTTAGATTTATTGTTGAAACTACACCTTCCAAGCTTACTGAAATGTTGTTGCCGACGATGGTGTAGGTTCTCAAACTGGTTGAGGTATTGGTGACATATTTTAAGATTCCACTGTACTGAAATCCATTGCTCACAATTCCGTTTAGATCAATGAAAACTGTATCGGTTTCGACTGTGGTGTAATTGGCAATAAAAGTTCCTGATGTATGATTGGGATCTGTAGCAAAGCAAGCTCCATGAGAAGAAAATTTTACTGAGTCTGTAACATTAATGCCAGACGTATCGGTATTTCTTACAAAACAATCTTTTATCCCATCTGTATATGGCTGAGTGCGGACATAATCATGTAAAATTACCAATGAATAAAGACTTCCTTGAGCATTTACTTGCAAATCAATAACTGCATTTGTTTCAGCAGTAAAACCCGGATTTTCTTCTTTTTTGCAAGATGTAATTGAGAAAAGAATACTGAAAATTATAATATGATATCTCATGGTTTTCTAAATTTAGCAAATTGATAAAATATACCTCCTTGTAAGTCAATTCGGAAATCATTGTAAGATTCACTTGTCTTTTTGGGACTTGGATTAACTCCCATCTGCATCATGAATCCTGCCCCTGCAGATAGTGCAAATTCGAACCTGATGCGAACACCAAATTTTTTAAAGTTATAAGAATCTGGAAGTGTAACTTTACGAGGTACAAAATAACCGTAAGGCGAATAGTTGAATGTAGAATCAATAGAGACACTTGGCATGTACAACATCTCTAATCTCATAGATAAGGTTGAAAATTTCACTTTAGCAGTTCTATTTTCGATGTCGTAGTCATCCAAAACACTTTTTTTATCATTTACTGATACGTTAATCACTTGCATCCCTATCATATATTGCTTGCCCGCAAATCCGATAGCCACTTTGTCAATTTCAATAACATTACCACTGCGGTCGACGGGATAATCGCTATTATCAAAATAAATGTATTTGTATTTATTTACATCTTCAAAGCCCACATGAAAACCTACGGATTGAAACTCTCCTCTTGGTTCTCCGCCAAACATTGCGCCCAGTCTCAATGCATAGTTTTGTGTAAAATCCAATTTCTGATTCAATAATTTTTTCTCGGTGCTAAGCCCATATTCACCTTGAACATAAAGTGCCGAAACTTTTGCCATGCCTGTAGCCAACCATGGTGAATTAGGATTAATAACTCCCAACTCTTTCATTCCTCCAATGGAAAAATACAAAGGTTTTTTCTGAGCAATAATAGAGATAGGGAATGACAGTAATAAAACACTGAAAACTAATATTTTATTCATCCTATTAATTTTTAAATGAGTTGATTATGAACATTTTCTTCTTAATTCGGTTATACGGAAACATGTAGCCTACCGATATACTTTTTGTATTCGCTAGTTGTGCCCTAAAATACCTGTTGGCTTCAAAAGTTATTCTTATTGCACCCGCTTCAAAAGAAAAATAAAGTGATGTAAACGCGCCGTTACTAGCAAATTTAGGATGGTTGGCGCTAACAGAAAGTAAATTTGAATTGGCATCGAAATCAGCATCCGATAATTGCTCCCCATTGATCAAATTATACTTCGGAGCACCAACATTGGCGTATCCAAATCCCAAGCCACCAATAAACCTTGTAAATTTCCCTTCTTCGTTGCTTACTGCAGCGGCAGCACCATACCTGGACATAAAAATTTCATAAATATCTATACCAAGTCTTACTTGTGCCCTTTGTGTAGAATAACTGCCTATATTTCGAAATTTTTCTTTGTCTAATCCTACAAAGTTCTTAGAATTTGGATTTTGAAAAGTGCTTTCTTCTTTTAATTGGTCACCAAACCCAATCTTCCCAGCGTCTACCATTATATCAGAAGATAAAAGTCCTAAACGGAGATGGTAAGCTAAACCAAATAATTTTGTTGTACCAGCATAAGGTTTATTTTGAAAAGTATAATAAGGCCCTATGGCTACCATTGGTCCAATTAGGGTGGCGTAGCGATCAAAGCTGTATGGTGTTACTTCTGTCCATTCGTTTTTGTATGTGGTGGTAATTATGTAATTTCCTTCTCTTTTACTCTCGGTGGAATAACCAGTATGTCTTGAAGTAATCGTGCCTTCAACATGACCAATAAAATCTTTTTCAGCATCCAATAAATTGTATAATCCGTCAAACTTTAAAGATATTTCTGGTGTAAATGAGAAATTCTTTAAACCAGGAATTTGATTTTTAAAATAGAAATTAGTGTGCATTTTTAAATCAATTCCAACAAAAGGAAATTGAAAGGAAAGTGTTGGACTTATTTTCGCGCTATAGGATTTTTGTTCTCTTAAATTTAAAACGCCAATCTGTCCACTGAGAATTGGCAATATGAGATAACCATTCATATCATAAATTCTATGTCCAATTGCTAATTTTTTAATTGGAAAACTTCCTCCAACTGCAATTTCTTTGAGTCTAACAGTATCTACACTCAAATCAGGATTCGTAAATTTAATATCACCATATCCAAAAGAAACCATTGCCCACTGACTGTTGTAAGCAATATTGGTAAAGTTTCCAACCCTAAAATCTTTTTGCATAAAGTTCATTGGACTTTTACCAATATTAACAGAGGCCATCATTTGTTCCTTGGTTTCGAAGAGTTTGTTTGTACCACTTTCGCTCTGTGAACCATCATCTTGGGAGAATACCACATTGGTATAAATAAGCGCAAAAAATAGTATATGTTTCATAGCTTTCATAATCGAGTACAAAAAAACTATAAAACATTGAAATAAATGATAGTACAAATGCAGTATTTATAAAAATTAAATGGATGTTTACTTTAGATAAATATTGACACTAATAAAAATAGTAGTCATAATTAAGATGCATGATGTTTCGAAATTTTCAAAATTATTCGCAGTGTCGATTATTTAATGATGCTATTATTTTTTAAAATTAGTACTAAATTTTTATATTTTTGTCCCAAAATTACTATTCATGAAAAACATTAAACAATTATTTATTGTAGGATTTATTCTGATTAATTCTATGGCGTTTGGTCAGGTGTGGGAAGATATTTCCGCGAACTTACCAAATGCGGTTTTAACCTCAGATAAATTTGAAGTACAGACAACTAAAGACAGTTCTACTTACGTAATTGCTGCAACTTATAACTTAGGTTTAGGTTACACTGAAATTCTCACCTACCGCTATACTCCAGGAGGAGCATGGAATCTATTAAATACTTATCCAACAAGTGTAATGTCAACATATGATTATATCTCTAGCACGGTTTATAACAATACAGTTTATGCTTGGGCGCAAATAGATGGTTCATCCGGAATGGTAATGTTAAAAATTGACGGTGATGTCGTGGTAGATTTAGGTAATCAGCCTACAAGTATTACAAGCTATTTAGGTTTTGGAATTGTAGCTGATCCGAGCAATGGCAATATTTATTCTTATTATGAAGATGGGGGTAATTACTATATTGACATATTTACCGGTACAAGTTTCGTCACTCAAATCACTGGGCCTATATCAGGAATTTGGGAAAATTTTGATTTGTATATTGATGCAACTAATATTTATCTATCTTTTAGTGAAGGTTCAGCTTCTTATAATTTCGGTGTTTTTTATGGGCCAAAAGCCAATTCTTCATTTTTAAACATGCTGCAACCTGTATTGTATAATGGCTCTTTCACACTAACGAGTAATGATTTTAACAACAAATTATTAGGCAATTTAAACGATACCACTTCAATTTTAACCTTTGATACTAGTCTTAATATTTTTGACGTTGAGATAACACCGAATTATACATCGGCCATTGGTCTTTCAGCCACCGCAGCATCTTCTCTAGGTGCCGTGAACACTACTTCTGGTAGTTACATCTCACGGGTAGAGAGCAACACTTTAAAAATAATTAAGAAGGATTATGCAAATAATTCAGTCAACAACTACGCTCCTCCTATAACTGGTGCAATAGGTATACAAGATAATAAACTCTCTAAACCTCAAACAGGCGGCAGACTAGTCGCTTCCTTTAAAGATGGTTCAACTCCTAAAATATTCTTATTGAATAATGATCCCACAATTACAGTTTCTCCTGCTCCCGTATCTTTTTTATGTGCTAATACAACGGGAAATGAATTGCTATTAGACTTGTTACAATTAGAAGATTTAGATTCAGATAGTATAACTTTAACCAGTCTTTTGAGTACTGATAATGCTGCTATAAATCCAGCGAATGTAACAACAACTATAACAAAAATTGGAACAGATTATTACGTTTATTTACTTGCTGATATTGGAAATGTGACATCGAATCAGACTGTTACGCTCAACTTTACTTTTAGCGATGGCATTCAAACTCTATCTGTTATTAAAACATTTAATATTGTTAAAGGAAAACAATTTACCATTACCCAACCAATTACAATTTGTAACACAGAAAATGAAGTAAATCTTTTTGATTATGTTGATATTTCGGGCGGGTTTTTTACGCTTCCTGATGAATCTGTTTTTAATAATTTTAACCCAAATATTTTTACTTCGGATACAACAATTACATTCTCATATGTCAATTATGACGAAATTTGTTTAACAGGTACTGCGACAAATACACTTACAGTTCTCGTTGCTCCTCAAATTACGAATGAAATAATTACACCACCAAGCAATTGTGTATCAAACGATGGTGAAATTGCTTTGACTTACAACAATGGAAGTTCCGTTACGGCTTCAATATTATGGAGCAATAATGAAACTTCGGCAGTTAATTCGAACTTGGGTCCTAATTTATATTTTGTTGAGATAGCAGGATCTAATGGCTGTATTACTAAAAAATCTTTTGAACTTTTGCCCAGCAACACCACTGTAAATTTAAATACAACCAATAGTTCTTGTTTCAATTCCAATGATGGTTCAGCAATTATAACCAATGTTACTGGAATGACTGCTCCATATACCTATTTTTGGGATAACGGACAGAGTGGCAATACTGCTTCAGGTCTTTATGCTGGGAACCATTTCGTTACCATTACAGATGCCGCTGGCTGTTCTATAAATCAAAATTATATAATAACGCAGCCAACTTCTTTGGATTTAAAGTTCTCACTTAGTTCACCTACTTGTGGTCTAAATGATGGCACAATTAGCACAACAACGCTCGGAGGGATAGCGCCTTTCACATATTTGTGGAGTTCTGGTCAAACCAATAGTTTTATTACGAGTCAAATTTCCGGGTTGTATTCGGTTTCTGTAATTGATGCTAATGGTTGTAGTCTCAGCAAAAATGTGGCGCTGTCTGATGCTAATTCCGCAACACTAACGGCACAAATTATCGAAGCTAATTGCAATGCAAATAATGGATCCATAAATTTATTCGCAAATATTTTAGATGGTTCTTCATCTGTTAGTTTTTTATGGAATACTGGTCAAACAAGCCCGTTAATTACAAATCTTTCTGCTGGAGTTTATAATGTTAAAGCTACTACATCTAATGGTTGTAAAAGTTACGGTATTTATGAAATAAAAGTAAAAGCTCCTTCGGAAACTCCAATTTGTGTTATTACAGTTGACGAACCAACAACCTCTAATTTTTTAGTTTGGGAAAAACCTATAATTCCCTCGCAAATTGATTATTACAATATCTACCGCGAAACAGATATTTTCAACCAATATATTTGGATTGATAGTGTGAACTTTGATACGCTTTCTACTTTCAACGACGTAGTAGCATCTCCACAGATGAATTCTTGGAGATATAAAATTAGCACTGTAAATGATTGTAGTGTAGAAAGCCCTCTATCTTTTCCTCATAGAACTATTCATTTAACAGCAACAGACTTGGGTTCCGGTCAATTTTCTGTAAAATGGAACAAGTACGAAGGTACTTCTTATGCTAATTTTGAATTATTTAGATATACTACCGCAGCTGGTTGGGTGCCAATAGTTACACTTCCAACTACGGTTACCCAGTTTACAGATGTTCCCAGCGATTTGGTAGGTTTAGATTATAAAGTAGAAATTACACTTACGGCAACATGTTCCGCAACTAAAGCAGAAGATTATAATTACGTAAGATCTAACAGAGAAAAAGGAAAATTTGTGCCGGGCATTGGAACTGGAAATTCAAGTAACAATTCATTGGAATCTTTGGAAGGCAGCAATGTACAAATAAACATGTATCCTAACCCTGTTAATGATATTTTGACAGTAGAGTTAAAAGGTATGAATACAGGAGTAATTCAGATATTTGATGCTTATGGAAGATTGGTTGAAACTGTTGACATCATAGAAGGTTCAAACAGCATAAACTGCAACAGTTACCAAGCAGGAGTCTATACCTTAAAAGTTTTGAATATCAACAACAACAAACATTTGAAATTTGTGAAACAATAATAGGTTATCTTAGATAATTTAAAAAAGCGATCATATTCTGGTCGCTTTTTTTTATTTGAAGATTAAATTGGTTATCATAATTTTAAAACTAAATTATTCAGAATCAAAAACCATATTATTTTGTTTATTGATGTTCGCTCATATTACAAAGAGCTATATTTACATACTCAATTGATGACATTTATGAAGTTTTTTTATTTATTTATTTTCGTTTTTATTGCGAACAGTTCATTTGCAATTATGGCTAAATGCGATACCACAGAAGTGAATAAAATTAACGATGAAATCTTAGAAATGGTTTACGATCAACCTTCAAAGGGGTTGGTCATGGCGATTGCAAATGAAAGACAAGCAAATATTTGTTCTCATGATATTGGGGCAATTAGAGCCATTATTCGACAAGGAATTGCTTATGAAATGTTGGCGCAAAACACAAATTCTATAAATGCATACAAACGTGCTTTAGAACTTTCAAAAAAGATTAAATATGAAAAAGGTGTGGCATCATGCTATAACAATATTGGGCTAATTTATTGGAATGAATCTAAATATAATCAGGCCTTACAAAATTATTTTAAAGCACTCGATTTTTTTGAGAAGAAACAAAATTATTTAGAAATAGCCAAAGTAGCGGACAATATTGGTTTAATATATCTGGAAATTTATAATTATCCCAAAGCAAATTTTTGGTTTCAAAAAAGTTTGAAAAATCATAAATTAGGTGGTGCCACGAGTGAAATTTACAATCTTTACTCAAACCTTTCTATTTTAATGGAAAACATGGGTAAAACCGATTCTGTAGAATACTTCTTTAATCTCGCTTTTGAAGGTTATACAAAAGATAATGATATTTTCGGATTAATTATTTTAAAAAACCACGAGTCTAATTCTCATATTGCGAATAAGGCTTTTCAAAAGGCTTTAAAATCGTCAGAAGAAGCAAGAAAAATGTCTTTGAATATTGAAAACAATCTCTCTTATTTAACGGCAAGTATAGATTACATTAATGCAAGAATTGAAATCGGTCTTGAGCCGTTACAAGAAAAAGAATTGTTGGAACTTATTGGTTTAGCAAAGAATTATGATAATCCAAGATTTCTTTCGATTCTTTATGGACAAATGTCTAATGTTAAGGCCTTGCAAGGACAAGTTGAAGAATCAAAGAAGTTTAATAAAATGTCACTTTCAGAATCCAACAGATATATTGAAATCAAGCAGAATGAAAACACTGCTAAAATGCAAGCAATTTACGAGGTTAATGAACAGAAATTAAAAAGTGAAAACTTAGTAAAAGAAAAGAGGACAATTATTGAAAAAAATGCAGTTAAACAAAGATTCTACACTTATTTAATATTGGGTTTGATTGTTTTGATATTATTCATAATTACGATTTCTGTGCTTTTCGTTTCTAGGAGAAATTTAAAACAAAGAATTATAAAAGAACGTGCAATTTTTGATGCTAAATCATCGGAAAGAAAACGAATTTCTTATGATTTACATGACAACTTAGGTTCTCAACTTAGTTTTATGGTAAGCAATTTGGAGATTTTACAAGAAGAAGTAAAAAGCAATAAGAGAATTGATAGTTCTTATGAAATGGCACAAGAAAGTATTAAGTCATTAAGAGAAAGTATTTGGATGCTCAATCAAAATGAAATTTCCTGTACGGAGTTGGAAAGTAAAATAATGGAATTAAGTCAGAAATTTTTGAATTCAACTGAAATTGCATTTAAAATAAACTTCGATTGCGATGGAAATGATAAGATAGAATCTGAAAAAGCATACCACCTTTTTAAAATATACCAAGAGGTGCTTAACAATTTATTTAAACATTCGAAAGCTTTAAATTTTGAGGTGAATTTTAAACAAGTGGAAAATAAATTTTACTTTTCTATGAAAGATGACGGAATAGGTGTTGATCTTGAAAGCTTAAATTCTGGCCAGTATGGTTTAGAAAGCATTAAAGAAAGGGTGCGTAAAATAAATGGAAAAATAAAAATATCCAGTTTCGCAAACAAAGGTTTTGAAATTGTGATTGACTTTGAAAAATAACACAACTGCGTAATTGTGTACCTTTAAATAAATATAAATCTTTGCACTATGGAAATGGTAAAAGTAATGCTCGTTGATGATAAGCAGTATAACATAGAAATGTTAAGTGAAAAACTGCAATATATTGACAATATTGAAATCGTCGCAACGGCCAACAATGGCAGTCAGGCACTTGATGTATTATCAAAACTTGAAACTTTGCCAACCATTGTCTTTATGGATTTGGAAATGCCAGTGATGGATGGACTTACTGCCATATCGCAGGGAAAAGCGCTATATCCTGGCGTATATTTCGTAGTTAATACCGTATTTGATACTGATGATAAAATTATGGAAGCTTTGCAGTTAGGAGCGAGTGGTTATTTATTGAAAGACACCAAAATTGATGCATTAACTCGAGCCATTGAGGATGTGCTAAATTTTGGAGCAGCACCATTGAGTGCAATTTTGGCGCAAAAAATCTACAATTTTTTACATATAAAAAACGATGCGGGAAGAAAAACGAATCCTTTATCGAAAAGAGAAGTGGAAATATTACAGTTGTTGTCGCAAAGCAAAAGTTATACTCAAATTGCAACTGAATTATTCATTAGTCCGCACACAGTTCGTAAACACATTACCAATTTATATGAGAAATTGCAGGTAAATTCAAAGATACAGGCGGTGCAAATGGCAGTAGAAAATAAATGGGTTTGATGAAATTTTTGTAGGGTCATGGCATGCCATGACCCTACAAAAATTTAACCCCAAATACACAGACATCGTCAATTTGATCTAAATCCCCTTTCCAATTGTTGTATTCATCGGTGAGAATTTTTTTCTGTTCAATCATAGGTAAATGTCCTATCTCTTGCAACTTATTTTTAAACGGTCGACTTTTGTATTTTTTCGCTTTTTCACCACCAAACTGATCAACATATCCATCCGTAAATAAATAAACTGAATCTCCGCTCTGCAATTCAAAAGTCTGTAAGCTAAAAGGCTTTGCATGCGTAAATTGACCAATTGGTTGTTTGTCTGGACTTAACTCAAAAATTTCACCGTTCCTGATAATAACACATTCATTGTAGGCTCCAGCATACTTTAATAATTTCTGATTTTTATCGATACTGCAAAGTGCTATATCCATACCATCTTTCACATCAATTTGACCTTGTGATAAAAATGCACTTAACACCAATTCTCTTAATTTATCTAATATTGAATGTGGCTCACGTATTTGAAATTCATTGATAGTTCTTAATAATGAATTATGCCCAACAATACTTACCAAAGCACCAGGAACACCATGACCAGTACAATCAATCGCTGAAAAATAAAGACATTCATCTCTTTCGGTAGCCCAATAAAAATCGCCACTTACAATATCTTTGGGACGATAAAGCACAAAATGATCGGGAAAAAGATTATCTAATTTGCTTTCAGAAGGCAAAATGGTATCTTGTATTCTTTTTGCATATTTTATACTGTCCAGAATATCTTTTGTTTTTAAGGTAATTTCTGATTTTTGTTGTTCTAGCAAATTATTTTGTTCGGCAATTTCGGATGTTCTTTCTTTTACAATAGATTCTAGTTTAATATTTTGTTGTTTAACACGCTGCGTACTCAGTTTTATTATAATGATTACGATAACTAATAAAGCCAATGCATATAATGTATAAGCCCACCATGAGCGATACCAAGGTGGCAATATAGTAAAGGAATATTTAAGATGTGAAGATTCAAAATTATAAGCATTTTTAGCTTTCAGCAATAAAGTATATTCTCCCTCTGGAAGTTTGTTAAAAGTGATATTATTTACATCAGACCACTCAGACCAATCATCATTAAATCCTTGTAATTTATACGAATACTGAAGTCCATCAATGCCATTATATGTAACAGAATGAAAATTAAATTTAACATTGTTGTTGGCATAATCAATCTTCTCCATTTTCTTAGCAAATTCTGGATTTCCGCTTATAACTTTATTATTTAAGGTAATTTGATCTAATACAATTTTAAATTTATTTTCGGGAGATAAGTTGTGTTGGCTATTATAAACATAGACGCCATTTAAACCTGCAAATAAAATTTCTTGATCATTTGGAAAAACAATATCATTGGAAATTCCAGCACGAATTAACGATGTAAAAGGCCAAGATGTGAAAGTGTAATTGCCATTTTTAAATTCCAAATAACCAGTTTCTTTCACTGATTCTTGGTTGTCTTTTGTGTTATGAAATACAATCCAAATCCTTTTGTTATTTTGATTTATCAATCTGTGAATCTGGAAATTTTCATCACCTTGAAATTTGTTGTTCAAAGCTTTAAATTTCTCTAAACTATTGTTATCTAGATTAAGCAAGTAAATTCCAGATACACATCCTACAAATATTTGATCGCCAAATTTTTCAGTGTAATAATAAGATTTAGAACCGTTGGCATTTGAAAGTTTGACTAGTTTATATTTTCCATTTTTTATATTATAAATGTAAACTCCTTTAGAATGGACACCGAAATATAAGTTGTCTTTGTCACCAGCTATTTGTATTACATCTCCTCCCAGATCAACCAGTACATCTTCATATTTAATGCCTTGAGCAGTCACGGTTAATTTTCCAATCCCATTGTCTAAACCTACATAAATAACATTTTTATCTGCTTTTGATTGGTATAATCTCCAACCATACGTTCCAACTAAATTGTTTTTAGTTTTGGTAGCAGGGAAATATTCATAAATTCCGTTGTATCCAATCGTTAAATATTTCTTACCGAAATCTGTATTAAAACCTTTTAAATCAAACAAAGCTTCATTGAAAACAGACAAGGTATTAAATTCGAAATTAAAATTATTTTTTTCAGTAACAGCAATATCAATAGTGGTGGCGGCCAAAATTTGGTTGTTGAAAAAATCAAGCGATTGCACATTTGCAACAATGCCTTTGTCTTTTTCATAAAAGGATAATGGAGAGCTAAGTTCTATAAAATGAATACCGTTGTCAAGCGCTAACCACAAATTGTTTTCAGAATCGAAAAGTACTGAGTTTACTGTTGAGTTTTGTAATCCGTCGGCTAAGTTAAAATTCCGCAAAATCTCTCCTTTTTCATTCATTATAATGAGACCTTGAGCATCTGTTCCAGCGTAAATTAAACCATTTTTATGTGTGATAGTTAAGACTGATACACCTTCAAGTTCTGGGAATATTTTTTCAGAAGCTAAATTCCATTTCCAGTTATTATCAGTTTTTTTCAACGAAAAAATGCGTCCTTGCAAATCAAAAATGAAATCTGTTTTATTTATATTGAGACTTCCTTTTGGAGTTTGCAGTACGATATGTTCTGGCAATACAAGTTTTTCAAAACTTCCGTTTTTTGGATTGTAGAAATATCTTTGAAGTTCATCTTCCTCTTTTTTATTTTTGAAGATAAAAATTATCCCATCATTGATTTGCGTGCTTCCAAAAATTGTAAAACCTTGTTTAACATCACGGGGTAAAATTATTTCCTTTGCTTTATCATTTTGAGTTTCAAAAAGTCTGTTTTCTGCTTGAAAAATTAACTGATTTTGACCAACTTCGTATATTTTTTTAACCCTTCCGAATGAATTTTCTTCCGTACCAATAAGTAATGCCTTGTATTCTAAAAATCCTGAATCTGAGTATTGAATTTTACCAAAATTATTATCTCGTCCAACATAAGTTTCTTTGGCTTTTGTGGTTAATAAACTCTGTACAAAAGAGTTTTGAATTATAGTATTTTCTTTCGTTTTATAAGCTTTCGGGTTGTGATTTACCTTAAACCAATCATGGCCATTAAAAACTAATATTCTCTGATTATTGCCGAAATAAGTAAATCCGAATTTACCTTGTGTAACACATAAAATTTGAGGCGAACTACCAAAATCTTTGTCACTGTATGATTTATAGGGAAAACGCCCATTCAACCAATAATTCTGGCCAAATGAGAAATTCGATATTAAAATAAGTATTAAGAGTAATACTCTTTTCATTCTAATTTTGTTTTAAACATTGCGCTAAAGATAATATTTTTTTTCATGTGATTTATGATGCGATTTTAATTGTGGAAATTGATTATAGAAGCGAACTTGGATGTATTTATTGTGCCCTTTTGAATGCTTTCCATTCATTTCTTTCAAATTTTTGCGAATATACTGTGATTAATAGTTTGCCTGGTAAATAATTGACATTTAATGCAGCAGTAGTGTAATCAGAAATTCTAAAGAAGAATAAAGAGTAAATTCTGATGTCAACTTCAATTTCTTTTCTAGCAATATAGTGATTGTTTGAAATTTGAACCCATTGTCTTGTTCGATCTTCTAGGAAGGATTTAACATGAAATTCAGAACAATCATTACAACTTACTTCATAAATTAAACTGTCACATATTGAATATTCATCTAGAGTTCCATCTTCATATTTTCTAAAAAAATGACTAATTATTATGCTATCTGGGCCAGCAATAAAAACAGTAAAAATACTATCTCGCATTTGTGTGTTTAAAACCCACGGAGCAGTATTTAAGTTATAAATTTCTGTAATATCAAAAATATCATAACCTACATTATCTTGTGCTATTATATTAAAACTTAACAATAAGTGAAGCAGGAAAATTTTAGTTTTTAAGAACATATTTTTAAGACACCAATCACCATGTATTGAAAATTTAGATAATTCAATAACTGTTTTTGAAATCTTTTATTTTAGCTCTTGAAATTTTCTTATTTAAATGATTTGTAAAAAGACCATTGATTTTTTGAACCCATTCAATTTTCTGACAATATTTTTATTTTTAGATGGAAAATTATATTTTTAACACGACCCAAATACTTTTACATATTTTGAAATTCTTTCCATTCCTCTTTCGTAAAGTATTTTGGATAAATAGTTATTATAGTTACACCCTTTTCTTGAGACTAAAAGTGCCGCTGAAATATAAGCTGCGATAGATCTATCCAAAGGAACATCTATATTTGACCATTTTTTAGAAACATAAAGATTTTCTGGGACTTTAAACAATTTTCGACTGCGATCATCAATGAATAATTTAATAAGTCTTTCAAAAAAAGTTGCATTATATATTTCTAAAATCATGCTGTCGCAAATTGA
>JBBSUQ010000053.1:0-18754 GCA_038234235.1 Flavobacteriales bacterium
AGACACAAGAGATTATTTCGCTCCAGCATTTGGTAAAATTGTAGAAAAAAGTGATGGCGCCCTCTCTGAAGTTATTGGAATGTATACTATAGAAAGTATAAAAAAGAATGCGAATGAATTAATGACTTGGTTAGAGAACGGAATTCTGAAAATCAAGATTGATCAAATTACACAATACATCGTGTACGAATTGGTAATGAGTAATGAACCTGAACTTGACAAAACAAAATTATTTAGACAAATCCGACAAAATGCTCCGGACTCTTTCAATAATTTGCAATATGTCAAAACATTTATTGATAGTATCGAAGAACAGTTTCAAATATTAATGAAAGATTAATTTTAGCAGATATTTAGCTAATATTGTGCGTTGAAGATAATTGCGGTTTCTTTTTGCATAAAGGAAAATAACATATAAAGTTTATCGAACGATAGTAATTTTAAAATCTCAAAATAACTTGTTCCACATTTTCAATTTCCAACTTTTTAGGTTCTTCATAATAAATACCATAAATAGTACTTCCACTACCCGACATTGCTGCATAAACGGCTCCGTTTGCATAAAGTTTCTCCTTAATATTATGCAAAACAGGATGATTTTTAAAAATACTGAGTTCAAAATCGTTGGAGATTTTTTTCTTCCAACTTTCTATATTCTCTAAAATTAAAGTCTTTAAACCATTAACATTAATCTCTGGTTTTACTCCCGAATAAGCTTCTGCTGTGGAAACATGAATCTCTGGAAATACCAACTGCATATAATATCTTGATAAATCTAATTCAATTTTTTCAAGCACTTCGCCCCTATTTGTCGCAATTTTCGGCTTCGATTCTACAAAAAAGGCACAGTCACTTCCCAATTCACTTGCAAGCTCTTCCAATTTTTTATTTGAAATATTTAAATTGAACAGTTTATTTAGTCCGAGCAAAACATACGTTGCATCAGCTGATCCACCACCTAAGCCAGCGCCCATAGGAATTTGTTTGTGCAAGTGCAGGTATATTTGTCCAAAATCGTAATTTTTTCTTAAAAGCTGTACTGCCTTCCAACATAGATTTTTTTCCAGTGGAGATTCAATTCCCTTTCCCGTAAAAACAAACTTATCTTCCTCATTTGAAACTTCCTCAATTGGAAGTATTTCTAAAATATCGTATAATGGAATTGGATACATGCAGGTTTCAATCTGATGAAATCCATCTTTTTGCTTCGTAAGTATTTGAAGCCCAATATTTATTTTTGCTGGAGGAAATAATATCACGGCATAAAGTTAATAGTTGCAAACAATTTACGTAACTTTCCCACCTCGAAAATTACAATTTTATGGGAACATATTTAGATTTTGAAGAACCGATTAAAGCGCTCGAAGAACAAATTGAGCAAACTAAGGAGATAGAATCCAATACAGAAGTGGATATGTCTGATAAAATCAAGGAGTTGGAAAAAGTATTATGTACGAAAACCAAAGAGATTTTCAGTGGATTATCGCCTTGGCAAAGAGTACAACTATCTAGACATCCTGACAGACCCTATACTTTGGCGTATATTAATGCCATTACCAACGGTAATTTTCAAGAATTGCACGGCGATAGAAGTGTAAAGGACGACAAAGCAATGATAGGCGGCTTGGGAATGATTGACGACCAATCTGTTATGTTTATTGGACAGCAAAAAGGTGTGAATACTAAAATGCGCCAGTTCAGAAATTTCGGAATGCCAAATCCAGAAGGTTACAGAAAAGCTTTGCGTTTAATGAAATTGGCCGAAAAATTTAACAAACCAATAGTTACGTTTATAGATACTCCTGGAGCTTATCCGGGTTTAGAAGCTGAAGAAAGAGGACAAGGCGAAGCAATTGCAAGAAATATTTATGAAATGATGCGCCTTAAAGTTCCTGTAATTTGTATTATTATCGGTGAAGGAGCATCTGGTGGAGCATTAGGTATTGGTGTTGGTGACAAAGTTGTTATGCTTGAAAACACGTGGTATTCTGTAATTTCACCTGAATCTTGTTCTTCTATTTTATGGAGATCTTGGGATTTCAAAGAAAAGGCGGCAGATGCTTTAAAATTGACATCGACCGATATGAAAAAGTTGAAGTTAGTGGATGATGTTATAAAAGAACCATTAAACGGCGCTCATAGAAATCATGAAGAAATTTTTAGCTCAGTGAAAAAAAATATTTTAAAGTACATTGCAGAACTTCAGAAAATTTCTCCGGAAAAAAGAATAAATAATAGAATTGAAAAATTCTGTGAAATGGGAGTTTGGAAGTAAAAATCCAAATTTCGCTATTCATCGTATTTTCAAATAATTAATATTTTGAATAAAAAACACTAAAAGAAGGCCTTAAATAATTTTTAGGTCTTTTTTTTTCTAAATTCGTGGAGTAAAGACTAATTAAATAAGATATACGAATGACCAACATCGTTATTATTGGAAATGGAATAGCTGGTGTTACGGCAGCCAGACATATTAGAAAAATTAGTTCAGATGCCCAAATCACTATAATTTCTTCCGAATCTAAATATTTTTTTTCCCGAACTGCGCTCATGTATGTTTTTATGGGCCACATGAAATTTGAACATACACAGCCCTATGAAGAATTTTTCTGGGGCAAAAACCGAATTAATTTAATACAAGATCACGTAGAAAAAATTAATCCTGAAGACAGTTCTCTAAATTTAAAAACAGGTGAAATTTTAAAATACGACAAACTCATTATAGCAACAGGTTCTAAATACAATAAATTTGACCTACCGAATAGCGATCTAAAAGGCGTGCAAGGAATGTACAGTAAACAAGATTTAGAAGAATTATTCGAAAACACGCAAGATTGTAAATCAGCAGCAGTAATTGGTGGCGGTCTAATCGGAGTTGAACTAGCAGAAATGCTAATTTCAAGAGGAATTGAAACTCATTTTGTGGTACGAGAAAAAACTTTTTGGTCAGGAGTATTACCCGAAGCAGAAGGGAAAATGATTATGGAGCATTTTAAAAAGCACCATCATTTACACATGCACTACGAAGAAGAACTGGCTGAAATAAAAGGCGACAATCGAGTAACAAGTGTCATAACTAAAAAAGGAACTGAAATTAATTGCAGTGTTGTCGGACTCTCAATTGGTGTATCGGCAAACAAGAAATTAGCAGAAGAATGCGGAATAGAATGCGATAAAGGTATTTTGGTAAATGAATATTTAGAAACCAATTTGCCAAATATTTTTGCCGTTGGAGACTGTGTTCAATTGAAAGACGCCAAAGATGGCAGAAGAACAATTGAACAAGTTTGGTATGCCGGCAGAATGATGGGCGAAGCAATTGCACCTACTGTTTTAGGTAACAAAAAAGAATACAATCCGGGTCCATGGTTTAATTCTGCTAAATTTTTCGATATTGAATACCAAACTTATGGAATTGTAAAACCAAAATTAGAAGACAACGAAGCTGAATTTGTTTGGCAACACCCAACAGAAGAAATTTTATTGCATTTTGTTTTTGATAAAGAAAATAAAACTTTTATAGGAATAAACAATTTCGGATTAAGACTGCGCCATGACTTAATGGACAAGTGGTTGAGAGATAAACAAACAATTCAAATAATTTTAGAAAATTTTGAAACCGTATGCTTCGATCCAGAATTTCACAGAGCCTACGGCAAAGATATTCTTAATGCATACAATGAAAAATACAACACAAATTACCAAATGAATAAGAAAGTTTGGTGGAGAAATTTATTAGAAAAAAACACAAGACCAGTTCATGGATAATTTAAATATTTCAGTAACCGCAAAGGCAAATTATAAATTAACTGCCGGACAGAAAATTGGTTTGGCCATGTCAACCATTGGTCTTTTTATATTGCTCATTGCGTGGGCTGGCGTAACTTTCGATCCGGCTTGGTTGTATATATCTTTAAGTCTTGGACTCATGTTGGTGGGCATTGCCACTTACACTTATGGCACTTATGCACACGAAACTAAAGGAATTAAAAATAATAATGTTTGGTTTAGATCCCTTACAAGTAGAGGAAGTTTGGCCTGGGCTGGAGGAATTTTATTAACTCTTTTCTACATTCAATTGTATTATTTCTCTTCTACCTTAGGTTTAAATAATCAAACTTTAACTTCTGAAGAACTTTCAATTCCTATCACCAACAGTGAAGAATCCGCAACAAAACTGATAGAAGCTCAATATCCCACAGCATTAGATATTTCGATTTCTATGGATGGAGTAGAAGATGCGCAAACATTTAAATCAGCCAAAATTAGATTGCAAAATACAGGATTCATACATTTATTTGATCCAGTTTCGAAAATATTAAGAGGAAAAGCAGCCGACCAATGGTTTCTATATGGTACACTTTATACATTTGTAATATTATTTTTAGGCTTAAAATTTATAGTCAAGTACAGGCACAATCGTTATCAATTAATTAGAACAATTTCCGTAATCTTTGCTCAATTGATTTTTGCTTACTTTTTACCAATGATTTTAGAGTCGTTTTTTACCGATTCTCCATCTCTTGGTAAAGATTTTAAGAGTATTTGGCCATTAGAATATAATTTTGCCACCGCCGAAACTATGAAGGGTTTGGAAGCCGAAAGCGTCAATAGTGTTTCAGGAACATTTTACTTCGTTTGGGGAATATTTTTATTTTTAATATTCACTCCAATAATTACCTATTTTGTTGGTAAAAGATGGTATTGCTCATGGATTTGTGGTTGTGGTGGTTTGGCAGAAACTGCTGGAGATAGCTTCCGTCATTTATCAAGTAAAAAAGAATCAGTTTGGAAATTTGAGCGTATTATTATTCATTCAGTAATGGTTTTTGCATTGGTGATGAGTATCGGCTCACTTTATCCTTATTTTTCTGGAAATGAATTTAAAGTTGGATTTATAAAAATAACATCTAACGGTTATTTCTGGGGAAGTTTGGTTCTTATCGCTCTAGCTATGACAGGCTTACTTTACGCTTATAAACAGAGCAAAAGCAAACATAAATTTTTATTGGTAGGAACAACAATTTTGGCAGGAATAGCTGTCTTAATAATTATCGGGAAAGCCACTGGCAACACGCAGATCTTTTTTACAGATAGCAAAACTCTAAAGAAAACTTATGGCTTTTTTATTGGAGCAGCATTTAGTGGAATTGCAGGTGTTGGTTTTTATCCAATTTTAGGCAACAGGGTTTGGTGCAGATTTGGTTGCCCAATGGCCGGATATATGGGAATTTTTCAAAGATTTAAATCTAAATTTAGAATAACAACCAATGGTGGACAATGTATCTCTTGTGGAAATTGCAGCGTTTATTGCGAGCAAGGAATCGATGTTCGTGCATACGCTCAAAAAGGAGAAAATATTATTCGCTCTAGCTGTGTTGGTTGTGGTATTTGTTCAGCTGTGTGTCCAAGAGGGGTTTTAAAACTAGAAAATGGTCCTGAAGAAGGAAGAATAATTTCTGAGCCCAAAATTACAGGTTCACATTAATTTTCATTAAATATTTCAGAATACAATTGAAAGTTGTTGTAATTATTCCTGCCTTTAATGAAGAAAAAGCAATTGCGAAAGTTATTAACGACATTTCCAAAGACATTGTTTCAGATGTAATTGTTGTAAACAATGGATCTACAGACAATACGAAAGAAGTAGCGGAAGGTGCCGGAGCAATTGTTTTAAATGAAAATAGAAAAGGTTATGGCTGGTCTTGTTTACTCGGGATTGAAAAAGCCAACGAACTAAAAGCTGAAATTATTGTTTTTCTTGATGGTGACTATTCAGATTTTCCAGAAGAAATTCCACAATTAATAGCTCCCATATTAAACGACAACATTGATATGGTAATTGGTTCAAGAGTTTTGGGTAAAAGGGAAAGAGGTTCGCTCACACCACAGCAAATTTTCGGAAATGGACTTGCAACCAAACTAGCTCGACTTTTTTACGGAGCCAAGTTTACAGATTTAGGCCCGTTTAGAGCCATAAAAACAAATGCCTTAAATTCTCTCAGTATGTCTGACAAAACTTATGGTTGGACAATTGAAATGCAACTAAAAGCAGTAAAAATGAAACTAGCATATTGTGAAATACCCGTTAAATACCGAAAACGAATTGGAGTTTCAAAAGTAAGCGGTACAGTTAAAGGAACTGTGTTTGCCGGAGTAAAGATTATCTCTGCAATATTTAAATATCGTTGGTAATTATATTATCTTCGCATAAATATTTTTTTAATGAAAATTCTGGCTAAAGGTATCTTGTTTTTTCTGTGTACTATTTCACTGGTTCTCAACGCTCAAGAATCAAATGATTTGGTAAAAACCATGTCAGGTAAAATTCAAAACGAAAGAACTAATTATTCGGAATCTGATGTTGTCGTAGAAATCACGAACATTTCTTCAAATAAAAAATACAAAGCGATAACTAACAATAGAGGTGTTTTTACTTTTAAAAACATTCAGCCAGGAAAATATAAACTGATAACCGTTAAAGATAATTACTTTAATAAATCATTTAATTTTGAGGTTACACCTACCTATTCTCCGAATCTTGATTTTCCTGTAAGTCAGAAAGTATCGTGGATGTTTAATTGGGGAGATTATAACGGTCAAGAGCATTATTGGTCTCATTTTACAGCCAAAATAATTTTGATAATTTATGGTTTTGGTTTGGTATTGGTTTTCTTTTACAGTATTCTACAACTTTCTTTGGCTATAACTTATGCGAGAAATAGAAAAAAGCCAAAAGGGATTCCCGCAATTATATTCAATCCAGAAACCACTCCTTTTGTTACTGTTCAGTTGCCTATGTACAATGAATTGTATGTTGCGGAACGAATTATAGAAAAAGCTGCACAGTTTCAATATCCTAGAGATAAATTTCAAATTCAAGTTTTGGATGACTCAACAGATGAAACCGTTGAAGTAATTGCTAAAAAAGTAGCCGAAGTTCAAGCTCTAGGAATTAATATCGTTCACATTCATAGAGTAAATAGAATTGGCTACAAAGCTGGAGCGCTAGATGCCGCAATGGATCAGGTTCAAGGCGATTTTATTGCAATTTTTGATTCAGACTTCGTTCCTCACGCCGATTTTCTTGTGAAAACTATGCCTTATTTTAACAATCCGAAAATTGGAGTGGTGCAAACAAGATGGGGACATTTAAATAAAGATTATTCTTTGCTAACTGAATTACAAGCATTTGGATTGAACGGACATTTTGCCATAGAACAAGGTGGAAGATCTGCTGCTGGTCACTTTATCAATTTTAATGGTACCGGAGGTATTTGGAGAAAACAATGTATTGAAGACGCTGGTGGTTGGGAACACGATACCTTAACAGAAGATTTAGATTTAAGCTACAGAGCACAAATAAAAGGTTGGAAATTTCAATACCTTGAAGATGTTGTGGCCCCTGCTGAATTGCCCATTACTATGTCTGCCCTAAAAAACCAACAACACAGGTGGATGAAAGGTGGAGCAGAATGTTTCCGAAAAATGTGGAAGAAACTACTTACGGCGAAAAATGTAAAAGTGGGAGATCGTATTCATGGACTTTCTCATTTGTTTAATTCGTCGGTTTTCATTTTTATTTTATTAATATCAATTTTAAGTGTCCCTGTTTTACAAATAAAAGACAGCTTTGGAGATTTAAATTACATCATTCAATATGGTGCCATGTTCTTAGTGAGTACTGTGTTCTTAATGTATTATTATTGGATGTCTTATAGAGATAAAACCGATAATACAGTGAAATCATTATTTAAATTCGGTTTGCGCTTTCTACAGTTTTTAATCGTTTCAATGGGCTTGGCACTTAGTAATACAGTTGCTGTTATTGAAGGTTATCTAGGAATTAAAAGTTCGTTTGTAAGAACTCCAAAATTTAACGTTTCTAAAAAAGGTGATTTTAAAGGAAATAAATACGATAAAAAGAAGCTTTCAATTATTAACATAGGCGAAGGAATTTTATTTGTTGTATTTCTTTTCACAGCGATAAACAGGGCAATTTATGGTGATATCGGTATGGTACCATTTCACTTAATGCTAGCAGCTGGCTACGGCATGGTTTTCTTTTACACTATAAAAGAAATTAGAGACAGCAACAGAGCATAGACATTTATGCCCAAGCGTATTTATCTTCATTTAACCGCAATATTATTTGTCTTTATTTTCGGATATATATTAACAATTCCCAGAGAAAATTTCATTGAATTGGTTTCTTGCTATTCTTTAATTTTTCTAACATTCCTAATAATTGTCCGTTCCAATTATCCTTTCAAAATACATCTTTTTGTACTTTGTAGCATTTTGGCCTTGTTCTTTTTACCGAATTTATCAGAAGATTATTTTCGCTTTCTGTGGGACGGCGAGTTGGTTCATTTGGGAATAAATCCATTCGATTACAAACCCAAAGAAATTATTGGTGAATTACAAGGAAATAAATTAATGACTGAAATTTTTGCCAACATGACCGAATTATCCCGCCAAAACTATTCTTGTTATCCTCCGGTCAATCAATTGTATTTTATAATTAGCACAGTATTTAAAAATGACATTTACGGTTCAATGTTGTTAATGAAAATTTTTGTTTCAATTACCCATTTTTTTGGTTTGATTTACGGTATAAAATTATTTAGAAATTTAAACTTAAATGATAAATTAATTTGGTTTGTTTTTATAAATCCTTTATTCCTAATTGAAACGGCAGGAAATATTCATTTTGAAGGCGTAACACTTAGCTTCATGATAATTGCGCTGTACTTTCTGCAAATTAAAAAATGGCCGTGGTTCATCATCTTCATAACCCTGGCAATACAAATTAAATTATTACCACTAATTATTCTTCCTTTTCTGTTGCGACTAGTGGGTTGGAAAAAAAGTATTTCGATGGGATTGGCAGTTTTAGGTCTGTTATTAATTTTCTCATTTACTATGCTCAATACTTATAATCTGCCACATTTTTTTGAAAGCTTAAAACTCTATTTTGGTGCGTTTGAGTTTAACTCCGCCTTAATTCATTATATCGATGTTAAAGAACATGCGAAATGGGGCTTTCACCGCTTAGTTGATTTAAGCAAAATTCTTTCTCGATATTCTCTATTAATAATTCTTGGAATTGCTTTCTATGGCGGTGAAATTACGTTTGAAACATTTTTAAAAAGAATATATGTTGCATTGATAATTTATTTTTTACTCACTGCTACACTTCATCCTTGGTATTTGCTAACGCCTTTGTTTTTTGGAATTGCTGTAAGAAGTTTCTTTGCACTTACCTGGACCTTCTTTACATTCTTTAGTTATTCTTATTATAGTGAAGATGCCCATGGATATTTTAATGTTTTTAGATTCATGTGTTACTCCGTTGTAATTATAATAGGTTTAATAGAAATAGTTTATTATTACCGAAACAAAAAAACATTATTTGATCTAACTTTTGCCCTTCAATAAAACTTAATTCACAAATGCTTTTATGTTAATGCTTTTATGTTAATGCTTTTGTAATATTAAAAGTTAACCAAAAAAAAACGGAAGTCTAAACCTCCGTTTTAAAAAACCAAATTATTCAAGAAGTTTATTCAACCACTATTTTCTTAATTTGAACACCATTTTCACTTTGTAATTTCACAACATAAGAACCAATATTCAATTTAGAAATATCTATCTTCCCATTGTTCAAGTTGGGTTGTTGTGCGATTATCAATTGACCAGAAATACTGTATATTTCAATTTCTAAAATTTGAGAATCAGAATTAAAGAATAAAACATCTTTTGCTGGATTTGGATATACAGTTATTAGTTCTGTTGTTGTTTCTTTTATTCCGCTTACATCATAATTCACACAAAATGTTTTTATTAACTGGCTACCAAAATTTGCATTGGCCATAAGCAATTCTGCTAAAACAGCACCACTAGTGTCATTAATAGTATAACTTCCGGAAGCACAAGAATTAGAAGTCATTCCATCTCCATAAGAATCATTAATAATAAATTTATAGCATTTGTTATCTACCAAACAGAAATTAACAACATTCAATCCTGCAGCATTATCCGAATAAGGTCCACCAGTTTGTATTAATGCGTTTGTAACGTCATCTCTTAATTCCCAACTAGTTTCCGTACCGTAACAATCAATCGTTAAATTTAAATCTACTTGAACACCGTTTGGATTGAAATTAAAATTAGATGTTGCGTTGTTATTGCTTACATTTTCATCTGTTACACCATTGGGATTTGAAACCAAGGCATTAAAAACATTCGCACCGTTTGCAGGCACTGCAGTGTTTAACGGGATAACTTGAGATTGATATTGGGCTAAAGAACCAGTAAAATTATATGTTTGATTAAATAATCCATTGTAACCATAAGTTATTGTTGCAGATGTCAAAGTAGCTGAACCTAGATTCGTAATTTTAATTGTTGGACTGACCTGATTATCACATACTGTTCCTGTAACATTTTCAGGATTTGTAAGTGATGCATCGTTAGCTACCGGTATCGCTCCAGAAGGATCGTAACCATCAATAAATCCTGCACCAGTTGTATTTGGATCTAACCAAAATTTCAATTGATTTGTACTATTAGAACCTGCCGGCTCCCAAGAATTAAAAACCCTACCATAATAATCTGGTGAACTTAAATTAGAACAAGAAGCTCCACCTCCCCACAATTGACCAATAATTCTACCAGTTTGATCAAATAATGGCGAACCAGAAGAACCACCTTCAGTTGTAGTGTTTCTATCCCATTCAACTTCCCATGAACTATTGGCTTCTGTTGAGCCCATTGCTTGTACTGGAAACGCACCAGCATCATCAAATGATATTTTTTTGATATCACCTGCCGGGTGGTGCACACAAACCGTAGAAGTTGGATTAACTCCCGTATTGTCCCAACCTGGAAAATAAGGATTGTATGCAAGTGGAACAGTTCCACTTACTAATCCGCCAGTAATTTCTACCAAGCAAAAATCAGAAGGTGTACGTCTCGCCCTCAATACACCGCCCGATAATGATTGTGTTGTACTAGGAGAAGAGCCTGGATTAGCGCAAGTTGCAGATTGCCAATTGAATCTAAAAATCCAGCTTGCAGGACTACTATAACAATGATTTGCTGTTAAAACGTAAGGTTTTCCATCGTTTTGCGTATTGTTAATTAAAGATCCTGAACAAAATCCGTTGCTACCTGAAACCAACATGAGTGCAGCATTTCTTTCATTTGTATATGGAAGACCATCCGGACAGTTAACATTCATGTTGCAACTTCCTGAACTTCCAAACGCTTTCTCTTGAAACTCATCCGCCGTTCTGTAACCATGAGTTACAGTATTAATATTCAAACTTGCATTTAAATTTATGTTGCTTGCAGGAATATAATATTCCACTATTGCTGTATTACCTGGTATCAGTTCTGCACCTAATTCACCTTCATACAAATGGTATGCAGTAAATTTTCCAAGAATGAAATCTTTTTTAGAATTGTAAATATACATTTCATTTCCCGCAGGAATTTCAACTTTATCCAAGGTAAGATTTACCGTTAAAGCATTGTTACATTTAATAGTCAGCAACCAAATTTTTCCTCCATTTGGCAAATCAAACCAAGTACCAGAGTTTTGCATGTTTAGCGCTGTAACATTGTTGTAACCAAAACGCCACGGACTGTTTTTTAATGGATCTTTATTTGCGTCTTCAGCCTTTAAAGCTTCAATATTGGGTTCTTGGAAAACCACTTTGTCAACAGATGTAAAAGAAAGTTTATCTTTAAAACTTTTAGGTAAACCACCATCACCTTGTTGTGCACTTAAACCAAGTGAAAAAGCGAAAGCTGCGGCAAATAGAATATTAATTTTCATATATGGAGATTTGTAATAATCTTAAATTAATAAATGGATAAATTTGTTTCTTAAATTATCCTATTAATTATTTTCTTTTGATGCCACATCCTCTTGGAGGTGTAACAGCAGTTGTAATTGCAGTTTTACTCGTTAAGTCTCTTACTGCATTTTTCAAATAAGAAAAAGTTTCTGTTCTCTTGGAATCCCAAAGATTATCAATAGTTCCAGAGTAAACTAATTTCATATCTTCATTAAATAGAAAAATGTGGGGAGTTGTTTTAGCTCCGAACTCATCCGCAAGTTTACTATCGCTATCCATAACATAAGGCATTTTATAACCCATATCCGTAGCGCGTTTTTTCATTGCTTCCATAGAATCATCACCATCTCTTTTTGCTTCGTTAGAATTTACCAAAACAGATCCTATATTCATGGACGCAGTCATTGAGGCGATATCACTATATTGTACTTCCCAACCTTGAAAACTTTCGCTTCCCACTACAAAAGGGCAAGTGTTGCAAGAAAATATAACCAAAAGTCCATTTTCCTTTTTTAAACTGTTTAAAGAATGTGAAGAACCATCAGTTCCCATCATTTTCATGTCAGCTTTTGGTGCCGAAGTACCGATTTCAATTGTAGCTATATCCTTCTGTCCAGAAGAAAAAACAAGTATTCCTAAAAAGATGCACGCTATTTGTGATACAATTTTCATAATAATAGATTTAAATTAAGTCTTAAAGTTAAGGTTTAACTTTTATTTTTACAAAAAATTCTTAAAAAAAAATTCAAGCTATGAGTATTCCTAAAATTTTTTCAACGTGTCTGATCTTTGCCTCGGGTCTGTTTTTCTCCAATAGAACTTTACAAGCGCAAGAGATTAATATTCCCGCAGAAACTTATCCTTTTCAAAAAATTGTGGAGTGGAAAGGAAAAGGTGCTATCTTATTTAACCAAGATCCTTCAGGAAATAACAAAAAAGTGAATCTTACGCATGTTAATTCTCAGGCTACAAGCGTTTGGAACCAACCTATAAATCCAAGAAATGAAAAGCAGTATATGATATATTCTGAAAATACAAGATATGTTTATTTTCTTGACAATCTAGAATTAGAAAACAATACGTACTTTTTTAATCAACTTAACGAGGCTGGAACAGTGAAACAAGCTTCAACAAATTTGCTTTCACAATTTAAAAAATTAGGAGACTATCTTCCTGAAGACTCCGAATTGCTTGATGTGGTTGTAACCGATAAGTCAATCATACACATTTTTAAACACTTTAATAAAAAAGAAAAAAAGCACACACAATTGGCTTTTTTCATGACACACAACAATTTTTTAGTTTACGGAGTTGTTCTAGGCGAAAAATTTGATAAGGATCTTGAAAATGAAGATATCGGTTTTTGGAAATATATTGGTTTTGATGGTGACGACGCACTTTTTGCGGCGAGAGACGTACAGGAAAGAAAAAAAGGTTTTGCCATTCAAAAAATATCTAGCAAAGGTAAATTGAATGTGATACAATTTCTGCCAATGCCCGAAGGTGATTTAGAATATTTTGAAAATGTGGGATATGGGTTAAATGGAGCTAATTATTTAGACAAAAAAACTTTGGAACGGGCCAGCATACGCTCAATTAACGGAAAAATGTATGCACTAGGAATTGACAAAAGTTCTGGTAGTAGAAATTTAAAATTATGGGAATTAAAAGAAAATAAATGGCAGGAGATTCAAAAACATTCGATGCCTGCTTCTAAAAAAGCAAATGAAATTGGCATAACAATGCTCAATGAAGGTTTGGGATTAAAAGTTGGTGAAGGTTCAAAAAGTGAACTTATATTTTTGGGTTTCAGCCCAGTTATGAAACCAAATGTATTACCTTTCACAGCCAACAGCATTTACAACCCGAGTAGATTTATAGTAAACGACAGAAAAACTGATTTTGTAAGTGTTTTGAGTGATGGCAATCTTTATTTTGATTATAATCAACTAGGAAAAGAAGGAAATATGAATTTTGAATTTGTGAAAAAATGATTTTAGGAATTTGCGGTGGCAGTGGATCAGGAAAAACAACACTTTTAAAACGATTATCAAAAGAATATGCAAAAGAGAATCCCAGTATTTTTTCGATGGATAATTATTACAAACCAATAGAAGAACAAGAATTGGATGAGGAAAATCAGGTAAATTTTGATCTGCCAACAGCACTTTATGAACAGAAACTGACAGAAGATTTAATTTCATTAACTAAAGGTAAATCTATAGAAATAAAAGAATATCATTTTAATGCGCCACCAGAAAAAAATGTTTTAATTACACTTCAACCGTCTGAACTTATAATTGTGGAAGGGCTGTTTCTATTTCATTATAAAAAGATTCATGAACTTTTAGACTTTTCTATTTTTATAGATGTAGACCCAGAAATACAGTTAGATAGAAGGTTGTATCGGGATCAGGAAACAAGAGGTTATACCAGGGAGGCAATTTTGTACCAGTGGGAAAATCATGTGGTGCCTTGTTATGAAAATTTTCTCTTACCTTACGAAGAAAATGCCGATTTTAAGTTTCATAATGACAGCAGGGCAGATTCTGATTTTCATAGATTAACACGTATTCTCGATGAAAAAATGATACAAATAAAAAAAGAAAAAGAAAGACTCATCCTCTATGATGAGAATTCGGGCATTTTAAACGCGGAAAAGAAAGACGTTTAAATGGCTTATTTAAAGAAATACTATCTTTTTTTGTGCTTAATTTTAAGCACTATAATTCTTTATACAATTTACAAAAATAATACATCTTTAAATCCAGAAAACACAGTAGAAGAATTAAGTTCTACTTTAATCGAACAACAAAATAAACTTGAAAAATATTTAGATTTTACGGAAAAGGAAATATATCTCCATGGTTTAAAAAAGCTTAAAAGAACAGATAAAAAAACTGATTTCTACCTTCACCTCTATCGTAATGAGTCACTTATTTATTGGAACACTAATCAATTGCCTATTTTAAGATTTGCAGATATTCATTATCCTTCAGAAGGAATTGTCCATCTCCAAAATGGGTGGTATTATGCCAAAATCAAAGAAGTAGATGGGATCTCAATTTGTGCTAGCTTTCTAATAAAACATGATTTTCCTTACAACAATAATAATTTACAAAACACCTTTGCAGATAATTTCAATTTCCACTACAACGCCCTGCTAACGCTTGATATGGAAGATGGAATACAAGTACTGGATTCTCAGAAAAATTATTTATTCTCGGTAGCCGATATTGAAAATTTACCTTTAAATAACATTCAATCTTTTTGGGTTTTAATGGCGTTTTTGCTGCCAATATTTTTTTTAGGATGCATTTTATTTCAATTTGTTGCTAATAAAAATCTTAAAATTCAATGGTTAACTATAGTAATCATTGTAACGCTTAGGATGATTTTACTTTATTTTTCTTGGACTTCAATGTTTGATTTCAGCATTGCATTTAGTCCACAATTGTATGGTGCGAGTCTATTTTCTCCCAATCTGGCAGAATTTATACTTCATGTTCTACTTATAACATGGATAACTTTAGTTTTTGTAAAAGGTTTGAAAAGGAAACTTTATAAATTTAATAATTATCTTATTCTTTTTATCTTAATTCTCATTGCTTATTTTGGTTGGACCGCTATTTTAATTACAAATTCTGGTTTAATTGAACATTCAGACATACCACTGTCCATTAATAGATTATTTAATTTAAATGCCTTTTCTATTATTGCAATTTTCTCGTTAGGCCTGTTGCTTTACACTTATTTTTTATTGCTATTTTCATGTTGTAAGATTCTTCATAAGCAACATTTCTCGGGCAGTAGGTTGGCGGTACTAATCTTCATTTTAGGAATAGTTTATTTTTTCGTTGAGTTACACTATGGTTTTCAAATTCCAGCTGCAGCAATTTTCCCTTCTTTGATTTTGGGTATTTTGTCCTATCAGTTTTACCGTCAAAAATCCAATTCACTTTATGGTTTAGGCATCATTTATTTGGTATTTTTTGCTTTCGTGTTGGCCAAAAACATGAGTGAATTTAATACAAGAAAAGAAATTGAAGAAAGAATTGTTTATGCCAATCAGCTTTCAACAGATCAAGATATTCTTACAGAAGTTGAGTTTACTAAATTAAAAACACGAATTGATGCAGATAACTTTTTATCGAAAATAGTTGCCAATCCTACTACAATTGGACAACGAGAATTTCAAGAAGGTCTAGAAAGGAGGGTTTTTGATAATTATTGGGAAAGATATGAAATGGATTTTTTCTTGTTTGATAGTTTAGGCAAAAGTATCTTGGATTTACCAATTGACCAAAGAAACAATCTTTTTGAATTTGAGAACATTATTACCCGTCATGGAATAGTTTCCGAAGTTGATGAAGAAATTTACCATATTCAAGATAATATTGATAACTACACTTATATTTCCAATCATTTAATTACCACAAAATATGGCGCAAACGGAAGATTAATTATCACTTTTAAATCTAAAAAACTTCCCGAAGAAATTGGTTTTCCTCAACTTTTAATTTCCGATGAAGCCAAAACCTTAAACTCTCTACAGAACTACTCAATTGCTCGATATTTTAATAAAAAACTAATACTTAATTACGGTAATTTTAATTTCCCTACAAGCATACAGAAGTTTTGGAATAAAAATGACAGCAAAGTAGGGTTTGTAAATATCGAAGGCTACAATCATTATATTTTTCAGAAATCCGAACGAGAATTTTTGATAATTTCTGCTAAAAATATAACACGGATAGATTTACTAACCTCATTTTCTTACATATTCTGTTTTTTCGGAATAATTCTACTTCCGTTTTTAATTAGAACAAATAATCGAAAATCATTTACCAATTTAACTTTGGCCATAAAAATTCAGTTGGCATTGGTGGCGTTGATATTTTTGGCTCTGCTCGGTTTTGGTTTTGGTAGCGGAATATTCATAAAAAATCAGTACAATAATTATACACATGATGTAATAAGTGAAAAACTACATTCTGTTAAAATGGAATTAGAAACCAAAATAAAATCACTGGATGTAAAAGATATAAATGACAAAGGAAATTACCTTCAATACTGGTTGCAAAAATTTTCTCGTGTTTTTATAGTCGATATTAATTTTTACAACGTAAACGGATATATGGTTTCTACCTCTCGACCTAAAATTTTCAATATGGGTTTGATAAGCGAACAAATAAACCCAACTGCTTTTAAAAATCTCGCATTGAAAAAACGTAGTGAATTTATACACGAAGAAAACATAGGCTCTCTTTATTATTCATCAGCCTATATTCCGTTTTTTAATGACAATGAAGAACTAATAGGATATGTTAATTTACAGCATTTTGGACAACAAAAAGAATTTGAAAATCAGATTCAACAATTTTTAGTTGCGATTATAAATGTTTTTATGCTACTCTTGGCCATATCCGTAATTGCCGCATTGTTCGTAAGTAATTGGGTGACGGCTCCACTAAGGTTTTTACAAGAAAGTTTTGCTAAATTGAGCTTAGGAAAAGAAAACCAAATGATAGATTATGAGAAAAATGATGAAATTGGTGCTTTGGTAAAAGAATACAATCAGAAAATACAGGAATTGGAATATGCGGCCAACCAACTGGCGCAAAGTGAAAGAGAATCTGCTTGGCGAGAAATGGCTAAACAAGTTGCTCATGAGATTAAAAATCCTTTAACTCCAATGAAATTAAGTATTCAACAATTACAAAGGGTTTATGATCCAAATGATCCCAATTCAAGGGAAAAATTACAAAAAGTTAGTCAGTCGGTAATAGAGCAAATAGATGCTTTGACTAAAATAGCAAATGAATTTTCCAATTTTGCAAAAATGCCTAAAAGCACTGAAGAAATTATCGATTTGCTACCACTTATAGAAGGATTAATATAAGTATTTAGCGACTCTGAATCCTTTGATATTAAAATAAATTCTTCTATTAAAAAAGTGCTCATTTCCGCAGATAAAAATGCCATGATCCGAGTATTTAACAACCTCATTAAAAATGCAACGCAATCTTTTGAGGAAGGCAAGATTGGCAAAATTGAAATTATTATTTCACAAGAAATTGAGAATTTTGAAATTGAAATTAAAGACAATGGTAGCGGAATTGAACTAGAAAACATTCAAAATCTTTTTAAACCTTATTTCACAACAAAATCTTCGGGCACAGGTTTGGGACTTGCAATGGTGAAACAAATTATAGAAAATCACAGAGGAAATATATATTGCGAAAGCACGCCAGATGTGGGAACATCTTTTATAATCAATCTTCCTAAGGTTAAAAGCAAAGGGATTATTTAAGAATACACGAGTAAAGCCAACAAATTATTATAAATTTGTATTTGGCGATGTCAGATTCTTTACAAAAAATAGCAGTTATTGGTGGCGGAAGCTGGGCAACAGCCTTGGTTAAAATTTTGTCTAATAATGTAGGTTCGGTAAATTGGTGGATGCGCAACGAAGGCGCAGCAGCTCATATTGTGAAATACAGACACAATCCAAACTATTTACAATCGGTAGAGTTTGACCTCAACAAAATTGTTGTAAGTACAAATTTGCAAGAAATGATTGAGCCTGCAGAAATAGTAATTATTGCTACACCTTCTGCATTTTTAGTGAAAATATTTGAAAATTTTGATAAAAGTTTACTTGCTGGAAAAATCATATTTTCCGCAGTAAAAGGTATAATTCCAGAAAACAATGAAATTCCTGCCCACTTTATTCACAATACATTTGATATTCCTTATGAACATATTGGTATAATTTGCGGTCCATGTCATGCCGAAGAGGTTGCTTTAGAAAGACTTTCATACCTCACAATTGCTTGTCAAAGTGAAAATATTGCCGAAAAAATGGCAAATTACCTCAATTGTAG
>JBBSUQ010000054.1:0-18537 GCA_038234235.1 Flavobacteriales bacterium
ATAAAGTGCCGTAGGTACGAAACAAAAAAACACGATACATCCAACTTTACTGTACCTTCTTTCAATAATCAAGCAAATACTTCAAATTATAAAGCCAACCGAGCTATAAACAGATTCTAAAATATCAAAAAGCCAGATTTTTGTTATTTAATTCTACATTAAAACTCACTTTGGCACCTAAGGCTTCAAACACCTTTAAGATTGTTTCAAATCTAGCATTTTTGACACTGTTTTCAATTTTTGAAATTTGCGCTTTCTGCACACCCACAAGTTCCCCTAACTGCTCTTGTGTGAGCTTTCGTTGTTGTCTGGCTTGTTTAATTGCTTGACCTAACAAATCAATTTTTAATTCTTGTTCAAAATTCTCTCGCTTTTCAGTTCCATGTTTTCCAATGTGCTTGTCAATCAAGGAATCTATAGAAACAGTTTTAAATTTATTTTTCATACTAGATTACTTTTTTTCTTTATTAATAAAATATTGTTTTCTAATTTCTTCTGCCTTTTTTATTTCCTTAATTGGTGTTTTCTGTGTTTTTTTCGTGATACCATGACAGGCAACTACCAGCGAAAAATTGCCATCCGTCTTGTCCCAAAAAGAGAACAGTCGGTAGGCTTTACTATTATACAATGTTCTAAATTCCCATATATAATCGCTGATTATCTTGAATAATTCCTTGTCATTTATAAATTGAGATTTTTTTAAATTGTAATAAATCTTTTCTCTCGCCTTGTACTCCAAATTTTCTAAAAACTCAACGGCTTCAGGCAATAATTCTATTTCAAAGTTTGACTTCATTAATTAAGCTTCAACAAAAATACAAATTTCCCAATAAGGAAACAATTTTTTAATTTTAGTTTTTTTAATTTTAAAATAGGAAAGTCCTTGTAGTTTACGTAATTCACCAAACTTTTGAGAGTAGCTTTGCCATATTAAGCTTTATCCAAACCTTTTTGCTCATCTTCAACAATTAAATGACCAATTTTCTAATAGGAATGTAACTTCACAAAGCAATCCTGTAGGGATGAAACATAGTTAAACCACATGAAATGTAACAAAATAAAGTGCCGTAGGTACGAAACAAAAAAACACGATACACCCAACTTTACTGTACTTTTAACTAATAATCCGCCAATAACCCAAATTTGCAAGAAACCAATGTCAAAATAAATCAAAAAAACAAAAACAGACTCAAATAAAAGGGGTATGTTGATAATTTTTAATACTTTTTTTCATCTACCCCCCTCCAAAAGATATATCTTTGTCGAAAAATTAGATAATTTTAGATTATGGCGACAAAAAGGATGCAGGCGAACAAAGATGTTCTCAGAAGAAAACCATTGAAAAGCAAATTTGAAGGAAGAGTTTCAGACATTTTTGGGAAAATGGTATTTCATACAGAAATTATGAGAGAATATTTACCAACTGAAGCTTACAAAAGCATGTTGGAATCTATTCAAAAAGGAAGTAGACTTGACAGAAAAATAGCCGACCAAATTGCATCTGCCATGAAAGATTGGGCTATTACAAAAGGAGCAACGCATTACACACATTGGTTTCAACCACTTACAGGTTCGACAGCTGAAAAACACGATGCATTCTTTAGACCAGTTGGTCCAGGAAGAGCAATAGAAAAATTTGATGGAGATTTACTGGTTCAACAAGAGCCTGATGCTTCTTCTTTTCCAAATGGAGGAATTAGAAATACGTTTGAAGCTAGAGGATATACAGCTTGGGATCCATCTTCTCCGGCATTCGTTATCGGAAAAACACTTTGTATTCCGACCATCTTTATATCTTACACTGGAGAAGCGTTAGATTACAAAATGCCTTTATTAAAAGCATTGGCAGCTGTAGATGAAGCCGCTGTAAAAGTATGTCAGTATTTTGATAAAAACGTAACGAAAGTAAATGCAACTTTGGGTTGGGAACAAGAATATTTTTTAATAGATCAAGCTTATTTCAACGCCCGACCAGATATAATGATGACTGGAAGAGCACTTTTTGGCCATTCGCCTGCTAAAGGTCAGCAGTTGGAAGACCACTATTTTGGATCTATTCCGGCAAGAGTTACGGAATTTATGCGTGATTTTGAGACCGATGCAATACAATTGGGAATTCCAGTTACAACAAGACACAATGAAGTTGCGCCAAATCAATATGAATGTGCGCCTATATTTGAAGAATGTAATTTAGCCAACGATCATAACTTATTGTTGATGGATTTGTTAGAGAAAATTTCTCGCAAGCACAATTTCAGAGTTCTATTTCACGAAAAACCATTTTCTGGAGTAAACGGTTCAGGTAAACACAACAATTGGTCTTTGGCAACAGATACAGGCGTTAATCTTCTGGCTCCAGGAAAAAATCCAAAAACAAATTTGCTCTTTCTTACCTTTCTAGTTAATACCATAAAAGCATTACACGACAATGCCGATTTGCTAAGAGCATGTATTGCATCTGCAAGCAACGATCATAGATTGGGTGCTAACGAAGCTCCACCAGCAATTATTTCTGCCTTTATTGGCTCACAACTTTCTACTTTATTAGATGATATTGAAAAAAGTGTGAAAGCTGGAAAAATGTCTCCACAAGAAAAAACAGAATTAAAATTAAACATTGGTAAAATTCCACAAATAATGTTGGACAATACCGATAGAAACAGAACTTCGCCTTTTGCATTTACCGGCAATAAATTTGAATTTAGAGCTGTTGGTTCTTCTGCCAATTGTGGTTCGGCAATGATTGTTTTGAATACTATTATGGCAAATCAGTTGACAATTTTTAAAATATCTGTTGACAAGCGCATAAAAGATGGCGAAAGCAAAGACGAAGCGATTTTAAAAGAATTGCAAAAGCTAATTAAAGAATCTAAAAAAATTCGCTTTGAGGGAAATGGATATGGCGAAGAATGGGTAAAAGATGCTGAAAAAAGAGGTTTGGCAAATTTAAAAGATACGCCAAGAGCATTGAAAGTTTGGGGAGATAAAAAAACGGCAGATTTATTTGAAAAAATGAATGTTTTAACCAAACGTGAGTTAGATGCTCGTCAGGAAATTGAGTATGAAAGTTATGTTTACAAAATCCAGATTGAAGCAAGATTGATGGAAGATTTGGCGTTGAATTGCATTTTTCCCGCAGCAATTGATTATCAAAATAAATTACTGAAAAATGTGACAGGTTTAAAAGATGTTTTGGATGCTAAAACCTTTGCAGTTGCAACCAAAGCGCAATTAGAAATAATTAAAGAAATTTCTAATCACATTAATAAAATGAAACAAGCTTGCGACACAATGTTGGTTGCAAGAAAATTGGCCAACAAGGTAGAACACGGCGAAAAGAAAGCCATTGCTTATTGCGACAATGTGAAGGTTTATTTTGACGAAATCCGCTACCATGCAGATAAATTAGAAATTTTAGTAGAAGACGAAGCTTGGCCTTTACCGAAGTTCAGAGAAATGTTGTTTACAAGATAATACAGTTGCAAAACTCCCGAACTCAGCGTTAATTCAAAAATTTAACGTCCTCATTGACAAATGTAAACTGCGGAGTGAAATTTTTAAATTGCCTCGATTTCGGAATCTTACAACAGCGTTAATATAATATTACAGGATTTAGATTAGTACAAGGAGTTTCGATTGGAGCTCCTTTTTTTTGTTGAGGTAATCACCTAAATTTCGGTTCAAAACCTTCGAAATATACTGCACAAAGGTCATGAAGTTCGTGATTTTTGCATGCAAAAGTAATTGTTCTTTCCTTGCCTTTTTCATTAAATTTTATGACATTTATTGAAGCTGGAAGTTCCCCACTATTTGATTTATACATTTTTTTACATTGATTGTATTTCACATCTTTTTCATGCCCGTATAAATACTTTACAAGTATGCCATTTTCGCTGAAAACAACTTTCGTGATTGCATTTCTCAAAGAAAAAATCATTAAACTTATTAGAAAAGTTCCGATTAAAATCGTATCCAATTTCCAAAGACCAATTAAACCTATTCCCAAAATGACAATTATTGCAGCGCCAGAAATTGCCATAAACACATTTATTATAGGCTCTCCCCTAAACTCGAATTTCTTTTTTGTTTCTAATTTTTCCATTTCAAATTTGAATGTCAAAATTAAAAGGAAATATTAATTTCTAAATGATTTCGGTATATTTGAATAACAATTACCTTATGAAATTTATAATAGACATACAAGATAATAAATCTCCTTTATAATTGAATTGCTTAATAGCTTGAATTTTGTAAAAGTTAAAGCAATTTCAGATGTCAAAGCAAAAAAAATAATTGCTTTAAAAAATGCTATTGAAGAAGTGAATCAAATAAAAGAAGGAAAATTAAAAGGAACGCCTACAAGAGATTTGTTGAATATACTCTAATGATCCTCACCTATCCTCAATCAATTTCCCGTCTTTATCAAACTGCAAAATTTTAGTCTCTAAATAAGCTTTAAACTGGCTCATTTCGTTTCCTGAATAAACACGTTCTATAAAATCATATTCAACATCTGAAACCAAACTCCCATTAGAATTTACAAAAACCCATTTGGCATTCGTAAGCATTGCATACTGGACTTGATTTTGAATGTAATTAATAATATTTCCCTCTGAATTTGTTACTTTGTAATCTTTATCATCTTTTATTAGATAGGTTCCGTTTTCTAAGACGCCGACAACATCCTTTAAAACAAAATATTTAAATGGAGTTAACAAAACATTATAGGCATAAAAAGCATTGTTTCGCATTGTTAAATAAGCATTTACACCACCATTTCTGCTATTGCGCTGCACCCAAACAAAATCATTCGTAACAGATTGTATTAAAAAACCATCGCTGTTAATTACTCCCGTATTTTGGTCGGATTTTATATACATAAATGGATAGTCTAAATCTAATTTATTCACGAATGAATAAGGCACAAAACTTGAATCACTGAAGTAAAGTAAAACCTCGAAATTTTTGACTGTAAATTCTCCTAAACTATCTATCAAACTTAATTTTTTATCTTCCCAAACAAAGAAATTTTTGCCTTGAGGAAAATAAATTAAACTATCAAATTCAGTTTCCAAAATCAATTGTGCACGATAATCTAAAATTCCAATTTTATTTTTTTCATAAGCTCGATAAAAATTATCTTTTAAGTAAACAATTGAGTCATACGAATAAGATGTAACTGGCGTTCCAAACTTGCACAAAGCGAACTTGTCATTTTTTTCGGATTTACAAACTTCAAATTCCTGTGAGAAACCAAGTTGATGTAAAAATATTATTAATAAAAATAAAACAGACTTCAAATTTTTCAATTTATTTGATTTTAATTTATTTTGAGTTTTAAGGCAATTTACAAACATTATTCCACAGAATAATCAAGGGTTATTTTTGAGGCCGTAATTTTAGCTTTTTCAACTAGTTTTTCTACTTCTTCATTGCCATAAGCTAAGGCAACAGCCATTCTTCTAAATGGTCGGACAGTTGGTTTACCGAAAATTCTGAAATCAACATTTTCTGTTTCCATTGCTAGTTCAATCCCATTAAATTTAGGATAATTTGCAAAGCTTTCTGAACCTAAAATAACAGCACTCGCTCCATTTTGCAGCTGTGATATTTTCGAGACTGGAATACCTAAAATTGCCCGTGCGTGTAGTTCAAACTCATTGAAATTTTGAGTATTAGCCAAAGTTACCATTCCAGTGTCGTGCGGTCTCGGAGAAAGTTCTGAGAAAATTGCGCCTTCTTTAGTAATGAAGAATTCAACTCCCCAAATTCCTTCACCACCCAATTCTTTAGTAACCTTTTCTGCCATATCTTGAGCTTCCTTCAAAGCAGATTCCGACATGCTCATTGGTTGCCAACTTTCCATGTAATCTCCTCGTTCTTGTCTGTGTCCAATAGGTGCGCAGAACAAAGTAAGACCATTTTTTTGCGTCAAAGTCAATAAAGTTATTTCAAAATCGAAATTTATAAATCCTTCCACTATTACTTCTTTAACATCACCACGGGAACCTTCTAAAGCATATTTCCAAGATTTTTCAATGTCTTGTGCTGACTTTAACACACTTTGTCCTTTTCCTGAACTAGACATTAAAGGTTTTGTAACACATGGATAACCACAAAATTCAACTGCGGATTTAAATTCTTCTAAAGTTGTAGCATATTTGTAAGGGGCAGTTTTTAAACCTAAATCTTTCGATGCTAAATCTCTTATTGCCTTGCGATTCATTGTGAAATTTGCTGCTTTTGCACTTGGCACAATTTGAATTCCTTGTTTTTCGTAGTCGTATAATTTTTCGGTTCGTATTGCTTCAATTTCTGGCACAATTAAATCTGGTTTGTGTTTGGCAACAATTCTATCCAAAGCAGAACCATCTAACATATCAATTACTTCAAATTCATGCGCCACTTGCATAGCCGGAGCATCTTCGTAGCTATCTACAGCAATAATGTACTGTCCCAATCTTTGCAATGCAATTACCAATTCTTTGCCTAATTCTCCTGAGCCTAAAAGCAATATTTTTTTTCTCATAATACAAATATAAATTAAACCATGAAATATCGATTTGTTGCAATTACGAAACATTCTCTTAACTTTGGAATGAACTATGAATTTAAATGCGCTTCTAGGTGATTTCAATCCTATTACCCTAAAGGAAATGGATCACGTTAAACTTATGGACAGAGTGGATACGAAATTTGCATTCCACAAAGATTTGCTACCGTATATTTTGGAGCAAATAACTCCTTATTATTCCGCGCTTACCATTGAAAATAAACGTTTTGCCTCTTACCATTCCATTTATTATGACAGTTCTGAATATGACTTTTTCAATGACCACCATAGAGGTAAGATGTCTCGTTTTAAGGTGAGAAAAAGAAAATATTTAGATTCAGATCTCAGTTTTTTAGAGATTAAACACAAATACAAAGGAAGAACAAATAAATCTCGTATCAAGATTGAGTCAATTGAAGAACAATTAAGTGTAAATGAAAAAAATTATGTTGACGGAATCATTAAGGAAAATAAAATTCTTAAAGCCTCATTAGAAAATAATTTTAAACGTATAACATTGGTTGGAAAAGAATTGCATGAAAGACTTACGTTGGATGTTGACGTTCAATTTACTTGGAATGGCGAAACTCATGAAATGGATAATCTTATAATTGCAGAACTAAAACAAGAACGGACCAATAGAGATTCACCATTTTTTAAGGTTATGCGCAATTTGCAAATCAGACCTTATCGTTTGAGTAAATATTGCATGGGTACTATGAAAATTCATAAAAACGTGGCTTTGAAATCCAACAGATTTAAAAAGAAAATTTTAACTATAAACAAAATAAATACGAATGCATAATCTATTAACAATAGCGTTGAAGGCGAACAATGATGTTCTATCTTATGAACTTTACAACAACGATGTAATAATGTTGTTGTTTCGATTATTTGTCAATTTTTTCTTCCTAACAATAATTATTCGTTTTTTATACTACCCAAAAACGAAAAGAAAAGATTATTTTTTCACTTACTATATAATTGGAACCATCACATTTTTTCTGTGTTTTAGTCTAAAAAAATTAGATATTGATACAGGAATGGGGCTTGGTTTATTTGCAATTCTCGGAATAATCAGATACCGAACAGATGCCATTGAAATTAAGGAAATGACCTATTTATTTTTGGTTATTGGCTTAAGTGTCACCAATTCCCTTTCTTCAAACCGAATAAGTATCACTGAAATGTTATTAATAAATGTTGTTATAACATTACTGACTTTCGGGATGGAAAATCTTTGGTTGCTAAAGCATGAAACGCGCAAGACCATTAATTATGAAAAAATAAATCTTATAAAACCTGAAAATTACGGGGAAATGCTAACCGATTTAAAACAAAGAACTGGACTTAAAATTAACAGATTTGAAGTTGGTAAAATTGATTTCTTAAACGATACTGCGCAGGTTAGAATTTTTTATTATTCTGACGATCAAAGTTTATCAGACTACAATTCTCCCGAATAAAATTGTAATTTCAACGAGTGAAAATATTTGTCCGAATTTTAAGATTTTTACTCTGTCCCTTTTCTGTTCTATACGGTTTCGTTACTTACATTCGGAATTTACTTTACGATAAAAATATTTTAAAGTCATTTAACATTCCCGGAAAATCTATAGTTATCGGAAATATCAATACTGGTGGAACAGGAAAAAGTCCGCATGTAATTTATTTGGCTAAAAAATTCGAATCAACAGAAAAGATTGCTGTTTTAAGTAGAGGATACGGAAGAAAATCTACAGGTTTTTTTGAGGTAGCAATAAATGATGAAGTGTCTAAAGTTGGCGATGAACCTTTAATGATTAAAAACCGACTTTCGGCAGAAAGTAAAGTCTATGTTTGCGAATCAAGAAAACAGGGAGTTTTAAATATATTAGATAAAATTAAAAATCCATTAATTATTTTGGATGATGCATTTCAACACAGAAAAGTTACATCAAACTGCAACGTACTTTTAACCGATTACAACCTCACTTTCGCAAACGATTACATGTTGCCTACTGGAAATTTAAGAGAATGGTCTGTTGGCAAAAACAGGGCAAAATGTGTTGTGGTTACCAAATGTCCTATAAATCTTACATCTGAAGAAAAACAATCAATAATCTCAAAGCTTAAATTTGTTGGTCCTGTTTATTTTTCAAAAATAGTTTATGGAGAATGTATTTCTTTTGGACGAATAACTGAAGCAACTGAAAATGCAATTTTAGTAAGCGGAATAGCAAATCCTGCTCCATTAGAAAAATTTCTGGCGCAAGAATCCAAAGTACTTTCCTTTAATTTTCCTGATCATCACAATTTTAATGCGCATGATTTAGTTAAAATTCACGCAAAATTCGATACTTTTGCAAAAGAAAAATGTAAGATTGTTACAACCGAAAAGGATTTTATTAAAATAAATAAGCTGCTTTCAGCCCAAGATAAATTAAAATATCCGTGGTATTATCAATCCATTGAAGTAAAAATTGACAAAGAAGAAGAATTCATTCACTTAATAAATAAATATGTTAACTCAATTTAAAGAATCCGTAAAATATATTGAAAGCCAAACGGATGTAAAACCAACTGTAGGAATTATTTTAGGAACTGGACTTGGTGGTTTGGTGAAAGAAATTAAAGTAATTGATGAAATTTCTTACAAAGACATTCCTCATTTCCCAGTTAGTACTGTTGAAAGTCATTCTGGTAAATTAATTTTTGGAGAATTAGGAGGTAAAAAAGTAGTTGCAATGCAAGGTCGTTTCCATTTTTATGAAGGATATGACATGAAGCAAGTAACTTTTCCGGTTAGAGTTATGAAATTATTAGGTATTGAAACCTTGTTTGTTTCCAACGCATCTGGTGGAGTTAATCCTGATTTTGTTGTTGGTGAAATCATGATTTTGAATGACCATATTAATTTATTTCCCGCGCATCCATTAATCGGTAAAAACTTTGATGAACTAGGACCAAGATTCCCAGACATGAGCGAACCTTATGATCCACGTTTGATAGACTTGGCTAAAAACATTGCCGATGAAAAAAATATTAAAGTATCTGTTGGCACTTATGCAGCTTTAACAGGACCAACTTTGGAAACACCTGCTGAGTATCAATATGTAAGAAATATTGGTGCAGATGCAGTTGGTATGAGTACCGTGCCTGAAGTTATTGTTGCAAGACACATGGAAATACCTTGTTTTGCGATTTCAATTATAACCGATTTGGGCGTACCAGGAAAAATTCAGAAAGTTTCTGTGGCAGATGTTATTGAAGTGGCCAACAAACAAGAGCCAAAAATGACAATAATAATGAAAGAATTAATTTCTCGAATGTAGTAATCTTCATTAAAAAATGGAAGCAGAAATTAGAGATAAATACGAAGCAGTAATAGGATTGGAAGTGCATGCGCAAATGCTCACCAAATCAAAAGCTTATTCTAATGATTTAAACGAATATGGTGCTGCGCCCAATACAAATGTGAGCGTTATTACACTTGGACATCCTGGAACGTTGCCAAAGATGAACAAGCGCACCGTAGAATTTGCAATAAAATTAGGATTGGCTTGTGGCTCTGACATTGCTGAAAATCAATATTTCGCTAGAAAAAATTATTTCTATCCAGATTTACCAAAAGGATATCAAATCACACAAGACAAAACGCCTATTTGTACGGGTGGTAAAATTGTAGTGAAAGATGATACTGGGGAAGAAAAAGAAATTGGGATTACAAGAATACACATGGAAGAAGATGCTGGAAAAAGCATACATGATGTAGATGTTTACGACACGCTGGTTGATTTAAACAGAGCAGGTACACCACTTTTAGAAATTGTATCGGAACCAGATTTAAGATCTTCAACGGAAGCTTATAATTATGTAAGTGAAGTGAGAAAATTAGTGAGATACTTGGATATCTGTGATGGAAACATGGAAGAAGGTAGTATGCGTTGCGATGCCAATATTTCTGTGAGATTAATTGGTGCACCAGAATTTGGTACCAAGGTGGAAGTCAAAAACATGAACTCAATTAGAAATGTACAAAGAGCGATAGAATTTGAAATTACTAGACAGATTGAAGTGTTGGAAAGCGGTGGTGCTTTAAGTCAAGAAACCCGAGCTTTTGATGCTTTGAAAGGAATAACAATTTCCATGCGTAGCAAAGAAGCCGCAAATGATTACAGGTATTTTCCAGAACCAGATTTACAGCCATTGCACATTACTCAAAAACAGATTAATGATGTAAAAGAAAATATGCCGGCTTTACCAAGAGATTTGTATCAAAAATATACCAAAGAGTTGGGTTTAAGTTCATACGATGCCAGTAATTTGACAGACACAAAATCAATTGCACTTTATTTCGAAGAATTAATTAAGGAAGTTAAAAATCACAAAGCAGCAGCAAATTGGGTGATGGGTGATGTAAAATCATATTTAAATCAGAATGGTTTGGAGATTGAAGAATTTCCTATTGAGCCCAAACGTCTCGCAGGAATTATTAATTTGATTGAAGATGGAAAAGTTAGCAATACAATAGCTTCTCAGAAAATATTCCCTCAAATGACGCAACTTAAAGACAAAACTGCGTTAGATATTGCAGAAAGTCAAAATTTGTTGCAAGATTCAGATGACGGGTCAATAAAAGAATACATTAAAGAAGTTTTGATTCAAAATCCAAAAGAAGTAGAGCGGTTCCAACAGGGAGAAACCCAACTAACCGGATTTTTCATGGGTCAATTAATGAAAGTTTCGAAGGGAAAAGCAGATCCAAAATCGGCCAACAGTTTGCTTCGTGAAATGATATTAGAATTTAAAAATTAAAGAAAAATCAATAAATGAAAATTACCGTAAAAATATCTTTGTTATTAATTGTCTCAGCTTTGATGTTTGCTTGTGGCTCAGAAAATGATAAGGTTGCAATATCAGACAATCCGGATACAACATTGGTTGAGAATTTTAAAATTTCAGGAGAAATAAGTGGTGCTGTCAATCAAACTATTCTTATACAGGCTAACAGTCAACAAGGAATGATTGAAGTTGCAAAAACTCAAACCGATTCAGAAGGAAAATTTGAAATTATCGGCAATATTCCTGAATTTGGTATTTATCAAATGGTGATAGGAAAAAACAATGAGCACATTATTCCTTTAACCATGGTTCCACAAGATAATCTTACAATAAATGCAGATTTAAAAGATTTAAATTACAATCCCAACTTCAAAGGAACAGAATGGAGCTCAGAGGCCAATGAATTTTTAAAAACTTATAAAGAGTTCAACGAAACTCAAAAATCATTACTGGATCAACAAGGTACATTATCTCAGGAAGAATTAATGAAACAATCACTTGCATTAAAATCGGGGCTTGACAAAAAGGCTTTTGAAATGATGAAAGCCGATCCAGGAAATCCTTTTAATATTCTTTTAAGTTTGAATTTGAGTCCGCAGATGGGCTTTGAAAATTGGGATATAAATTACCTTCAAGGAATGAAAGATGTTTATGTAGCATTCAATAAAAAATTTCCGAATTCAAAAATGACTCAGACTTTAGGCAATCAAATTTCGCAAATTGAACAAGGATATAACGAATATAAATCTTTTAGTAAATCACAAGAAATTGGAAATGCCGCTCCTGAAATTAGTTTGAAAAATCCTGAAGGAAAAACAGTTACTTTAAGTTCCTTAAAAGGAAAATACGTTTTAATTGATTTTTGGGCAAGTTGGTGTGGACCTTGTAGAAAAGAAAATCCCAATGTTGTGCGACTATATAAAGAATATAAAGACAAAGGATTTACTGTGCTTTCCGTTTCTTTAGATGACGATGCAGCAGCATGGAAAAGGGCAATTTCAGAAGATAATTTATTGTGGCCTAATCATGTTAGTGATTTACAAAAATGGAATTCAAGCATGCCGAAATTATACGGTTTTGAAGGAATTCCTTACACTGTTTTGGTAGATAAACAAGGGAATATTATTGCACGTGGACTGCGCGGCGCAGAATTGGAACAGAAATTGAAAGAAATTTTATAAAAACATAACTTATGAAAATTATAGCAATACTAACATTACTATTTACAACGAGTATTTTATTTGCTCAAAACGAAAAGAAATCTGAAAAGAAAAAAGTTGATGTTACAAATGGTCAAGAAAAACCAATGGTACCAGCTGAAAAAATGGCTACATCTACAGAAATTAAAGTTAAAGTTTCTGGCAACATTTTTAATTTAGACACTGATACCCTTAAAGTATCTCAATTTTTTGGTAGTTTTTACAAAGATTTTGCAACTGGATTAATTGATAAAAAAGGAAACTTTAGCATTGAAACAAAATTGCCGGCAAAAGATTATTATGTGTTAAGAATAGGAAATACACATATCAATTTAATATTAGAAAATGGCTCAGACGTGAAAGTTTATGGAGATGGTAAAAACATTGCTAAATACTGTAACATTGTTGGTTCAGATGCAACTTCAAACATGAACGCATTTATAAGAGATATGGAAGTTTGGAACAACATTAGAGATTCTGCAACAAGAATAATTCAGCAAAATCCTAATTTGCAACAAGAAGTAAACCAAGCATTAACACAAGATTATTATAAGTTCGACAATATCAGACAAACATTTTTAGCCAATAATTTAAATTCACCAGCATTGCTTCCTGCTTTGAGTACTTATGACCCACAAAGAGAATGGGAAGTTTACGAAGGCATAGTTAAACAGCTTCAAAATGGATTTGGTGGTTCACCTACAATTACACAAGTTTCACAAATTTACGAGCAAGAGAAAATAAAAATTGAGGCCGGACAAGCACTTGCTCCTGGAAAACTTGCCCCTGATTTCCAAGAAACAAAATTAGATGGAACTACGATGAAACTTTCAGATCTTAAAGGTAAAGTAGTTTTAATAGATTTTTGGGCAAGCTGGTGTGGACCTTGTAGAAAAGAAAATCCGACCGTTGTTAGATTATACAATCAATACAAAGACAAAGGATTTACAGTAATGAGTGTTTCATTAGACAGCGACAAAGCCCGTTGGGAAGCAGCAATCTTACAAGACAATCTTACATGGCCAAATCATGTGAGCGATTTGAATAAATGGAATTCTAAAGTAGCGAGATTATACAATGTTTCTAGTATTCCTTTCACTGTATTAATTGATCAGGAAGGAAATGTTGTAAAAACAAATTTACGAGGAGAAGCACTTGAAGCTGAATTGGTTCGTATTTTTGGAAATTAATGTCTGATAAAAAACACGTTTATTTCGCTTCTGATTTTCATCTTGGTGCTCCAGATCACGCATCTAGTTTAGCGCGTGAAAAAAGAATATGCGCTTGGTTAGATTACATTAAACCCAAAGCACTTGAAATTTTTTTAGTAGGAGATATATTCGATTTTTGGTTTGAATACAAACACGCCATTCCAAAAGGTTTTGTTCGTTTACAAGGTAAAATTGCTGAACTTACAGATTCTGGAATACCCGTACATTTATTTACTGGCAATCACGACATGTGGATTTTTGATTACTTGCCAAAAGAAATTGGAGTCTCTGTTCACCGAAATCCTATTGAAAGAACATTTGGAGATAAACTTTTTTATATTGGTCACGGAGACGGACTTGGACCAGGAGACCGAGGTTATAAAATGTTGAAAAAAGTATTTTCTAATCCGGTTTCTAAATGGTCGTTTGCAAGATTGCATCCTAATTTTGGTATTTGGCTGGCAAATTTAAGCAGTAAAAAAAGTAGAGCTGCAACCGGTCATGGCGATAAAAACTTTTTGGGTGAAGAAAAAGAATGGCTGGCAATTCATAGCAAACAAATATTAAAAGAAAAACATTTTGATTATTTTATATTTGGCCATAGGCATTTACCCTTAGTTTTAAATCTCACCGAAAAATCTACTTATTACAATCTAGGTGATTGGCTTCAATATTATACTTTTTTAGAATTTGATGGAGAAAAATCAACTATGAAAGTTTGGAGTGACGAAGGTGAAATTCCGTTCGAAGCAGTTCATTAATATTGTTTTATGGCATTTGATGAATTACTGGCAGACAGATTAAGAGAAAGGCTTGTAGAATTTAGAATATAATTCTAAAGCTAAGAAATCTAAGTGAAAAAGTAGAATTTCTTAATCCCATAAATCCGCATCAAATTCCCATTAAGTCTTTGAATCTTATTGCCTGTCTTCTACTAATTTCTACTTTTTCTCCATCAATTAATTCAACTCTTAAACCTCCATTGAACCAATTCTCGATGCTGTGCACCCAGTTAAGATTAATAATAAATTTTCTATTTGCTCTAAAGAAATGTTCGGCGTCAAGTCGTTCTTCGAAGCTGTTTAATGATCTTAGAATTAGTGGCCGGAAGGTGTCGAAATAAACTTTTACATAATTACCGTCCGATTCCATCATTCTGACTTTACTGAGCTCTACAAACCAACACTTTTCTCCATCTTTAATAAACACACGATCTGTTACAGTTAATAATCTGTCTTTCCGAGAGGATCTCGATGACAAATCCGAGAAAAACTCACCATCTTCTTTATTTGCTTTTGCAATTGCATCTTTTAATCTTTCAGGATCAACAGGCTTCAATACATAATCTAAAGCATTAACTTCAAAAGCATTGAGGGCAAATTCATCATGTGCCGTTACAAAAATTACCTTTGGAATTTCAGGTAAATTTTTGAGCATTTCAAATCCTGACATTTCAGGCATAGAAACATCTAAAAAAATTAAATCTGGTTTCTCAGTATTAATTATTTCAATGGCTTCTTTTCCATTTTTTGCCTCAGCAATAATTTCAATTTCATGATGAACTTCAAGCATTTTTTTTAGTTCTTCTCGAGCTAATCTTTCATCATCTACTATGAGTGTGCGTAATGTTTTCATAAGTTTTCAATTATTATTTGTGCCAATACTTCTTCTTTTATTTGAGTTAAGCTAAATTCATTTCTGTTAGGATATTGCAAGTTCAATCTTTTTTTAGAGTTCTCCACTCCTATTCCACTTTCATCAGAAATTAAAAGTTTTCCTGTATTCCAAATTTGATAAATATTTTGATGTCCTTCAGTAAAAATTTTTATTCTAATGTCGCCTCCTTCAATTTTTCGTGAAATCCCATGTTTTATTGCATTTTCCACTTGAGTTTGTAATAAAAAAGGTGGAATTTTATTTTGTAACATGTCTTCTTGTACTTCCCAAATAACATTTACTCTGTCTTCAAACCGCAATTTTTCTAAATCTAAATAATTTCTTACCAATTCAAGTTCGTCACTTAAATTTACTGAAGTTTCTTTTCCCATATTCAGTGAATTCCTCATCAATTGGGCAAGTAAAGTTACACTACTTTTAGCAGTTTTCGGTTCGATATCTATCAATGCTTTTATGCTATTAAGTGCATTAAACAAAAAATGTGGGTTAAGCTGTGAACGTAAATTTTTTAATTCAAATTCATTTTTGCTCATTTCAAGGCTTACATTGTCTAATTCTTGTTTTTTTGATTTGGAAAAAAAGTGGTAAGAAAAATAAAATCCATTCCAAAAAACAATTAAAATTCCGCAACTTATAACATCTAAAATAAAATTAAGCGTTACGTTTTCATTTGGTTCCAGTTTCGTTTTGGTAAATGAATCGTACACAAAATTAAAAAATGCGATGTAAACTGAAGCCAACAAACTTAAAAATAGCACCCTCGGAATCAGCGGTCCAAGTTTCATGTTGAGCCATCCGGATTTCAGATAAATCAATCGCATTAAGTGAGTTATGAATATTGCATTTACTACAATTATCAAAATATTAATGACAACAATCCAATCTAAACCTGCGGGATTTCGGGCATAAGTTGCAAGACCTATTATTAATCCATAGCAAAACCAGCCTACAATTTGTGCCAACCAATAAAGATAATTTGTAACCCTCACAAAACAAATTTAATCGAATTTAATCGAATTGAATTGAAAACCGCACTGATTCGGATAATTGGTCAGAAATCTTAATTTTATGGCAAAAAACAATTACAGTAGCTCATGAAGCGATGGATTTTTATATGGATATTTTTATTCTCGATCTTACCATCTGGTTTTTCACAACAATCAATATCTTCGGGTACATCTGCTTCCTTCGGAATTTTCGGTGGCTTATATTTTGAAATTGGAAGTCACATTCAAGCAGTTGGTTTGCAAATAAAAGCTTATGGTACTTATGAATTTGGTCAAATTAACATTGGGCAAACATTTAAGTATAATTTAGGATCGTATGGCAAAAGGCGTAATTTTCTTGAAAGTCGCAGCGCCTTGGGAGCATTGTTGTTGTGGGGTAAACGGAACCAAAACATTGATTTTTTACTGGATGGACTAAACCATCAAACGGGTTATAATTATGGTGTTGCTTACAATTATCTTATCTACAAAGACAATATTGGAACTTCACAATTATCAGGTGGATGGGCTTTACATTTAAAAAAAGTCTCCCTTTATTTTGAAAACGATGTGTTTGGCGGTCAGTCTAAAGATAGGTTTCGAAGTGGGAATTTCGTAATAAGTTACCGCGATTCTAATTTTAGAATTCATAGCGGAGTTTACATCTGGACTGGCGAAACGAGAGAATCTATTTGGGATAAAACTCCAAGAACAGGCGCTCCTTATGGTATCAGAGATTTAAGCGCACTTCCTTATGGTAAAACAAGTCACGGTATCGCGTATGGCTCATTGATTTTGAATACACAATTTGGCAATCAAGTGCATTATAAATTAGGGCTTGATAGTGAGCAAATTAGGCATTTTGTTCAAAATAGAGTTTCTCATGATTTATTTTTTTTACCTAAGAAGTTGGAACGCAACACGCCTCATTATCCGCGTTTAGATTCAAATGGAAAAGCAATTTTCACTAAAGAGTTACGACGGCCAGATAGATTTTATTTTCAGAATTCATTAAATGGTAATTTTTTGGAATGAGTTATCGCTGAATTTGGTATTAATTACATTGATAATTTTTAAGGTAGAAAAAGAATTAGTCGAACTCTAGGTAATTTTTTTGGTTATTTAATTTTGAAATATTAGGGCATAGATCATCCTGTCGATGAATTTAATTTTTAAATTTTCGAATTTTCGAGATGAATTCGAGTAGTAAAAGGTAAGTAAAAAGTATTTTTTTATTACGGAAATTACTCTAGAATATTATTTTTTGAGTTTTTGATGGGTCATTTGGCGGGAATTGTGAGAATCGTTTTAAAAAATCATGACAAATATTTTAATTATCTGATAAACAATTAGTTGAAAGCCTCGCACCGTGCCAAACGCTAGGATCCTAAATTCTCCAAACACCCAATTTCCGATGCCAGCTCTTCACTGCCCGCTCCCAATATCCATCCCTTAACACAACCATTTTAGCATTATCAAAGTTTTCAATCGCTTCTTTTATCATCAACTTACCTTCCAAATCATTTTCTTTAGACAGTTCAGGAAAATCGAGTTTCCAACGTGCTTCTATCCCTTTAAATAATTCTTCAACTTTCCCTGTCCTAAAAACATACACCAAGTCTTTTTTTATAAAATAGCAATATGCGCCCACCACGTAAACTTTTATGCCACGATAATAAGATGTGACACAATATTCTTGGGGTCTGAAATTTTTCTTTTGCAACCTATGTAATGAGGCTATAAAGAAATTTTTGCTATCTCCCATTGTGAAATGCAGCACTTCGAAGTTTTTCTTTTGGTATTCTGAAAAACCTTCGCAAAGTTCTTCAAGTTGCAACTCCTTTAGTTTGTTAAACTTAGATCGACATTTTTTGTCGCAGTATATTTTGGTACTTAATAAACCATAGACGTCATCATCACAGGTCGGACAAGTATGTCCCATAAATCGGTATCTAGCCATAAAATTCGATGATTTTTGTAAGTTCACCAACTGTTTAGTTTATAAAAAATATTTAAAGATGTAAATTTAAGAATTATTTATCTATTTTTGTTAAAATTTAATATATTTATTTAATCCATTTTCATTC
>JBBSUQ010000055.1:0-17963 GCA_038234235.1 Flavobacteriales bacterium
ATCAGGTAAATTTTTTGATTTTAAAATTCTTTCAATTTCAGGAAGAAATCGAGTTTTTCTTTTTAGATAAAGCGTTGTAGCACTTTGGTAATAAACATTTACTAAAATTTCTCGATCAAGCCTTTCTTTTATATCTAAATCTGTCAAAGAAATTTTCTGTCCACAAAAATCAATCGACTCCGGCAAAGTTGGCAATTCGAAATGCGTTGCAGATTCTTTTTGAACATCCTCCACTTTTTCTGTTTTTTGTTTAGCAGTATTATTAGTCTCACAAGAGAAACAGAATAATATTATCACAAAAAAACAAATACGTATCAAAATCAAAAAAATTTAGTTGTAAAATTAATTAAAATATAGTGATTTCTAGCCGAATTTTAGAGGATGGTTTGTTATAAAATCGTGAAAAGTAAAGGGGTTTTGTAGAATTACCGAAACCCATCTATTTATCAATTCATCGCGTCCCTACGGATTACCAGTTTTGTGGAATGTTCAATTTATCGTGATTCTATGGGTTATCATTTAAAAAAAATCATTTCAACTGCTTAAATTTAACCGTATTGCGATATAAATAATAAAACACAAAAATAAAATACAAAATAATGAAATAGGATGCTCTTGGATATTGGGGTAAAATAAAACAGGCCGTAATTGTTGAAATGATCACTGAAAAAATGCCAATGATTACAAAAATATGCCACACTTGTTTTTCACTTTTGCCAGAATAGACCAAATGATGTGTTGTGTGATCTTTTCCTCCAACCATTGGAGATTTTCCTGCTTTAATTCTATTTATAAATACTGTAAGCGTATCGGCAGCAGCTCCGCTCATGGCAACTAGAACTATTGGTATTGCGAACAAAAATGAATGCCCAGAGTAGGTTGGTGTTTGCCACAACGAATGGATTGTAACATAAGCAATGGCTAAACCTATAAATTGTGAACCTGCATCACCCATAAATATTTTAGATGGTGGACTGTTGAACTTTAGAAAACCCAAAAGTGCTCCAAGAATAGAAATTGATATGGCGCTTTCAAAGGTAAAAATCATACCGTTGTAAAAGAAATTTACCAACAAGCAACTTAACAAAATCATTATGACTGTAGAGGTTGTAATGCCATCCATATTGTCCAGCATGTTCAATGAATTCATTAAAATTACCACCCAAAGAATAGTAGCAATTATCGATAACCAATCAATCCCGAAAATATCAATTTTGGAGTTTGTGAAAGCCAAAATAACACCACAAGCAAGTTGAACTAAAAATTTTAGCCAAGGTTTAGTATTAAAAGCATCATCTGCCAAGCCCATGAAAAATGCCAGAGATGCTGCGAGAATAAAACCCACAACTTTTATATCCTTAAAAATATTTAGATCTTGCAAAAAAATAGCGGTAGCCATACAAGCAAACACGAAAACTACAAAAAAACTTATACCTCCCAAAGAAGGTTTGGATTGATTGCTCCAACGGATAACCACATCATTTTTATTTCTGATTCCTAAATTTTGAGAAAAATTAAGTAAAAGATAGTTGCAGACCAATGAGATAAGCACTCCAGCACAACCAAACAGCAATAGTAGTATTAACTCTTTAGACACCTTTTTTAATAAGGAGATTCAAAATCAAGAAAGGATTTTCCTTTTTGATCTTTCAAAGATAATATAGGATTTTGAGTTCTCCAATTTATTTTTAAATCTTCATCATTCCATAATATTGTGAGTTCAGATTCAGGATCATAATAATTGGTGCATTTATATGCGAATATTGTATCATCTTCCAAGGTTTCAAAACCGTGAGCAAAACCTGGAGGAATCCATAATTGTTTTTTATTTTTTTCAGAAAGCTCTATTTCAAAGTGATGTCCGTATGTTTTTGAATTTTTTCGTAGATCTACTGCCACATCTAAAACACTGCCTTTTATAACTCGCACTAATTTCCCTTGCGAAAATGGCGGTGCTTGCATGTGCAAACCTCTCAAAACATTTTTTGAAGATTGACTTTCATTGTCTTGAACAAAAATTATTTCATTTTCACAGGCCTCATTGAAAAGTTTCTGATTAAAAGATTCCAAAAAATAACCTCGTGAATCTCCAAATATTTTTGGCTCAAGAATTAGCAAATCACTGATATCGCATTTACTAAAAATCATTTATTTTTTCTTTTACGTTTTTTAGAATCTTTTGAATCTTCGTAATATCCGCTTCCGTATCCATAACCATAGCCGTACAATCCAGAATTGGATTTTTTGACACCGTTCAGGATAACATTTAGTTTTTGAATTCTGTTGTTGTCATACAATTCACGAATAACTTGCACAAAATTGCGACGCGAATATTGTGCCTTGAAAATATAAATAGGAATATCAACTTTTGATAATAAATGAACTCCATCACTCACTATCCCAATTGGAGGATTGTCAAAAAGCACAATATCATATTTTGTTTTAAGTTCATCAATCATATCATAAAAAGATTTACTTAATAACAACTCTGAAGGATTAGGGGGCAACGGACCTGCAGTAATAAAATTAAGATTTTCATTTTTCGTTTGGCGAATACACTGCTCAATTGTTGCGTCGCCAATTATAATACTGCTTACGCCTTTGCCAATCTCTTGTTTAAAACCGTGATGTATTTTCGGTTTACGCAAATCTAAATCTACAATGACAACCTTCTTACCAGACAAGGCTAAAATTCCTCCTAAATTTAAAACTACAAAGGTTTTTCCTTCACCAGAAATTGTACTAGTAACGGCAATTGTTTTTGCCTGGGGATCTATAAAATTTAAATTAGAACGGATGTTCCGCATTGCCTCAGAAAGGATAGATTTTGGTTCATCGAATACTAAAATTTGAGAATATTCTGAATCGAAATTTACTAAAGGAACAATGCCAATGGTCGAAGTTGCAGGCGGCAGTAGTTTTCTTAAATCGTCTTCATCATTTATCTCGTCAAAGCGAATGTATTTAATAAACAATATGAACAGTCCTAAAACTAAGCCTAAAAAAATAAATACTGAATAAGTAAATCGTCTATTGGGACTTGAAGGAACTCCATTTACCTGAGCCTTTGATAGAATACGATTCGTAGATGTAAAACCGGCATTGGAAATTGAAAATTGAACTTTTTTCTCTGTCAACAAGGTGTAATATTTTTCGTTTAACTCTTGAATATTTTTAAGTCGAGAAAATTCCATTTTTTGCTGAGGAAGAGCATAAAATTTTCCCTCAATATTTCCAATTTTTCCATTTAGCATTTTAAAATTCCCGCTCAGTCTTTCTTCAATAACAGAAACACTACGTCTTATTGATTGAATTTTCAACTGAATTTTGTTGTTTATGGCTTTCACCTCACTGTTTTCTTCGGTCACTTCAAACAATAAATCTTCTCTTCTTTCAAGTAAGCTGTACAGTTCTTTAATTTGGTTGCTCAATGAAACTTCAAAACTTCGACCAAGCATTTCTGGAATTAGTCGGTATATTTCTAAACGATTTGGATCATTTTTTAATTTAGTATTCACTAATCTCAGCACTGACAATTCTTCTTCAATTTCAAATAATTGATCTTGTAATTTGTCTATATTCTCTGAATAATTTACACTAGCTTGGTCAGGATCTGGTAAGTTTGAATCTCGTTGAAATTGCATTAAACTGTCTTTAGAGTTTTTTAAATCTCCGGATAATGAATCCAATTGTTTGTCAATAAAATCTAGTACATTTTGAGAACCTTTGCGCTTTAATTCATTATCAAATTCAAAAAAAGCATTTGTCACTGCTGTTACAATATCATGACTTAAATTGGCATTGTAACTTTTATAGCTTATCTGAATTGTCTTGGCTTCATAATCAAGAGGAATAACAGTAAGATTTCCCAACAATCGATTGGTGAGTGATGAAATACTATTGAATGTAAAATACAATTCGTTGCTTTCTAATTCCTTCATAAAAAGTGAAGTATTCGGAATTTTAACTACGATTTCAAAATCTTCAGTTTTGAATGTTTTATTCGGTTTAAATGGGTAAGATTTACTGGATCCATTTTTTAAATATTCTAATTTTAAACCATTTCCATCTTTTAAAATGTTGATAGGAAGATTTATTAAACTACTATCTTTTAACGAATAAGGCTGAACGTTAAATGAACTACCGAGGTATTTCTCTTCAGTTAGGATTTGTCCTTTAGAATATAAACTTACATCAAGACTCAATTTTTTAACCGCTCTCTCAAAAAGTAATTGTGATTTCAAAAGCTCTACCTCCGATGATAAATTATCATTTTTAGTATTAACATTCTCTAAATCCAATAAATCTTTGGCCTGATCAGTGTTATCCAACTGAAGTGTTAACGCAGATTCATAAATTGGCTTGGTATATCTTAAATAAATGAAAGCAATTAAAAAACATCCGAAAAGTGCTAATAAAGGATAATACCAATTTCTCTTGAGAACAACTCTCAAAATCCATGGATTAAAATCTTTATTAATTATAAATTTATTTTGCACTTTGCTATTTTGTTATTAAAAACGTTACAATAATAATCATTGAGGATATTATCGAAATTACCGGAGCAACATCCTTTATCACTTCTTTGGTAACTTGCGGATTCGGCTCTACATAAATATAATCGTTTGCTTGCACAATCATATCGGCGTAAATTAATCCATCGATGGTTGAAAGATCAATTAAATAAACTTCTCGCTTACCTTCTACTTTACGCATAAGTTTTACAGTATTTGCCTTTCCTCTTTCGGTAATTCCGCCAGCTTGAGCCAATGCTTCCATTAAGGTTGTATTTGTGTTTTGCAATGGAATAACTTTGGCATCACTGCCATTTCCAGGAAAAACAATAACTCTTTGGTTTGTAACTTTTACTTGTACGAATGGCTGCTGATATTCTTTAGAATATAACGAACTTAATAAAGTTTCGGTTTCTGTAACTGTTAAGCCACCAATTTTTACCATTCCTAAAATTGGCAGGTTGGCTTCTCCATTCTGATTGATAAGATAATCAATTTGGGTATTGTTTCCTGCAGCAGTTCTATCATCTCGTATGCCAGACATGCGCTCAATTATTGGAGCACCGTCTTTAGTAGTTAATGTAAAAGTAATTTTATCGTCCGCAGAAAGTTTGTATTGCTCTATTGGACGCATGGGAATGGAATCGTATTTAAAATTTTTATCGTTTTTTGTTTGAAACATCAAATTACTATTCACACCACAAGATGTTGCCAAAAGCAATGATAAAATTGATCCACAAAAAAACAACTTTTGCTTAAATTTACCCATTTTTAATCAACAGTTTTCTGTAATATATTTTCATATCCTCCACTAATCTTTGATACGTGAATTTATCTTCTACGAACTTACGCCCATTTTGTGACATAAAACTGCGTTTTTTTTGATTTTCAGTCAATTCTAGAATGGCAGCTGCAAAATCCAACGGGTTAAAACTATCCACAATGATACCTGTTTTTCCATTTTCCACAACGTCTCTCACTCCACCAACATTAGTCGTAATAATGGGAATGCCTGCAGCTTGAGCTTCAATGAGACTTACTGGAGTGCCTTCATTTACCGACGATAAACAAATGATGTCGATAGCATGATTGAAGGATGAAATTTCCTGGATCCAACCTGTAAATGTTATTTGTGATTTGAATTTTGAAAGCTTGGATTCAATTAAATCTTCTAATTTTTCTTTTTCAGAACCATCGCCTACAATAAAAACTTTTATATTTTCCTTCGTTTTTTCAAAAACCTCAAGCATTGCTTCTAAAAACAACTGGTGATTTTTTACAGCAGCTAACCGTCCAATTATCGCAATTACTATGGTGTTCTCTTCAATATCAAATTCTTTTCGGAAATTTGAACGGTGTATTTGTTTGTCTATATAAAATTTTTGAAGGTCAAAACCCAAAGGAATAACTTCTACTTTTTCAGCGGGTGCGATGTTGTGTATTTCGGTTAATTCTTCTTTTTGTCTTTCAGAAATTGCAATTATGCCGGTAGTCAATTTAGAGAGCCTCTGTTCAATCTTTTTAATGGCCAAGGTCTTTAATTTTCCGAAATAAGAATGAAATACATGACCATGAAAGGTATGTACAATTATCGGAACGCCGCATTTTTTTGCAGCTCTACGTCCCAATGCTCCAGCTTTACTTGCGTGTGTGTGGACAATATCAGGTTTATATTCTTCTATTATACTTTTGATTTTTAAATATGCCGCCCTGTCAGATCTAAAATTAGGCGTACGTTTCATTTCGGGAATTAACAATGGTTTTACTCCATACTCGTCAACAATATGCAAAGAATCAGATTCGTCTTCTTCTGGCAAACCACCAATCAAGAGTGTTTCAAATTCTTCATCCATGAATTTTGTTAAAAACGTAGCATTGTAGGTCGGACCACCAATATTAAATCTATTTATAATCCGTAAAATTTTAGTCATTTATAGGGTAATGTCAAAAAGTGCTTTAAAATTAATTTATTGTGCAAAAATAGACAATTGAAGGGTAAAAAGCACTTTTTATAAGTTAAGTATGAGGTTTGAGCACAATAATTAAAGGTTTATGAAAAGTACAAATTACTATTAACGTTAAATCATGTATAAATAAATGGCATGATTATGCAGGAAAGAAAATTAATGAGGAACTTTATAAAAATCCCATACAAATGAAATTTAAGCAGAAACTGGCATTTATTTTACTATTCCCTACTGGAATTTTATTGGCTCAAATACAAGAAGCGATTGATAATTTTAGTAAATATCCCGATTTTGCAAATGCTTCTATAACATTTGCAGCAGTAGATGTTTCAACTGGTGAAGTTCTGGGAAAATTCAATGAGCACAATAGTCTGCCGAGTGCTTCAACTGCAAAATTATTTTCATCGGCATCGGCTTTTGAAATTTTAGGTCCGAAATACCAGCCGACCACTAAATTCTATATAGATGGAAACATAGATGCCAACGGAGTATTAAAAGGAAATCTCATAATTCGTGCGGGTGGCGACCCAACTGCTGGTTCAAAATATTTTTATGGTGAGTCTGACAATACTTTTTTTAGACAAATAGCCGATAGTTTAAAAGCAAAAGGAATTAAAACAATTATTGGTGACATAATCGCAGATGCTTCGCAATTTGGATATCAAGGCGCGCCTGATGGTTGGAATTGGTCAGACATGGGAAATTATTATGGCGCTGGCCCTGCAGGTTTGTGTATTTATGACAATATGTTGAAATTTAATTTTAAAACTGGAAAAGCAGGCACAACCGCTGAATTAATTTCTACTTTTCCGGAAGTTTTAAACTTAGATTTTACGAGTTATATTTTGGCTTCTATTCGGGGAGGGGACAATTCTTATATTTACAGTGCTCCATTCAGTTCAATAGCTTTTGGCCATGGAGAATTGCCTCAAAATCAAAGTTTATTCACTGTAAAAGGCACGCAGCCTGATCCTGAATTTGCATACGCGAAAGAAGTTTATACTACAATTCAATCTCTAGGTATTAGAGTGGACGGAGGTTTTTGGGGAAAAAGAATTTTATTAAAAAAAGGCACAGTTCCTTTTGATTACAGCAACCTAATTCCCTTATTTGAAATGAAAAAATTTACTATTTTAGACATTGCCACACCAACGAATATGAACAGTATAAATATGTTTGCTGAGCAATTTATATGTTTGATAGGTTATGAAAAAGGAAAATCGGGAAGTACACAAGACGGATTAGAATACATAGAAAAATATTGGGCCAGCAGAATAAACACAAAAGGATTATACCTAAAAGACGGCAGTGGACTTTCGCGAAGCAATGCTATAAATGCAATGAATTTTTGTTCACTTTTAACTTACATGTACAAATCAAAAAACAGCGAACAATTCATGAGCACACTTCCCGTTGCTGGGGTTAGTGGCACATTAAAAAGTGTATGCAGAAATCAAACAGCCAGCGGTAAATTAATTGCTAAAAGTGGGACAATGACAAGAATAAAATCATATTCTGGCTATGTTAATACTAAAAGTGGAAAAACGCTAGCTTTTGCACTGGTAGTTAATAATTACCACTGCTCCAACTCATTTTGCGTGGATCAAATGGAAAAAGTTTTTAATGTAATGGCTGGTATTTAAAAAGATAAAGTTGGCCTTCAGAAATTTGAAATCTGCAATCTGCAATCTGCAATCTGCAATCTGTAATTTAAAATTTGTAATTCAGGGCAACAACCTTTTAACTTTCACCACAAACTTTTCAATATCTTTTAAATTCTGCCGGCTGTCTAAATAAGCTCTAGGTTTAACATCCAAAACAGAAAAATAACCCTTTTTTTCTCGTAATAAATATTGGGCTTGGGCACCGAGTAAAATCTTTAAAAACTTTTGGGCTTCCGTAAAATTTGGCGATTGTGCTGCTATTCCGGCGCAAATATAACTATTCAGTGCCCCAGTTCTAATTTGATTGGGAATGATAATTTTATTTGAAAATTTGCGCAATGAATCTGAAATCAAACTGTATTTCGTGAAAATAGTTGTGGCTTCCGTAGTAAGATCCAATGAATCTGAACGATGTTTTGTAAGATTTAAATTTTTCACAAAATTAATTAACCATTTTTCATTAGATTTTGTACCCATTTTAACCGCAATACCAGAAAGAAATGGAGTCAGTTCTTTATTACTTAAATCTGTTTGCCAATAGTTTACTAAATGAGAGTAGGTCAATTCGTCATAGGTTTTAAACTTATGTAAACTATCTACTTTATTATAAAAAACGTAGGGATCTTTAAATACCGCAAAAAAGGACTGACTTTTAGAAATGTACTTTTCATCTAACAAGTTATCGTACGGAAATTTATCGTAACTAAACAGCTGCGCTTTTTTTTCATATAGTTTAGCATCGACAATTGAAGAAAATATATAAAGATCGGGTAGCTTTTGTAAACTTGGTAATACTTTTAAAAGAGAATCCATAGAAACATTTATGATTTCAATTTTAACCTTTTCTTTTTTGGCATAAAATGAAAAAATACTTGTGTCTTGTGGTGAAAGCACATCTGTGTAAATAGTTAATGTTTTGTTTTTTTGAACTGGAGCATATGGAGCCGAACATCCAATAAAAATTATGCTTGAACTTAAAATATAAAGAATTACTAACAATGATCTCATTCGCAAACAAAGATATAATACTATTTTTACAAAAAGTTTAAAAAATTGACAGAAAATAAAAATTCGAAAGCAAAATTCAAGCAGATATTATCAGATTTGAAAAGTGGCAGTGATGCAAAAATAACTTCAGTAATTAAGGTAATTCAGGCAGATGGCAAACCTGAAATGCTTCCAATGTTGGTTGAAATTCTACACAGCAACCCCAGTGATTTAGTAAAAGAATCTATTTTGGAACTGTTCAGAAGTCTTAAAGATTCAGATGCAATTCCATTTATGATCGAAATTATTAATGAGGATAATAATCTTTCTATCCGACAAAATTTATTATCGACCATCTGGAATACAAAATTAGATTACGCGCCTTTTATTGCTGATTTTGTAGGAATAGCAACTGAAGGAACTTTTATGGAAGCGCTTGAATGCCTAACAATTTTAGAGAATCTAGATGGCCCGTTTGAAGAAAGACACATTTTAGAAGCGCAACTTTTCTTAAGCGAATACCACGATAATAAGTTAACTCAAGATCCGCAAAAAGCTGAATTAATAAGTGAAATTACTTTACTTTTAAAAGATTGGGATCGAGGAATTGACGCTGAAGACTAATAGATAAATTTTTATTTATTTATATTTCCCAACCAAATTCTTTGCTTATCAAATCGTTTAGATGTTTGTTTACATCTTCGTTTTTTACGTGATTTAATACATCTGAAATAAAAGCAGATACCAAAAGTTCTTTAGCTGATTTTGCAGAAATTCCTCTTGCACGTAAATAAAATATTGCCTCGTCATCTAATTGTCCTGTTGTGGAACCATGTGAACATTTCACATCATCGGCATAAATTTCTAATTCGGGTTTACTATTTATTGTTGCAGTATCAGTCAATAAGATATTGGCATTGGATTGAAAAGCATTAATCTTTTGAGAATCTTTTCGCACAAATACCTTTCCATTAAAAACTGCTGTTGCACTGTCGTCAATGATTCCTTTATACAATTCATGAGATTCACAATTAGGCGCTAAATGGTCAACTATTGTATGATTGTCAACGTGCTGATTATTTTTAAGTAAATATGCCCCATTCAAATATGTAATAGAATTTTCTCCTTTAACTTCGATATTGAGATTATTACGAACCAATAAACCATTCAAAGTAAATGTATTAATTGTAAATGTCGAATTTTTTTGCTGCTCAACCAAATCGCTGTTAATTGAAATAGCATTTGGATTTTCATATTGTATTTTATCAAAAGTTAAATGGGCATTATCTTCAACCTTGAGCTCATTTATACTGTTGCAGAATGAAGAATTTGAATTATCTGATAAAAATCTTTCTACAATATGCGCTTCTGAAAATGCTTCTGCAATAATTAAATTTTTAAAGTGCGAAACAGAATTTTGACTACTTTGAACATGAATAATTTCAATAGTTCTTTCTATTTTTTGCTTGCTTTTGATTTTTATAAATAGTCCGTTGTTGCAATAAAGAGTATTCATTGCATAGAATAAATCTTTTTTATTTAGATTATTTAAATCATCAAACTTTGATAAATTTTCTTGTGAACACTTTGAAAGCAGTTGTATTTCAATTCCATCGGGAAGAGAATTTGTGTTTCCTGATATTAAATGACCATTTTCAAAAATAAACTGAATTGAATTCTCACTCAAAGGTTCAACTTTGAATTTCTGAAGTGGCGCATTATTTTGCAATTCTAAATTTTGCAGTTTTCCCAATCTGGTGTATTTCCAGTTTTCGTTTCTTGTTGTAGGAAATTCAGAATTAAACACAACTTCTCTCGCTCGCTCTAATTCAGATTGAGAAAAAGCTATTGTTGTTTCTTTGAATGCTTTTGTAAATTTTTGCAATTTCGATTGCTCCATTGTATCGTTGATCATTTCTTATTATGCTAAATCTTAATATGCTATTCTTTATTAGTTAATCTTTTGTGCTAATCTTATTCGGCCAATTCCGCCTTAATCCAGTCGTAACCTTTTTCTTCTAATTCCAAAGCCAAACTTTTATCACCAGTTTTTACAATTTTCCCGTCGTATAGTACATGAACAAAATCTGGAATAATATAATCTAATAATCTTTGGTAATGTGTAATGACTATTGTAGCATTTTTATCTGATTTTAGAGTGTTTACGCCATTTGCAACTATGCGTAGTGCGTCAATATCTAACCCTGAATCGGTTTCATCTAGGATAGCTAATTTAGGTTCAAGCATTGCCATTTGGAAAATTTCGTTTCTTTTCTTTTCACCGCCTGAGAAACCTTCATTTACAGATCTAGAAGCTAATTTAGGATCCAATTCTACAATTTTAGATTTTTCACGTACCAATGCCATAAAGTCTTTTGCACTCATAGCTTCTTCTTTTCTGTATTCTCTAATTTCGTTTAATGCTGTACGCAAAAAATTGATATTTGAAACTCCTGGAATCTCTACCGGATATTGAAAAGCAAGGAATAAACCTTCACGTGCACGAATTTCAGTATCCATTTCGAGTAAATCTTGTCCGTCAAAATCTACAGAACCTTCGGTGATTTCATATTCTTCACGACCCGCCAAAATACTGGCCAACGTACTTTTCCCAGCACCATTCGGTCCCATTATCGCATGAATTTCACCAGCGTTAACTTCCAGATTCAATCCTTTTAATATTTCTTTGCCTTCTATTGAGGCATGTAAGTTTTTTATTTTAATCATTTTTTTTTAAGATTTCAAATTGGCAAATTGCAGATTGCAGATTTTGTATCTATAGCTCCGCCTTTGGCGGATTTGTTGAGCAATTTGTAATTTGTTTGTTTTTCATTTTTTGATTTTTGTTTTTAAATAACTTATAAAACCTGCCAATTGTTTGCATACTGACAGGCATTCTGTGTTCAAATTTTCATATTCAAATTCGCTGATGTATTTCAAATTTGCTGCAATGCGTAGCTGTGTTCTTAACTCCACATGATCCTTTGGCAATGACTAAAAAACAAATAAATGCCTTTGACTGTCCCTTTCAAAACCTTCTGAAATATTAGAAGGAACCGAAACAGATGATCTTCGTATTTGATCCTTGAGTCCAAAATCTTTTGTGAACTCATTTCCATTTGTCAAAGCATAAACAGACGAGCAAAGTTCCATCGCAACTTTCCAAACGACCAATTCTTCAAATCTATTTATTTGTGCCATAAAATTTAATAATTCAATTCCAACTTAAACTCATTTCAACAATTGCTCAATAACCAACCTTTAAATCGTTGGACTTTACACTAATTGCAACAATATCGAAACAAAAAATCTGTAATCTTAATAAACCCAGTCCATCAATCTGCAATCCAACGTCACCCTACACTCCCTTCCAAAGATATCGCCAACAACTTCTGAGCCTCCACTGCAAACTCCATCGGTAACTGATTTAATACTTCTTTACAATATCCATTTACTATTAAACTAATCGCTTTTTCTGCGTCTATTCCTCTTTGTTTACAATAAAATATTTGATCTTCTCCAATTTTTGAAGTTGTTGCTTCGTGCTCAATTTTGGCTGAACTGTTTTTACATTCAATATATGGAAATGTATGTGCGCCACACTCATCGGTCATTAGCAATGAATCACATTGAGAGAAATTTCTTGCATTTTGAGCTCCAGCATGAATTTGAACCAAACCTCGGTAAGAATTCTGTGACTTACCTGCACTTATTCCTTTACTAATAATTGTACTCTTAGTGTTTTTTCCTAAGTGAATCATTTTCGTGCCAGTGTCTGCCTGCTGATAATTATTGGTAACTGCAACTGAATAAAATTCACCAACTGAATGGTCACCTTTCAAAATACAAGATGGATATTTCCATGTAACTGCCGAACCTGTTTCAACTTGAGTCCATGAAATTTTAGAATTGGTGTGACAGATACCTCGTTTCGTTACAAAATTGAAAATACCTCCTTTGCCATTTTTATCTCCAGGATACCAATTTTGTACTGTACTGTATTTTATTTCTGCATTGTCCAGCGCAATTAATTCAACAACTGCAGCGTGTAATTGGTTTTCATCTCTTTGTGGAGCAGTGCACCCTTCTAAATACGAAACATAAGCACCTTCATCTGCAATAACCAACGTTCTTTCGAACTGTCCTGTTCCTCCTTCATTTATTCTGAAATAAGTAGACAATTCCATTGGACATCTTACTCCTTTGGGAATGTAACAAAAAGAACCATCCGTAAAAACAGCAGAATTTAATGCTGCGTAAAAGTTATCGGTAACTGGAACAACAGTTCCCATGTATTTTTTAACCAATTCTGGATATTCCTGCACAGCTTCTGAGAAAGAGCAGAAAATAATTCCTAATTCTTTTAATTTAGATTTAAAAGATGTAGCCACTGAAACAGAATCCATTACGAAATCTACAGCAACACCTGTCAACATTTTTTGTTCTTCCAATGAAATCCCCAGTTTTTTCATGGTTTCTTTCATTTCCGGATCAACATCATCCCAACTTTCGTATTTTTTATGTTTTGGAGCAGAATAATAAGTTATATCTTGAAAATCGGGTTTTTGGTAATGAACATGTGCCCAATTGGGTTCTGTCATTTCTTGCCAAATTTTAAAAGCTTTTAATCTATACTCAAGCAACCATTCTGGCTCTTCCTTTTTAGCCGAAATAAACCGAATAATATCTTCATTTAATCCTTTTGGAGCTTTTTCAGACTCAATATTAGTTGTAAACCCATATTTATATTCTTGAGTTTCTAAATCTTTAGCTAATTCGTTTTCTGTATATGCCATGTAATTTTTGTCTTCTACTTAAGACCTCTTATTTTATTTCTAAACTGAAAAAGATTCACCACAACCACAAGTTCTGTCGGCGTTTGGATTTCTAAATACAAATCCTTTTCCATTCAAACCGCCTGAAAAATCTAATTCAGTTCCTATTAAGTACAGAAAACTTTTTTTATCGACCACGATTTTTATACCGTTGTCTTCAAAGGCTTTATCTTCTGCATTTTCTTGATTATCAAATGTAAGTTGGTACATTAAACCAGAGCAACCTCCACCCTGCACGCCCACACGAATAAAAAGTCCATCCTTGCCTTCATCTTCCATAAGTCGAATGGCTTGTTTTTTCGCACTTTCTGTTACCTTTATCATTTATTTTAATTTAAGAACTTGATTTACTTATTTAGATTTATTTTAAATAGAAACCAAATTCAATGCAAAAATACCTATTTTGTGGTATTGATGCAAATCAAAAAAGGTACAATATGAAAAGGAATTTTTTTTACACATCGTTTTTAATGATTTTACTGGCAATTTCGAGTGCTTGTAAAGACAAAGTAAGTGAGGATATGGACGAATGGTGCCAGTGCATGAGCCATGCAAAAGATGATCCTCAACAAGAAGCCGAATGTGCTTCAATAAGAGATAGAATTGTAAATGAATACAGTTATGATCCTGATGCTACAGAAATTATTCGTAAAAAAGTTGATGAATGCCATAATGCAATGAGATCAGAATAACTAGAAATTGAATAATTAGATGTTGTTGACTCTCAATAAATATTTTTAAAAACCGTGTACATTTCAAATTCTATAGATAAAATAAAGTCTATTAAAAATCCAGTGCTCACCATCGGAACATTTGACGGTGTGCATTTGGGTCATCAAAAAATACTGAAACGTCTTAATAAAGAGGCAGAGAATATTGAAGGAGAATCTGTATTATTTACTTTTTATCCGCATCCTAGAATGGTGCTTTTTCCTGAAAGTCATAATTTAAAATTACTGCAGACTCAGGCCGAAAAAATGGAGAAATTAAAAACTTTCGGACTTCAAAATATAATTGTATATCCCTTTACAAAAGAATTTTCAAGATTATCAGCTTTAGAATTTGTGCGAGATTTTTTAGTGGATAAACTTAAAATAAAAAAAATTGTAATTGGTTACGATCATCAATTTGGTAAGAACAGAGAAGGTACTTTGGAATTTTTAAAAGAAATGGGAGAGATTTATGATTTCGAAGTGATTGAAATTCCTGCCAAAGAAATTGACGAAATAAACATAAGTTCAACAAAAATAAGAAACGCACTTTTAAGTGGAGATATAGAAACAGCAAACTTATATCTCGGTACTCCTTTTAGTATTACGGGTAAGGTTGAAAGTGGAAAAGCGATTGGTAGAACCTTAAACTATCCCACAGCAAATTTAAATGTTGAAAGTGAAACCAAAATAATTCCTATGAATGGTGTGTATGCTGTAAAAGTACATTTACCGAATAACGAAATAAAGAACGGTATGCTTAATATTGGTACTAATCCTACAGTGGGATTTGACGATGCAAAAAAAATTGAGGTACACATTTTGGACTATGATGGCGATTTGTACGATAAATATATAACCGTAGAATTATTTAATAAAATAAGAGACGAACAATTTTTTGAAAATTTAGAACGTTTGCAAGAACAATTAAAAAAAGATGAAATACATATTCGCAGTTTTAATTTGGTTTAGTTTTATATCTCAGGCTTTTTCACAAAGCCCATTGGTTGAATATAATTTAGAAACCGCACGCACAGTTAATCCAGATTCTGTTTTCTATTTAACTTTAGAAAAAGAGAAATTAACTTTTGTGCCATCAGAAATTTATGACTACAAAAATTTACGAGTTTTAAATCTTTCAAAAAACAAAATCAATAAACTGACAGATTCAATAAAATTATTTACCAAATTAGAAAAAATTGATTTAACAAAAAACGATTTAGATTATTTTCCGATTCAATTTTGTGATATGCAAAGTTTAACAAAAATTGCTATTGCTAGAAACAACATTGCAGTTATACCAGAATGCATAAAATACATTGTGCATTTGCAAATATTAGATCTGTGGGATAATCCCATAAGACAATTGCCAGAATCTTTGGTTGAACTTAAAGAATTGCGGGTATTAGATCTTCGTAATATCTTATTCAACGTTACTTTTCAAACAAGGTGGGGCGCACTTTTACCTGATGTCAAAATTTACTTTGATCCACCGTGTAATTGTCTTGATTAAAATTTTATAAGAAATTTCCAACCTTTTTTAAAGTAATATCGTTATGGTAATATCAGTTTTGTCTGATAGATTAAAAAAATGGGTTTTTAGGTTTGAATTAAGGCAACTTTTTTATTTCAAAAGTTGCCTTTTTCATATATTTAAAGTCGATATTTGCATTTAAATTTTAAATAACAGTAATGAAAAAAATTATTTTATCCAGTATACTATTTGCAAGTTTAAGTATTGTGATATCTTCTTGTAAGAAAGGTGAAGAAGATCCATTTTTGTCACTTAGATCAAGAAAAGCGAGAATTTGTGGTGATTGGGATGTAACTTCTATAGAAAGATCAACTTCTTATGTTGATTCAAATTCTCCAACTTATTCAACGACCTCAACTTCGAGTTACAATGGTTCGGCGCAAACTACAACAAGTTCTACTACAAGTTCTGGAGTTACACTTACTAATACAAGTACAAGTAGTTTTATAACAAAATACATTATTGAAAAAGACAATACGTATACTTTAACTATCACCTCAACTGATGGAACTTACACTGAGAAAGGTACTTGGAATTTTTTAGGTAAAAACGAAGCTGAAGATTTAAAAAATAGAGAAGCGGTAACTTTTATTCCAAAAACTATCACATCAGTTGATGTGTCGAATGGAAATGCCACAACCACTTCCACCGCCGATGGATTAGAAGGAAGAGATTTCGAAATTATAAAATTGAAAAATAAAGAAATGACTTTTAAATTCAGCAATAAGACAAGCTCCGGAGGCGTTACTGAAACTGAAGATTATACTGCAGAATTGAAACAATAATATACAGATTTAATCATATTTAAAAAGCAATCTTTAACAGGATTGCTTTTTTTGTAATCAATATTTTGAAGTCAAATTTAGTTTTCAAAAAAAGCCTACGCCGCACTACCTTGCATTGGTTTGATATTATTGAGTTCCGAAACCTTAATGTTTAAGACTTCTTCTAGGTCGTAATCATCTTGTAAACTCAACCAAAACTTGGCGCTTGTGCCAAAATATTTTGCAAAACGCAACGCCGAATCAGCTGATATTCTCCGCTTTCCCTTCACAATTTCAGAAATTCTGGTTTGAGGTAGAAATGTTTCTTTTGCCAATCTGTAAGCGGTAATTTCCATTGGAATTAAAAATTCTTCAAGTAAAATTTCTCCCGGATGTATGTTGTTTAATTTTTTCATTTTTTTTAATGTTAATGGTAATCAATAATTTTAACGTCGTAAGCATTATCATTAAACCATTGGAAAATTATCCTCCATTGGTTATTTATCCGAATACTATAATAATCTCGAAGATCGCCTTTCAATTTTTCTAATCGGTTGGCGGGAGGAGATTTTAAATCAGTAATATCTTGGGCACTATTCAGCATTCTCAATTTCCTTCGACATACGTTTTGAATTTCAAATGGGAATTTTTTAGATTGAAATCCTTTCCAAATTTTTTCTGTCTCTTTATCACCAAACACTTCAATCACTAATAACGTATTACAATACTAACGAAAAAGATAAGTAAATTATTTCGGCTTGTAATAATTTTATTGAAAACTTTATTGATCATGATTTCAATTATTATTAAATTAATAGGAAAATAATAGTTTTTATCAAAATCAATTCAATTTCCAATAAAGATACAATTATCTAATCTAGAAATACTAATTAAACTTTATTGCCTTCGCCGGACTAATGCGCGTAATTGCAAAACTTGGAATGATCATGGCGCCGAAACAAATAACCAATGTTCCCAAATTAAGAAC
>JBBSUQ010000056.1:0-17885 GCA_038234235.1 Flavobacteriales bacterium
ATTTTCATGTTAAATATTTTATTTTTTCAAAGATAGATTATTCAATTTTCATTTTTGTACGGAAAATCGCAACTTTCAAATTTCAAAATTTCAATAATTAAAATCAAAATAAGTTGTTCCAGTTTCATTTATAAATAAAGTATCATAATAGTATAGTTCGCCAGAAGGTCTTTTCACCCTAATGTACAAAATATGATTCCCCATTTCTAATTTATCACAACCATTGCTTGTTATATCTGCACACCCTGTAATAGGTAATGACCATAAATTAAGAAAATCTTCATCAAATTGATATTTGATTTTATACCACATTGTATCTGTACCGCTTTCACAATTAACATTTTTAATGTGCCAAGATGAACATCCATAAGGTACGGCATAATAATTTGCATTCGTTGTTTTACCTTTTTTAAGAGATAAAGTAAAGTTTGAATTATTATCTACTGACCATCCCAAATGATAGTATTTATAAGAATCTAAAGCTACAGCGCAAGTTAAAGGTTTCACTTTTTTTGCCGAAATATTAAAATTACCATTGGCATCTGAAATTACACTTTCAACATCCTCAATTCCTGCAGGTAAGCCTTTGCCAGATTGTTGCAGTACAACTGTTGCGCCTTCAATTCCCATGCCTGTAACTGGGTTTATGACCTTGCCTATAACTGTGGTTTTTTTGCCACAGGCAACTACGGCTAAAATAATTATTGAAAGCGAAAAAATTTTCATATTAAATATTTTATTTTTTCAAAGATAGATTATTCAATTTTCATTTTTGTACGGAAAATCGCAACTTCAAATTTTAAGATTTCAATAATTGAAATCAAAATACGAAGTTCCGATATCACTTACAAATAAAGTATCATAATAGTATAGTTCGCCAGAAGGTCTTTTCACCCTGATGTACAAAATATGATTCCCCATTTCTAATTTATCACAACCATTTTTCGACTCCGCTTACTTCGGCTTACATCGGCTTCGCTCAGCAACCGCAGCAACCTACTGCTCAGTGGCCCGAGTGGCCACACTCCGCCAAAATCTCCTCCGCAGTAGAAAACTCAAACTTAAACTCGTCTTTTACGATTTTTTCGCTGGAACCTTGAACGCCTTTTAAAAGTAAATCCGACATTTCGCCGAAGAGCAAACGCATTAAAAAACTTGGAATGTTGGGAAAGAAAAAGGGTTTTTTCAGGGTTTTTGCCAAGGTGCGCATGAATGTTTTGTTTTGAATATTGCATGCTCCAACGTTGTAAGATCCTTGTGCGTTTTCGTTGGAAATTGCCCAAAGATATGCGCCGCAAATGTCGTTGAGGTGAATTATCTGCATCCACTGTTTGCCAGAACCTAGCGGAGAACCAATGCCAAATTTAACGGGTTTCGAAAGTTTTTTGAAGGCTTCTGAATCTTTCGATAACACAACGGCGGTTCTCAATTTTACAACTCTGTAGTTGTCGGTAAATAAATCTGCTGCAGTTTCCCACTCTTTTACCAATTGTGAGGTGAAATCGCTTCCAAAAGCTTCATCTTCTACGTAAATTTTACCATTATCTTCCAAACCATAACAGTTAATGCCCGATGCGGAAATATAGGTTTTTAAATTGGGCAATTCAGGGCTTAGATTGTGGAGAAATCTTGCGGGAATAACCCTACTGTCTCTCAAAATTTGTTTCCTTTTATTGGACCAACGTTTGTCAGCAATGCCAGCACCACAAAGATTTATGATAACAGTTATGCCCTCTAAAGATTTTGTATTTATTAAATTTTTATTGGGATCCCAGTGGAATTGATTTTTTTCTGGACTGCGTGAAAGTACATTTACTTCATGTCCGAGACTTCTTAAAAGTATTTGTAAATGTCCGCCAATGTATCCTGTTCCGCCAGCTAAAAGTATTTTTTCCATACTCAACTAACAATGTCTGCGATTCAAAGTTCGGTTCGCCTTATTTATTTAATAAAATCATTCAAAAAACAACCTGCCGTTAATCCATTCAGGATCTAAAACAGCATTTTTTTTCTTGTAGAATTCTATTGCTCCTTGGTTCCAATCTAACACTTGCCAATCCATGCGGCGCACTTTTAGTTCTTTGGCAATTTCTACAATTTTATCAAATAGTTTATCTCCCAGTTTAAGTCTGCGATAATCTGGTTTCACATAAAAATCTTCTAGATATAAACTTCTGCCTTTCCAAGTAGAATAAGAAATATAATAAAGCGCGAAGCCAGCTATTTTTCCTTCAATTTCGGCTACCCAAGCAGAACAAATTTTATCGTCAAATAAATCTATTTTTAATTGTTCAGGAGTGTTTGAAACTTCATTGGGCGCTTTTTCGAAAACGGCGAGCTCCACAATCATTCCGTGAATTGCTGCTACATCTTCTTTTTTGGCTTCTCTGATTAACATTTATATTTCTTCAAGTAATTATCTAATTCCACCAAGGTTAAATCTCAATCTCAAACCTGTACTTAAATTTCCAGTTTTGTATGAAGTTGCAATTTTAGGAGTGTTGATGGTTTGATCATAGTAGAATTGAATTGTCAAGTTTTGACCAATATTGTAATCTGCCGAAGTTTTTATTGCTACCACTTTTTGACCCGCCGTTGCTTGATTTGTATTTTCAACTACTTTTCTAATCACTGTAAGATTATCTCTTAATGATAAATCTATTCTGATATTAACAGGAGAAGGTTCAATTTTACCAATCGGCAATTTCACTTTTGCAAATTTATAACCCGTTCCAATAATCAATTCGTTCCCCAATATTTCGGTAACTTGATTGTTATTGAGAGATAAAGTAGCGCTTCTGTCTTTTCTTATTTCAAATTTAGTTATCAAACCCTGACCTTTTAAATTCCAAGTAGCATCAAAGCCAATAAGTGGAGAAAAACGTTCAGTTAAGGTAACAGATTGAATTGTTTTTGAAGCGTAGAAATTATTGTTATCATCTCTATTAATTACATCTCCGTTAGAATCAAATTCAGCTTTTAAGTTTGTTTGCATTCCTGTTACAGAAACTGTTGAACTGTAACCATGTCTTATAACAAAGTTGCGAATGTATTTTTTAGCAAAAGGAAATTTAGTTAAGCCATTGTAATTTATAGACCAATTAGGAAGTGGTACATTTCTTACCGGATTGATATTGTTTACATTTACATCTCTATTGGTAAATGAAGTAATGAATGCTCCAATTACAACATCTTGCTGTGTTCCACCATAACCAGAAGTGTAACTGCTAGTTGAAGATGAACCAGAATTGCCGTTTTCACTTCCAACAACTTGAGAAACATCTGTTCTTATATTTCTAAAATCTTCGAAAGTTGCCGATGCAAATTCACCTTTTCTTTCTGTAAATGCGAATGCAGTTCCAAAAGATATTGTGGTGTAAGTTAAGGTAGAAATATCTTGTCTACTTTGAGATTCATAAGAAGTTGTAACAGGATTCCATCTATAAAACTCACCAGAATTTATGCTATAAGACCTGTTCATTGTTAACTCAATTGTCAAATCTTTCAGAGGTTCTAAACTTGCTCTACCATTAATTGTTTGGTTATAAGTTCTCGTAAACTGGCGGTTTATATTTTCATTTTGAACCAACCATCCATTTGCAGCTGCATTTTCTGCAATATTGAAGTTGTTAGATCTTCCAAATACATTGTAACTCTGTTTTCCAAAAACGAAACCTGTGTTAGGTGCACTCCAATTGCTATTTAAACCTAAAATACTACTTTCTTCATTAAATCCTGGGAGCAATGTACCATTAGATAGTGTGTAAGTTCCAGAAACATTTCTCACACTTAATAAAACCCTAGTTGCAAACCCAGCAGCCGGATTAACCTTGCCTTTTCTTCTTTTTTCTCTTTCTTTTTTTCTATCGAACTTGCGTTTTTTGCGTTCCCATTTGCGCAATTCTTTAGCTGTCATTTCTTCAATTGGTTTGTCAGGCAACAATTCTTCTTCCTTATCTGGCACTTCTGCTTGCGGTTTTGTTGCAGTGTTTCTTGAACCTACAGCAGTAGCTCTTCCTCTCGGATTTTTGCCATCGTTCAGTACTTTATTGAAATAAGGAATTTTGTTATAAAGTGTCAAGAAGTTCATTTGTGCACTTCCATTTATAGTTCTGTTGTTTTGAATAATATTTCCATATTCAGCCTGACCCAAAGGCGCTCTTTGCCAGTTGTAAGATCCACTGTATTTTGCATTTGCAGAAATCCAGTTTAATGCCGGAATTTTATCTAAAGGTAAATTATAAGCAAAACTATAGTTGTGCGTATAATCTATTGTTTTACCAAAAGTTTGTAACTGTGTTCTAATTGTGTCTCTAAACGCTTGGTACTGTTCTGGATACAAATCTTTATCTACCGGTCCGTTGCCTTCATCGAAAATTGAACGGTTCACAGCATCAAAAGTAAATTTCAAGTTTTTGGTAATGTCATAACCTAAGTTATAGGTTCTGTTCCAGTTAAATTGCTTGTAATAAACTGCCGGAACTTGATAATCAAACGGTAAGTTGTTTCTAATTTGTCTTTCATTGTAGGTTCTCAGCACATCGTTAGAGAATGCTACATTTTTAGGTAAGAAATACAAGTTAAAATCTTTTACCAAAGCTAACCATTTAGATTTCTGTACAAATTTTACATTTTTGAAAGGTTCAAATGGTTTTGGTGAGAATGAATATGCATATCTTAAATTCGCAGTATATGTTTTTGTTCTGTCAAATTCTGTGTTAAAATCGCGGTGAAGCGTTTCAGCATAAGAATAACTGGCAGACCAATTTGAAATATTGTAAAAATGAGGCTTTGCACCTGCGGAAAGTTCTTTTCTTACATTCGTGAAATTATAAGATTTTCTTTCTGTGAAATCTTGTCCGCGTTGTGCTTTGGCTTGACGGTCTCCTTTATCGTAATCCGTAAGACGAATGTCAGGATTATATGGATCGTATTCTGGATTTATAATTCCTACAGAATAACCATAGAAAAAGGGCACTGAAATTCTTGCTTTCTTTCCGAAAAATTGTCCGAGTTGAACATTGGTATTAAAATCATAACCAATTTTTTCATTACGTTGTCTTTCTTGAACCCTGCTGTCAACAGAACCCCAATTAATTCCTGAGTAATTTCCACTCATGCTCACGTTTGCAAAATCGGCCATTTGTAATTTGGCTTGTGCAATTGCTGCCGAACCACCTTCGCTCACAAAATCGGTTAATCTAAGTTCGTTAACCCAAATTTGAGCACATTTTGTTTGTCCATCATCATTAGGCCAAGGTGTTACTTCTCCCGTTGCAGGGTTCCGAACGCCAATCATCAATGTTCGGATACCTTGAAGATTTGGTGAACCTTTAACCTTCAATCTTCGCAAAGGATTTTTCGGATCAATAATTACAAATTCTTGCGTGTAAGAAACAGATGTATTTCCACTCTCAATTGCTTTGTTTCTTTCAAGTTTTATACCCGTTAAATCATCAAAAACAATTTCAATATTATTGTCTTCAGGCCAAATATCATCTGGATTAACAGTACCAAGCGGCGTAACACTTAAAGGTAATTCGTATTCGTAGTAATTTTCTGTAAAATCTGTTCCCAATCTTAAAAATAAAACTAAATCTTGACTGTTTAACGGACTTGTTGGGCTAACTTGCTCTGCGTGGGCAAACATTTTTAATTTCTTGTAGGCACGCACATCAAATTGCACATTTCTGTATGCAGCTCTAGCATCACCATCTTTTAAATTGCAAACATTTAAAGTTAAAGATTGCTCGTTTAACTGACGTTGGAAAGTTTGTGATGGATCTACTTCTCTTTGAATACCTGGAGGAATAACGTAAGGAATTGGCAAACGCTCGGAATTTTCTTGAACATTTAATGCTCCAATGTTAAACTCTGTAAGATTTGGGTCAGTTTGTTCGTTTAATCCTGGAGTTGTAAGGTCTAATAAATATTTTCTCCATTCTCCTCTAACAAATTCTAATTTGGCAAATCTCAAAACTACTTCTTCATCAAAACCTTGCATGAACATTCGCATGAATCGTATTGCTCTAAAATCTTGTATACCATTTACTTTTTTCTGATATTCTTGAATAGGAACTTTAAACTGGTACCAGGTTTCTGATTTACCACTACCTAAGTCAATTATTTGCTGGCTTGTAATATAGTTTTTACCAACCTGCAAATCATTCGGGCGCATGCTTACTTTGTATTGGTAGTAAGCTTCTGTTTCAGATAAATTGTTGTCTTGGTTAATGTCTTCTACATCTGGTGAGTTGGTTTTTAATACAGGATAGCCGTCAATATTTGCAGTATCAGACATTTCAGTGGTGTAGGAGTTTCCTTCCATACCATTCCACTTTCGATAACGTTCTAATAGATTTTTTTTATCGGTATCGTAAACGTCGTCTCGGTAATAGTTAAAATTGTCACCAGAAGGATCATTTAATAATTTAGATTTAGCAGCTGCACTTAAGTTTGAGCTGTTAACCCAATTTACAAAATCTTGGTATTGCACCAACTCATCTGCATTTTTCCAACCATCCAAACCAACATCTTGATTTACACGAGAAGCCGGATCAGTATCAAAAGCATTTACTACAATTTGCTGTGTTGAAACGCGAGACCAAACTGTGGTGTCGAGATTATCCTGTGTAGAAACGCCTGTTGGTGGCAATCCATTTTCAAAACTTTTACGAGAATCTGGCAAAATGTCTTCAGAAACATTCCCGAGGTTAAAATACAAATCTCCACCATTGTGTTGCGCATTAGGATTTACAGCCTCAGCATCACTGTTGAAAGGATCAAGCATCCAAAATTGAATGTATTCTATATTGGTTTGTTCAAAATTGTTGGTGCTCAATGCACGCATAATACCTCCCCATCTTTTTTCAGGATCAGTAAATTGTCCGTTCGCATCTACCGTCGCACTTGTATCGTAATTGTACATTCCACGATCTTTCGGATAATAACCAAGGTCAAAAACTGTAAGATTTGGAATAGAACCGTAAGATTGATCTTGTTGCGGGAAAAGTTCTTTGTATTGCACCAATCTCATTCTACTGTCAGAGAGCATTGCCGGATCGTCTTTAATGTGCTGCGGTGTTAATGTATTATTCGAGAAAAATAAAGGATCAAGATTGTACCAAGCCAATGACGCTCTTTTAAAACCAGCTGATAAATTTTTATTGTTTGCTTCAGGAAATAAATCTGGCTGACCTTGTGGCACAGAAGCCAAATACCAAGCACTTGTACTTTTTAAATCAATTGTACTTTGTGCGCCTTCAAAATCATCAACATAAGAAGTTCCATCTTTATTTATAGCTTTTGGAGATCCTGGAATTAAATGAGCAAATTCACCTGTAAAAGAGAATATAGATTTTTCTTTTGTGGAAATTATAGGTAATAAATCTACAAGTTTTGTAACCAAAGGCAATTCAGTGCGGTAAGCCATGTCCGCTCCAAGAATGTTGTTTTTAAATGGTTCTGAACCGATATCTACTTTTTGAGTTACAGGTCTTTCCATCATTCGCATCCAAGTGGCACCCACATTGAAGTTTGGATTAAATCTGTAATTAAAATGCGAACCAATGAGAGATTTTGCTTGAAAGCCGAATACCGAATTAGATTCAATTGATATTTTAATTGGCGTGTTAGATTCTAAAATTCCGGTATTTAATATTTTAACTCTACCCAAGTTATAATCTACCGTGTAGTCTTGACCTTCAATTAATTTAATTCCACCTGCAGTTACACTTACAGCTCCTTCTGGAACATTCAACGCATTTAGTGGAATGTCTGAACTTATTGAAGATTGGTATTCTCCTTTGAACGAAAATCTGTTCTTACTTGGAATTTGCTGAGCAGCAATCTGAGTTGAATCATAAAGTTCTTTAAACGCAACTTGATCAATAATTAATGGAGAAATTCCAGCAGCAGCCAATTTATCAGCCAATGTTTGTCCAAACGGTTCAACGGTGGTAAAGTAAACACGACCATTTCGTGTGTTGATCGTTCCAGCTTGCTCAATTCTATTTCCAGATTGTACAATTGGCACAAAATCGAACAATCCATCAGAAAAAGGTTGTTGATTTTGATTTAATTTATCCATTTCCAGTAAAGTAACCAGTAGTTGATTGTCAACACCAGGATAAGGGAAAAATGGAACAGTTAGGGACGTGCTCGGGTTGTTATAATTAATATCTAATTTAAATCCTTGTTGATCTACCTGATAGGCTCCTACTGAATAAATATTCTTCATCATTAAATCCCATGTTTTGTTGTTGGGATTGAAAATGGTTGGTTTAATTAATTTTAAAATCAATGCTTGTTGTCCAGTTGTTCCATCAGTGGATAAATCTCCTACTTGAAAAGTTTCTCCTCTGTAAGTATATTCATAACCAACAGCTAAAACTTCATCGTTATTGAGAGGTTGATTCAAGGATATTGTTCCTAAAAGAGCATTGTATGTAAATTCCGATACATTTAATTTTCTAGCATTTTCAATTTTTTCATAATGAACGCCTTGTTGAAATGGTCCAGGCGATAAAACTTGAGTGCTTAATGCAGTAACCGCGTTTGTAAAACCTCTTACTTGTGGATTATTGGATGCAAATTCATACAATCCGTTGGCGGCATTTTGAGGAAATATTGAAGTTGATAAATTACCCGGATTTCCTTGTAAATTTTGTGGTTGAGATTCGCCTAAATCCGTGAAAGCAACAACATTTCTAGTATTTTCAACTGAGTTTGTACGGTTTGTAAGCCAAACTTCAATTCTTGTAATGTTGAGTGTAGAATTTACAATAGGCAATTGAGACATTGCTTCATTGAAATGATCGTGGTGATAAAGATTTAAAAAATAGTGTCTGTTCGCTTCATAATTGTCGGCCGTAATTTCAAATTTTTGTATTTGGGCCTTTCCAGTGATATTAATTTCCTGTCTTTTTCCTTTTTGAGAAGCAGCAATTAAATCAACAGTTGCTCTACCAAATTTAAGTTGAGTTTTGGCGCCAAATAAAGTCTGCGATCCTTGAATTAAAGAGGTTGGTAATTCTAGAGCAACATTACCCAAGGCAATTTTCTGAACTATTTGATCTTCATCACCAGTATACTCTAATTTAGAAACATTGTCAAAATCAAAAGCTGCTTGAGTATTGTATGATGTTCCTATTTTTAATTTCGTTCCTATTTGTCCTACAAGATTTAACTGTATTTGTTGTTGGAAATCGAATCTTGTGGTTTTTCTTTGCTTTTCTGGCAATATTGGATTATCATAACGGGAAGAATTTACTCCGAAAGAAAGTTCAACAGAACCTTGTGGTCTAATGGTTATTTCATCAGATCCAAAGAAATTTTCAAAAGCTTTACTTTCAATTTTTATTGGCAATTCAAAAGGTTGGCTTTCCGCAGTTTGTTCATCAATTTTACTTCTCCAGTTTTCTCTTAAAGCTTTTTGATTTTCGTATTCAAGGTATTCTTCCAAGGTCATCATGGAAGGATTACGGTAATTTAAATCATTTTCACCTATTGTTTCTTTAAAAACATAAGTTCCTGTAATTGGGTCGTAGACTATCGTTTGTTTTACTGCACTTGGGTCGCCAAGGTCAAAACTTTGATTTGAAGTTTGCGTAGGATCTATGTTGTTTTCAATGGGAAACTGCAAAGGCACAATCACATTTGTAGTATCGCCTGGTTGGGCCAACGACATACCTTCTCCCAAAAAGCAGATAAGTAAAAGTAAATAATAGCTCTTCGAATAGTTAATACGAAGAGAAGTAGTCTTCTTCTTTTTTAACATTAAAATGTCTTATAAATGTCTTATAAATGTCTTATAATATTTTCAGTGCCTCTTTGATCAATTGTTCGATCGATTTTTCTTCTGAAGTAATCTTGTCTAACACTTTCTCTATGGCCTTTTTATCAAAACCGAGCGAAAGTAGAGCATTTAACGCATCATTTCTAAGAGTATTGTTTTTTGATAAAATATTTTCTTCCGAAACATTGAATTTTAACATTTTATCCTTTAAGTCTACTATTACTCTTTGGGCAGTTTTTACACCTATACCTTTTATACTTTGTATTGTTGCAACATCCTCCTGCATTATTGCACTAGCAATATCTCTAGGTACAAGAGAGGACAACATAATCATTGCTGTATTTGGACCGATGCCAGAAACTGAGATTAGCAAATTAAACATATCTCTCTCTTCTTTATTTACAAAGCCATAAAGAAGCTGAGCATCCTCTCGAACTATAAATTGAGTAAATATTTTGAGAGATTCAGTTGAACCAATTGCAGTGTAGGTATTTAGAGAAATTTTAAGTTCATAACCTACGCCGTTGCATTCAACAACAATGTTTGTCGGATTTTTCTCTATTAATTTTCCTTGAAGGTGTGTTATCATAAATTATTTGTTTTGCGCATCAACAACCGCAACTTTTACCATGTTTATTATTTCTCTTACCGTAGCACCCATTTGCAAAACATGAATAGATTTTCTTAAACCAATAAGTACAGGGCCAATTGCTTCACCATCTGTCATTTCTTGCAAAAGTTTGTATGCAATATTTCCAGAAGATAAATTTGGAAAAATAAGTGTATTTACATTTTTATTTGCGAGTGTTGAAAATGAAAATTTCTCCATCATCAAATCATTGTTAAGTGCAAAATTGGCTTGTAATTCTCCATCTGCAATTAAATTTGGAAATTGTTCATGAACCAATTGTGTGGCTTTCGACATTTTTATAGCATCTGGGCCGTCACTTGAACCGAAATTAGAATAGCTGAGTAATGCTACTCTTGGTGTAACTTTAAATTTTCTTAGTGTTCTTGCAACATTGGCAGTTATTTCAGCAATTTGTTCTGCCGTCGGATCCATATTTATTGTAGTATCCGCCAAAAAGAAATCGCCTTTTTTGGTATTAAGCATATACATTCCAGAGATGGTTTTCACATCTTTTTGTAAACCTACAACTTGCAATGCAGGTCTTACTACATCTCTATAATTTCTTGTAAGCCCGGATATCATTGCATCGGCATCATCCATTTCAACCATCATAGCACCAAAATGATTTCTTTCTCGCATTAGTTGTATGGCTTCAAATTCGGTTAGACCTTTTCTTTTTCTTTTTTCAAAAAGTGCTTTTCCGTAATGCAACCTTCTACTTTCTTCTGCCTCGTCTTTCGGATCTATTATGGCAACCGTTAAATCTATGTTGTATTCAACCAATAAAGCTTCTATAATTTTTCTTTTTCCTAACAAAATTGGTTCGCAGATACCTTCATCGTGTGCAGTTTGAGCAGCTTTTAATATTTTAATATTGTCTGCTTCGGCAAAAACAACCCTTTTCGGATTGGACTGGGCTTTTTCAGTTATATTTCTTACCAATTTATTATCGAGGCCCAAACGTTTTTTCAGTGTACTTTCATACTCATCCCAATCTAATATAGGAATTCTTGCTACACCAGATTCCATTGCAGCTCTTGCTACGGCTGGTGCAACGTAGTAAATTAAACGCGGATCAAGTGGTTTTGGAATAATTTGTTCTCGCCCAAAAGTTATATTTTTTTCGCCGTATGCTTCAATTACCTCTTCAGGAATTGTTTCTTTTGCCAAAGATGCAATCGCTTTTACAGCTGCAAGTTTCATTTCTTCATTAATCGCTGTTGCGCGCACATCCAAAGCACCCCTAAAAATAAAGGGAAAACCAAGAACATTGTTAACCTGATTAGGATGATCAGATCTTCCTGTAGCCATAATAATGTCTTTTCTTACACTTGTGGCGTCTTTGTACGTTATTTCTGGTTCTGGATTAGCCAAAGCAAAAACTATAGGATCTTTAGCCATAACCTTGATCATGTCTTTGCTAATCAAGCCACCTTTGGATAGACCTAAGAAAACATCAGCTCTTTTAAAAGCATCCAACAATTCAATATCTTTTTTATGGACTGAAAATAATGTTTTGTGTTCATCAAGATCTGTTCTTCCACACCAAATTAATCCTTTGGAATCGAACATGTAAATGTTTTCCAACTTAGCACCTAATCTGTGATACAGTTTGGCACAAGAAAGGGCAGATGCACCTGCACCAGATACAATAATTTTTACTTTTTCAATTTTCTTTTTTGCAAGTTCTAATGCATTGATAAGTGCAGCGGAAGATATTATTGCCGTACCGTGCTGATCGTCATGCATAATAGGAATATCCAGCTCCTCTTTTAAACGACGTTCAATTTCAAATGCCTCAGGAGCTTTAATGTCTTCTAAATTTATCCCACCAAAGGTTGGTGCAATAGCTTTTACAGTTTGAATAAACTTTTCTGGATCTTTCTCATTTATTTCAATGTCAAATACATCAATATCTGCTAATATTTTAAAAAGTAAACCTTTTCCTTCCATAACTGGTTTACTGGCTTCGGGGCCAATGTCACCTAATCCTAAAACGGCTGTACCATTTGTAATTACCGCTACAAGATTTCCTTTAGAAGTGTATTTGTAAACATCATCTACATTCTCGGCAATTCTAAGGCAAGGTTCTGCCACACCAGGAGAATACGCCAAAGACAAATCACGTTGAGATGAATATGGTTTTGTAGGTACTACTTCAATTTTTCCTGGTTTTCCCATCGAGTGGTAATCCAGTGCTTCTTGTTTTCGAATTTTCGCCATAAGTTTATTATTCGGGGTGGCAAAGTTAATAAATTTAGCGAGTAGTATTGATACTCAGAATTTGATTTAAAATAAAATTAAGGAATAAAATATGATTAGAATAAGTGTTGTGTTTTTTAGGCATAATGAGTTACAATAAATGACTTTAAAAAATCACTAAACAAAAAAACCCTTTGTAAATTAATACAAAGGGTTTTTTAAACTTAAAATTTTAAAATTCTATTAAAGAACAACAAACTTTTGGATGCTTGAAACACCATTAGTGGTTATTTTGATAATATAATTACCTGTATTTAAATCAGCAACTGACAATTTAATGTTTTGGTTACCATTTAATTTTGAGTAAGTGTTTAGAGATAATGAACGACCTGTTAAATCAAGAACTTCAATTGAATAATCAGAATTGTTAGCATTGAATTCAACATTTAATAAAGTTGAAGCTGGATTCGGATAAATTGAAAGTCCAATTTCATTAGCTAAATCATTCAATCCTGCTGTTGCTTGCATTTTTGCTACGTCAGAAGCTTCACTAGTATTAAAAGTAGCAACGTTCATAACAATGTTTCCTAAAGAAGTAACATCAAAATTACCATTTCCATAACCTGAATCAAAACCATCTCCATAAGAATCATAAACTACTGCTTTGTAGCAATCGTTGTTAGGAAGATTTAAAACTACATCAGCCTGAGGAAACGCTCCACTTGCCGCAGCATCAGTGTAAGGTCCACCTGCACCAACTTGAGTTCCAGTTGAGTTGAAAATTTTCCATGTAATTTCAGAACCGTATCTATCAGTAGTCATTTTCACAGTCACGTTGTTGTTAATTGCCAAAGTTCCAATTGTAATTGGTTTAGTTTGCACAGCTGTTGAGCCAACATTTCCTGTACCCCCATTAACTGCAGTAATTGTAACTTGAAGGTTATTCGTACCGATCGGAGTAAATGCCATTGCCGGTAAAGTTATTTCAGCTGAACCAAAATCAGGAATGTTACCTGTCCAGTTATAAACTGTCGGAGTACCGCCATTAATAGATGACGAGAAATCCAAAGATGTAATTGCTTCACCAGTATTTGTAACTTTAACTACAGGGCTAATTGTTTGACCACTACAAACATTGTAAGTTCCAAGAATACTATTTAAACTTGCTGTTGCTGGAGGTACGTTAGTATAAGTAGGAACAACTTCAGTTCCTGTAATAATTGCACTTGTTGAAGCCGTATTCATTCCAGGGCCAACAAAAGCGAAAAATTCTAAATCGCCAATTTCCAAAGGAACACCATTGATAGAAGCCGGTAAAGTATAAGTTACAGTTTCTGTAATTACACCTACAGTTGAAGCATCTATTGCTACTCCTGCATTACCATTAGCGTTAACAAAACCTCTAAAGATATGTTGGTGTAAGTAATTACCGTTCGGCAAAATTGCAGAAGGATTATAAGAGCTACCACTTTGTGCAGATTCAACATTGTTTTGTAAAATTCCAATATTTAATTTGTGTGTAGTACCTCCTGCGTATGGAGTAGTGTAAAACATTTGCACATTGATAGTAACAACTCTTGTTGACGCATCAATTGTCGCTTCCATAGCCATGTTTAACGGAGAAGTTTCTGCTAAAACGGTATTAGCAATACTTGTCCAAGAACCTCTACCGATTGCAATTTTACCGTCGCTGTCTGAATCTCTTCTTTGTGCAGATCCTGCAGGATATCCACTTGGATTAAAAAATGCGTCCAATGCAGTTCCATTTGCAGTTCTGAAATCTGGCTCACCAGCTGAAGGAGCTGCATATCCACCTGAGTGAATATTCACAAGAACCACTCTTGTAGGATTGGCCGCTTTAATTTGATTTGCAATTTTATGACCATCAGGACAATACTGACAGTGTATACCAGTCAGTTCCTCTAGAACAAAACTTTTGTTAGTAGCCGTTTGTGACACTGGCAGCTGAGCCAATAAAGTTGTCGTGAATAATAATCCAGAACAAACTGTTAGTATTAATTTCATCATAGTTTTTATAATTTATTATTATTTAATAATTTTAACAAAAATAAAACTTTTTAGTAAGATAGAGTTTAAATGACCACCCGAAAGTCAGTTCTTTCTTGTAAACCTAAAATCTTATAAAACCAATTTTTAAAGATGAATGTAATCTATTTTTTGTTACAGGTTTTCACGAAATTCTCAATAGCTGCAGTCATAGACGGAGCATTGGGTTGAGGTGCATGTACATCCAAACGTAGGTTGTTCTTGATAACAGCATTGGCGGTAGTAGGACCAAAAGCTGCAATTAAAGTTTTGTTTTGTTTGAAATCTGGGAAATTTTTAAGCAAAGATTCTATACCTCCGGGACTAAAAAACACAAGCATGTCATAGTAAACATCTTCAAGATCAGAAAGATCGGAAGCCACGGTGCGGTAGATTATTGCCTTATCAAAGTTAATTTTTTGTGCTTCTAATGTTTCAGGAATAATATCACGTAATATATCAGTGCAAGGCAATAAATATTTTTCATTTTTATGCTTCTTCATTACATCTACCAAATCTTCGATTGTTTGCTTGCCAAAGAATATTTTTCTTTTACGATAGGTAACAAATTTTTGAAGATAATAGGCAACTGCTTCAGAAATACAGAAATATTTAAGTGTTTCAGGAACTTCATAACGCATTTCTGCAGCAATTCTAAAAAAGTGATCTGCAGCTGTTTTGGAAGTTAATATTATGGAGGAAAAGTCCCCCATATTAATCTTTTGAAGTCGAAATTCTTGCGCTTTAATTCCTTCCACGTGAATAAAAGGTCTAAAGTCGATTTTTAATTTATACTTATCTGCTAAGTCGAAATACGGGGATTTCTCTCCTTCAGGTTTTGGTTGTGACACCAATATGCTTTTAACAGTCAAAGTTCTTATTTTTTAAAAAAATTATAAAATCGAAATTCTTAGAAATGATGCGTAATGTAGTAATAAGACAACCATACAGGCATTATTTCAAGCGTGCAAAGGTATAAAATAATATAATACCATGAAATTTTTTCTGCAATACCTAAAATAAAATTCTTAAACAGTCGGTAAGTGAAGAATACCAATAGTATTCCTGCAAAGATTAAAAGGCTTATTTTCTGAGTTATGGGATTTAAATACCAAACAAAATTTAAGATTGCTAAAGCAAGTCCTAAAAATTGCAGAACAATAAATGAATTTTCAATATAAATTTTTAAAATTTGAAATTTGCCTAAAATTATACTAGTTATTAAAAATCCCAAGGTGGTCCATAAAATCAAAACGATAGGTATTAAACCTGATAATTTTAAAATACTTGATGTATCTAATGTAGTTGTGTAGCTAAAAGCTAGATAGGATGAGATAAAACAGCTGATTAGAAAATTTAATGTGAGAAATAAAGAAGATACTGAAACCAATTTATAAATAGCTTTGAAGCTTTCATGGAAGTTTTTTAATTTGAATAAAAGCTGGAATTGAATTGAAAAAATTTCATTATTAAAAACCCTAGCTAAGGCAATAAACACAATACTCAAAAGGATAAGAAGTGACGTAAAATCAAGTCGGGTGGTAGCTTTAGGTATGTATTTTAACTGACCAACAATATTATTATCGCTTTGGATAAGTTGAATGCTTATAAGTACCAGTTTTGAAATCACATACAAAATTAATTAATTCCCCTAAATTTTCTGACAATTCTTTATAAATCTATTTCAGAATTAATTGATGAAGCTATTAACTCAAGTTACTAATTATTAATTAATTTTGCCACAAATTAATAATACATGAAATCAGATCAATATACGCATCCAGATTACTACCAAATGGATGATTTACTTTCGGATGAGCACAAACTTGTTAGAGACGCCGCTCGTGCTTGGGTGAAAAAGGAAGTTTCTCCCATTATAGACGAGCATTATGAAAAAGCAACTTTTCCTATGCATTTACTAAAAGGATTAGGAGAAATCGGTGCATTCGGGCCTTATATTCCTGAAGAATATGGCGGATCGGGATTAGACCAAATTTCTTATGGGCTAATAATGCAAGAGTTAGAAAGGTGCGATTCTGGTTTGCGCTCTACGGCATCTGTACAAAGTAGTTTGGTGATGTATCCAATTTGGAAATATGGTAATGAAGAACAACGTCAAAAATACCTTCCAAAATTAGCAACTGGAGAAATGATGGGATGTTTTGGGTTAACAGAGCCCGATCATGGATCAAACCCAGGTGGAATGACCACCAATTTTAAAGATGCTGGTGACCATGTTATTCTGAATGGTGCTAAAATGTGGATATCTAACGCTCCTTTTGCAGATATAGCTGTAGTTTGGGGGAAAGATGAAAGTGGAAGAATTCATGGATTAATCGTTGAAAGAGGTATGGAAGGTTTTACTACTCCAGAAATGCATGGAAAATTATCTTTACGCGCTTCTGCAACGGGCGAACTTATTTTTGATAACGTTAAAGTACCAAAGGCAAATATTTTACCTAACAAATCTGGTTTAGGTGCTCCACTTGGTTGTTTAGATTCTGCCAGATTTGGTATTGCTTGGGGTGCTCTTGGTGCAGCAATGGATTGTTACGATCAGGCGCTTAGATATTCTAAAGAACGAACACAGTTTAATGTTCCAATTGGAGCTTTTCAATTAATTCAAAAGAAATTAGCTGAAATGATTACGGAAATTACCAAAGCTCAATTGCTAACTTTACGTTTAGGTCAGTTAAGAAATGAAGGCAAGGCAACATCGGCTCAAATTTCCATGGCGAAAAGAAATAATGTAGAAATTGCCTTAAACATAGCAAGAGAAGCAAGACAAATACATGGTGGAATGGGTATCACGAGCGAATATTCAATGATGCGCCACATGGCAAATTTAGAATCTGTTTTAACTTACGAAGGCACACACGACATTCACTTATTAATAACTGGAATGGATGTTACGGGTATCCCGGCATTCACAAGAGAAATGTCTTGATTTAAGAATGAGGTTGTGAACACATCGCTCCCGCTCTCTTTATTAGAATGAGAATGAGTGTGAGAATGAGGTGGCGATCATACCGCTCCCGCTCTCTTTTTCGCTCTGTATTTTGCTCCCGCATCAATTTTAGAATGAGAATGAGTGTGAGAATGAGGTGGCGATCATACCGCTCCCGCTCTCATTTTCGCTCTGTATTTCGCTCCCGCTCTCTTTATTAGAATGAGAATGAGTGTGAGAATGAGGTGGCGATCATACCGCTC
>JBBSUQ010000057.1:0-17804 GCA_038234235.1 Flavobacteriales bacterium
ATCAAATTACTGAATGATTCCAACCCAAAATATAAATAAAAATTTCTCAAACCATCTCCAATTTGTTCAACTTACCACATGATTTATCCCTCATTACAGTCAAACAATAATCACTTGTTAACCAAAAGTCAAAAATCTAATGCTGTAACTGAAATATTATTTTTAAATTTGGGCACAACTAAATTATAGTTTCTGAAAATTTAATAAGATTTTTAATCCAAATGGAATACAATACAACAAGAAATAAATTGCTTTTGCCTGAATATGGCAGAAATGTTCAAAATATGATTGCCCATGCTATGGAAATCGAATCGAAAGAGGAACGCAACAAAGCAGCTCAGGCTATTATTGAAGTGATGGGACAACTTAATCCGCATTTAAGAGATGTTGATGATTACAGACATAAACTATGGACGCACCTTTTTGTAATGTCTGATTTTAAACTAGATGTCGACTCACCTTACGTTATTCCTAAACAAGAGAGTTTGCATGAAAGACCTGCAATTATGGAATATCCTAAAAGCAAAATAAAATACGGACATTACGGTCAATATACCCAAAGAATTTTAGAAAATGCCAGCGAATTAACTGACAAGGCTGAAAGAGATTATCTTACGCTGACGATGGCAAATTTCATGAAAAAGCAATTTCTCGTTCATAACAATGATGCAGTTGAAAATACTGTAATTGGAAATCAGATGAAGGAATTGTCTAAAGGAACTCTAATTCTTGAAAATCCGGATGAACTTATCAGTACAAATGTAGTTTTGAGAGAAATGGGCGTTAGCGTTAATCCGAATAAAAGGGCAAAAACTAAGACCAACAACAACCCGAGCAACGCTAACAATAATCCTGGCGCAAAAAAGAGAAAATTCAAATATTAAGTTCAAAAACTATTCAAAAAAATGGCATCATTTGAAATACATGGCGGAAAACCACTAAAAGGAGAATTAATTCCGCAAGGAGCAAAAAATGAAGCTTTGCAAGTTTTATGTGCTCCCTTATTGACGAGTGAAAAGGTAACAATTTCAAATGTTCCTAATATTATTGATGTTAACAAGCTCATAAGTCTTTTGCAAACAATGGGTGTGAAGGTCGAGAAGGTAGAAAAGGGAACTTTTATTTTTCAAGCCAAAGACATTGATTTAGCTTACCTTGAAACAGAAGATTTTAAGAAAAGAGCATCTTCGCTTAGAGGTTCAATTATGATAGTTGGTCCATTACTTGCCAGATTCGGAAAAGGATTTATACCAAAACCGGGGGGCGATAAAATTGGACGCAGAAGACTAGATACTCACTTTGAAGGTTTTCAAATGCTTGGTGCCAAATTTAATTATGATGCCGGCGAACATTTTTATTCAATAGAAGCAAAAAAACTAAAAGGAACATACATTCATTTAGATGAAGCCTCAGTTACTGGTACTGCAAATATTGTAATGTGTGCAGTAATGGCCGAGGGTGAAACTATAATTTACAATGCAGCGTGCGAACCTTATTTGCAACAACTTTGTAAAATGCTCAACAACATGGGCGCCAAAATAACTGGAATTGGATCTAATAGATTGACAATTAATGGTGTTAAAGAACTAAAAGGTTGCTTCCATCGAGTTTTGCCAGACATGATTGAAATTGGTAGTTTTATTGGTTTGGCAGCAATGACAAAATCTGAAATTACTATCAAAGATGTCAGTTACGATAATCTTGGTATTATCCCAAATGTGTTTAGAAAACTGGGAATTAAACTAGAAAGAAGAGGCGATGATATTTTTGTGCCGGCTCAAGATTCTTATGAGATAGAAACTTTTATTGACGGTTCAATCATGACAATTGCTGATGCCCCTTGGCCCGGCTTTACTCCAGATTTACTTTCTATAATTCTCGTGGTCGCAACACAAGCCAAAGGTTCTGTACTTATTCACCAAAAAATGTTTGAATCTCGTCTGTTTTTTGTCGATAAGTTGATAGACATGGGTGCACAGATAATTCTTTGTGATCCGCACAGAGCGACAGTTATTGGATTAAACAGAGAACACAGCTTAAAAGGAATCAGTATGACATCGCCTGACATTCGCGCAGGAGTTTCGTTGTTAATTGCTGCACTTTCTGCTGAAGGAAAAAGCACAATCCACAACATCGAGCAAATAGACCGTGGCTATGAAGATATTGAACTGAGACTAAACAATCTTGGTGCGGATATTAGAAGATTTAGATAGAAAAATTCAAAACATAATTTCCATGAAATATTTATTGTTATTAATTATCACCGGTTTAACCTTGGGAGCAAATATTGCCATTGGCGATCAAGCGCCCGATATTGAATTGACCGATGTAAATGGCAAAACCATAAAATTATCTTCCTTAAAAGGAAAAATGGTTTTAATAGATTTTTGGGCAAGTTGGTGTGGACCATGTCGCAAAGAAAATCCGAATGTGGTTGAAGCTTATGATAAATATCAAAAATCTAAATTTAAAAACGGTAAAAATTTCGAAGTTTTCAGCGTTTCATTAGACAAGAACAAAGAAGCTTGGATTAAAGCCATTGCAGATGATAAATTAACATGGAGCAATCATGCAATTGACAGTGAAGGCAAAGCCAGCAAAGCATATTCTGTAAGTTCAATACCAACGTCATTTTTAATAAATGGCAAAGGAGAAATTGTTGCTCAACGCGATGAATTAAGAGGATTGGGATTGCACATTGCATTGGATAAGGAGTTGAAATAAAGATCAATTGACGAGGTTTGCGAGGATTGTATAATTTGGGCGTTTCCCCGAAATTCTTCCTTCATTCTTCAGTAAAAATTTCGGCGCCGGGCTTTCCACTACTATCTTTTTATCGTACCTCAAAAAAGGATAGCCGCTACAATCCCTAACGCATATATCACTTTAAAACAAAATCATTTTCTCAATTATAATAATTTTTTGATATATTTGAGTGCTAAAAATAGCAACTTTAAACTCATTTGAGAATTTATATCACTAACAAAACAATAAACCCGAAAGTAATCGGGATAAAAACTTAAATTATGAAAACACTTACAATCTTTCTTTTCTTAACAACTTCTTTATTTTGCTCAGCGCAAGAATATGCTTTCTTAGAGGATATAAGTCTTGAAAATTTAGAAGATTTAATTGCACATGAAAAAGAAGCAATTAGAGCCATTGATTATTTAATGAGCACACCTGTGGACGAGAATAATAACAACCGCAAATACTGTACAAGATTTGTAATTCGCTATGCTGCAAAAAGTCCGATAAGCATAATGATAGATGATGTTGTTGGCAAAGTTTACAAAGGTAATAACGATATTTTGGTAATGTTTATGGGATTATGGATAAAATCTGCCATTAATGATAAAGAGCAAAGTAATGATTATTATCAAAAATACATATACACTCAATTAAGCGAATATTGTAGCCAAGGCAACGGAATTAACCAAAATAAAGTCATCAAAAAATTAATAAAAGCCGGTAAAGAAAACGATATTGACGGATTTATTGCAGTGATGAAAGATTGAAAATTGAGAAAAAAAATTTAACAAAACAGAAAGTACACAACACTCTCGGCAACAGTTTTCAGGAAGTCATTTATCAACGTTGTTTGGTTATTGAATTGAAAAAAGCAGGATTAAATTTTGGAAGATAAATAGAACAAACTGTAATTTACGAAGGTGTAAAAGTAGGAACCAGAAGAGCCCATTTTATAGTTGAAAGCCAAGTAATTGTTGAGATAAAAGCAGTTATAAATTTAGAAGATGTGCATTTGGCTCAAGCTAAAAATTATGTCATCGCCTATGATTTTCCTATTGGACTTTTAATAAATTTCGGTTCAACTAGTTTACAGTTCAAAAAAGTTTTTAACGCAAAATACAATGAGAAGAAATAAGAGATTTGTAAAATAAATATTTCAATGAGCATTTTTGGATAAAAATACCTTGAATTTAAAAAATCCTACGAATCTAAGAATCCTCAAAATTCTGTTTCCGACAGTATTTTAGGGTAAATTTATTTAAAATTTTGCTTATTAATCTTCCACAAACAAACTCCGATAACTCCAACCAACCGTCAACGATCAACAAGCAACAAGCAACAAAACTTATTTGTAAAATGCGAATTTAAAAGTATTCAGAAAAAACAATAACATTTAAATTTGTTTCCTATATAAGAAACTTTTATCTTTGTTGAAAACTTGATGGAAGATTATAAGTTTCGGGTAGAATTTTTAGACGAGGCAAAAGAGTTTCTTGACTCTCTTGACGTTAAAGCCCGGGATAAAATAATTTATAACATTTGGAAATCCAGAAGTACAAATGACAAAGAATTGTTTAAAAAATTAGAAGGAGAAATATGGGAATTCAGAACTAAATTTAAAAGAAGCTATTATCGTCTGTTTGCATTTTGGGACAAGACAAATAATATTGATACTTTGATAATTGCAACTAATGGATTGATTAAAAAAACTGATAAAATTCCTAAAAGTGAAATACAAAAATCAGAAAAATTAAGACAAAAATATTTTAATAATAAAAATAAATGAAAACTCACAGCTTAGAAGATATTACGGATCAGTACATCGGCAAAAAAGGAACGAAAAAGAGAGATGAATTTGAAAATGAATTACGTCTTGATTTGTTGGGAAATGCGATAAAACAAGCTAGAAAAGAACGCAATTTAACTCAAGAACAGTTAGGTGATTTGGTAGGAGTAAAAAAAGCGCAAATTTCCAAAATTGAAAACAGTACAACAGACGCTAGATTTACAACAATTCTTAAAGTTTTTGCAGCATTAGGTGCCAAAGTAAACTTCAATGTCGAGTTAAATAATCGAAATATTGCTTACTAAATTTAACCTCAAACAAACTCCGATAACTCCAACCAACGGTCAGATTTACTTTCCAATTCTCCCACAACTTCGCCCAACTCATTGCCAATGTCCATCATGTCTTGGTTAGACAAATTTGTATCGGACATTTTTTCTGTTAGTGCGAGTTTCTTTGCTTCCAACGCTTCCAAATCTTTTTCGAGTTTTTTGAATTCTTCTTTTTCTTTGAAACTTAACTTGATTTTTTCTTTTTCAGTAGGATTATTGGCTTTGTCTTCTTTGGCTTCAATCTTACTTTGTTCCTCGTTGGTTTTTGTAATCACATTGTGACTTTCAGAACTTATTTTTCGGAATTCAGAATAATTACCTAATATGTCCTTGATCTTTCCTTCGCCCTCAAATACAAATAAATGGTCAACCATTTTATCCATAAAATATCTATCGTGACTTACAACTATCAAACAACCTTGAAAACTTCGCAAGTAATCTTCCAAAACCGACATAACGAAAATATCTAAATCGTTGGTTGGCTCATCTAAAATTAAGAAATTGGGATTTTGCATCAAAACCAACATCAATTTCAGTCTGCGTTTTTCTCCACCACTTAGTTTGTACACAAAGTTGTAGTGCATGTCTCTTGGAAAGAGAAATTTCTCTAAAAACTGCGCCGCCGACATGGTTCTGCCTTTTTCCAATGGAATAAACTCGGCCACATCTCGGATAATATCTATAACTTTTTTATCGTCGTCTACTTTTATTTGTTGCTGGTTAAAATAACCAAAAACTACCGTTTCGCCCGTCACAACTTTCCCTTTGTCGGGTTGTTCTTGACCCAAAAGCATGTTAAGGAAAGTAGATTTACCCGTACCGTTTCTACCAACAATTCCTAATCTTTCTTGTCTTTTAAAGTTATAACTAAGGTTTTCAATTATCTTTTTGTCACCAAAACTCTTGCTCAAGTTGTGAACTTCAAGAATTTTAGTACCTAAACGTTCCATTTTCACAGGGATTTCTACTTCACTGTCGTCAATTCTTTGCGAAGCCACTTTTTTGACCTCTTGGAATGCATCAACTCTTGCTTTTTGTTTTACACCACGTGCTTTCGGTTGTTTGCGAACCCATTCTAATTCTTTTCTAAATGTGTTTCTTGCTTTATCAATCGTAGATTCTAATTGCTCTTCTCTTTCTGCCTTTTTCTCTAAGAAATATGAGAAATTTCCTTTGTATTTATAAAGTGTTTTGTTTTCAAGTTCTAATATCTCATCGCACACAACTTCCAAAAAGTATCTATCGTGTGTCACCATCAAAATTGTCATTCTTGATTTTAGTAGGTAATCTTCCAACCATTCAATCATGTCAAGATCAAGGTGATTTGTGGGTTCATCTAAAATCAGGAAATCAGGTTCAGAAACCAAAACTTTAGCCAAAGCAACCCTTTTTTTCTGTCCACCGCTTAATTCTGATATTAATTTATCGGTTTCGGAAAGTTTAAGAACTGAAAGAATTTGTTCTACTTTGGCTTCAATATCCCAAGCATTTAACTCGGTCATGTCTTGAAAAGAATCTTCAATAAGATCTTCCCTCCCACTTTTCATTGCAGTATTGTATTTTTTTACAGCTTGAAGCTCAGGTAAATCGTGCGAGAAAACTTCCTCTAAGATTGTATGATTTTCATTCAAATTTTCTGCTTGTTCCATGAAGGAAATCCGAATATCATTTCTAAAAACAATTCTGCCTTCATCAACAGTTTCATGACCCAAAAGACATTTGAGTAAAGTTGTTTTACCACTTCCGTTTTTTGCAACGATGGCCACTTTCTGACCTTGATCTATTCCAAAAAGTAACTCTTGAAAAATAATTCTGTCACCAAAACTTTTGGTAATATTTTCTACTGATAAATAATTCATTTATCTTAATCTGTTTAAAGAATCCAGCAAATTTTTATCTCTTTTAATACCGAGATTCGCCATGAATGTAAAGGGAAATCCTGCAACTAGCAGAATATATCCATAAGCCATTTCACGTTCGCTATTTTCTGGTAATTGAAAAAACGAACGACCAAAAATTGGTAGTAAAATGGCAAATATTAATAATAAGAAATAAAGCAAAAATAAAATTCGCCCTAATTTCAATTGTCTGTTGATGTTTTTATAAGACATCGTTGTAATAAACGCCAAGAAAATAAGTGAAAATCCAATTAAATAATAAGGTACAGACTGAAATTTAAGAGTTTTTCCAGCTGCGTCTGTCACCAAATCTCCGTAAGAGTTTATTTCATGAATAATTCCATCAGATATAAATCGGACAATAGGTGCGCCAAGACTCACTATAGTTAATAGAATAATGCAAATAAATAAATATATGGTTTGAACTCTTTGAATCATATTATTTTTTTTTGAAGATGGCAAAGTTACGTAATTATGCCGATTTTCAATGCTTTTTAACGTATTTGGTAATGCTAAGATTTCTTAATTCTTCATTTCTTTTATCACCTGGGAAAATTATTCGAATTTCATTTGCCGAAAGTCCATTTAAATCGAATTCTAAGAATCTTTCAAACTTTTGAAATTCATTGGTTTTTGAAATTTGATGGCCGACCATATTACCCCATCTTTTAACTACACTGTCATTGTACCAAATTTGAAGGTCTAAAGAAACATTTGTTGCCCCATCCATTATTTTACCTTCACCAGAAAGTTTGTAAATTATTCTTTCATCTTTTTGACTTATCATGTTATCAATGAAAGCAATTGGGAATTTGTTTATGAGAGAATTCTGATTTTGAACGAGCCAAATTTTAGACTTTGAATTGTAGTTATAAGTTTGAGTTTTTGTAAATCCATCTAAATTTATTTCTCTTTCGTTGTCAACGTACCATCTAAAACGATTGTCTGTTTGTAGAAATACTTGCTTAAAATGATTATAATTCATTTCATCATAGTGAATTATGCTCAGTTTGAATTGATATTCAAACATAGTGTATAAATACAAACTTAAAAAAGAGAAGGATACAATGATAATTTGAGCATACCATTTCACATTTTGAAGCATGTAAACAATTGGCAATACAAATAATGGTAAAAATTCAACATACGATCTTGCGCCAAGTCCTCCACCATAACTCCAGAACCACCAGGCGCAAATGAACCAGGAACAAATAAATAAGCTCATTATCACACCGAATCCAAAAAGTCTTTTTTTGATAGTGAAAAAGATAATTGCTGGAAAGAATAATAGTAAAAATGGAGCATAAATAAATAAACCTTTTCTGAAACTAAAGAAAACATTTAAGAATTCTGGAGATAAAATATTTGTAAATCCTTCATTTTGATAACCATTAAACTTTAAAGTTTTATTGGCTAAATAAAAATAGATGAAATGTAATGCGACGATAAGGGCAAAAGTTAAAATTGAAAAAAACAAGATCTTTTTTTGAGTAGAAAACAAATCTTTTAAGTAAATCCAAAACTCTTTTAAAGTGGGGAAACAAAATGGTAATATAAAAACAACCAGCACATTAACAGGTCTGATTATTAAAATTAATCCTAAAAAAAGTGAAAACAATAAGAGGTATTTTTTATCCCGGGTTTTGCCTAAAAGTAAAGCATAATACAGGAATGCTGAGATAGCAAAAAATGAATAAACGTGACTGTAAGAAGCTGCAATAGAAGTGTAATAACAAAGATTTGTTGCAAAAGTTATCATTACGATTGCAAAGAGAATTAAAAAATTTTCAATTTGAAAAAACTTAAGTATTTTAATGAAAAATAATATTCCCAGCAGCCAATAGAAAAGACTGCAGAGCGTAATAGTAAGACTGTAAGAAAAACTATATCCATCAGTATTAGAGTCACTTAACTTTTGCATTCCGTGATTTATTAAAAAGAATGGAGTTTGCAAAATGGCAGTGCCACTGAAAAATTTAGAGTAAAAATTAGGTTTTTCTTTATCATATCCAAGCATGGTATGATATGAATATGGAGTATATTTTTCATTAATCACATTCATATAAGCAGAATCTTGCCTGTATACATAAATTTTTGTTAAATAAAAATAATAGCCAGTGCCGTCTGCAAGAATAGGAGATAGCTTTTTGGATTCATAAGTCCCATTAGTATAACCAAAATACTTATCTGCCAAATGACCTAATTGATAAAGACATATTATAAGTCCAACAATTAAAACAACCTTTCTATTTAAGAAATTCCTGACTTTTAGTAACATTTAAAGAAGTCTGGAAGCTTGATTACGAAGTAAAAAATCGAGTAAAACTATATTAGTCATGGCATCCACAATAGGCACAGCTCTGGGCAAAACACATGCATCGTGCCTACCTTTGCCTTTCATAACAACGTCTTCACCTTTCGAATTTATTGTTTCTACATCTTGCATTAAAGTAGCAACAGGTTTAAATGCCGTTTTAAAATTAATAGGCATTCCGTTGCTAATTCCTCCTTGCACACCGCCACTGTGATTGGTTTTTGTGCTTCCATCTTGGTTAAATTGGTCGTTGTGATCGCTCCCTAGCATTGCGATTGAAGAAAAACCAGAACCAATTTCGAAACCTTTCACTGCATTAATTGAAAGAATTGCTTTACCTAAATCTGCATGTAATTTATCAAAAACTGGTTCTCCTAGTCCTGCAGGAACACCATAGACATAAGTTTGAATAATACCACCAATTGTATCGCCTTTTTTCCTTACCTCTCTAATCAAATTTTCCATTTCATCTGCCGTATGTTGAGTTACAGCTCGGATGATGTTAGAATCAATTTTTGATTTTATGTCAACTATTTCTTGTTGATTTAAACTCAAACTTGGTGAAAAATATTCATTTATTAATCCTATACTTTGTACAAAAGAAAAAGTTTGAATTCCTTTAGATTCTAGTATTTGTGCGGCAAAAGCACCAGCTACAACTCTGCAAACAGTTTCTCTTGCACTTGATCTTCCACCTCCTCGATAATCTCTTATTCCATACTTTTTATCATAAGTGAAATCCGCATGAGACGGTCGGTAAGCATCTTTAATTTCACTGTAATCTTTAGATTTTTGATCTTGGTTACGGATGATAAATCCAAGTGGAGTTCCCAAGGTTTTATTCTCGAATAGTCCAGACAAAATTTCAACTTCATCGTCTTCCTTTCTTTGCGTTACTATGGCCGATTGCCCTGGTTTTCTTCGTGCAAGTTCGGCTTGTATTTTTTCTAAATCAATTTCAATTCCTGCAGGCAAACCTTCAATAACTCCACCTAAAGCAATTCCATGCGATTCACCAAATGTAGTTAGTTTGAAAATTTTACCAATTGAGGATCCTGACATTTACTTACAAATTTGATCTTCTGTGATTTTCAATATTTCTCTTACCTCCTCTAAAGTTGGTGCTTCTGCATAAGTTCTAAGTACAGGTTCGGTTCCTGAAGGTCGGATCATTAACCATCTGTCATCATCAAAGAAAAACTTGAAGCCATCTAGTGTACCAACCTCTCTTACAGTATATTTACCAAAAGATTTGTAAGCATTGTTTTGGCAATCCGCTATAATTTTTTGCTTTAATTCTTCGGTAATATGAAGGTCATTTCTTTCAAATTTAAATGGTCCAACAATCTCGTAAACTTCATCTATAAGTTGATCCAGCGTTTTTCCAGATTTTGCCATAAATTCCCAAATAATCAATCCCATCCAAATGCCGTCTCTTTCTGGTATATGTCCTTTCACAGCTATTCCGCCAGATTCTTCACCTCCAATCAACACATCTTCTTCAACCATTATTCCGGCAATGTATTTAAATCCTATTTTAACAACTTCATACGGTAAATTGTAATGTTCTGCCATTTTTTTAACACGAGGAGTAGTACTAAAAGCTGTGGCTACTTTTCCGCCCATATTTTTGTATTTCACCAAATAATGAATGAGTAACAAAATGATATGATGCGAATCTATAAACTCGCCTTTTCCATTGTAAAGTCCAATTCTATCGGCGTCTCCATCAGTTGCTAAGGCACAGTCTATATTTCCTTTGTCCTTTATAAAATTTTCGAGTTCTACCAAATTTTTAGCAATCGGTTCTGGTGCCTGCCCCATAAATGATGGATTATAATCGCAGTGCAGAAACTGAATGTTGGGTAAAATTTTCTTTAAAACATTCTGACCGGCGCCATACATTGCATCGTACACAAAATTCAAATTAGAATTTGCTATTGCGTCCAAGTCAAAATTTGCTTTTACATGATCAATATATTGTTTTTCTAAATCTACATATTCTACTAAAGAATTGTTTTTCAAATCTATACTCGAAATATTAATTGCACAATTCTCTGGAATAATATCTTCAATTTCTTGAACTTTATCTGTAGTTAAAGGTCCACCATAGTATGCTTTGAGCTTATAACCGTTGTAAGATGGTGGATTGTGGCTTGCAGTGATTACTACACCTAACGAACAATTTAACTTTTTAGCAGCAAGAGAAACCATTGGAGTACTAATAAAACCTTTAGCCAATTTAACTTTAATACCTTGAGATACAAATATTTTAGCAGTAGTTTCGGCAAACAATTCACCTGCGAATCTGCAATCATGACCGAGAACAATACTAGGATTATCAAAATTATTTTTAACCCATTCGCCTGTTGCTTGTGCAACTCTTTTTACATTATCAACGGTAAATTCTTCAGCTATTATTGCTCTCCATCCATCCGTTCCAAACTTAATTTTATTCGCCAATTTTTGATTGTTTTAAAAGTTGAAAGCAAATATACACTAATTCTGAAAATTTATACATCAATTCATGGAGCTAAGATATTTTTATTGCTTATAATTGTGCGTATTTATTGAGTTTATAAAAAATGAAAAACATTTCCCTATTATCTTATTTAATGATTTTATTGTTGGTAATATCATCCTGTAAAGAAGAAAGTCATGCCAAGAAAATACAAGGATTTTGGGTTTTGGAAAAACTAAGTTCTAAAGGTGTAGTGATTTATGATATTGACGACATTCCAAATTTGATAGCCAAAAAGTTAGAAGGATTTCCTACAATGAATGTTGAAGACAGTGCTTTTGTGAAGAAAACGATTCAACAAAACTTTGAAAGAATTGGTAAAAGCAGTATTCAATTTACGGATAAAAAAGCGATAAGCACTTATTATAGAGAGGATAATAAAGTTGTAAGAAATGGAACTTATGAACTTGATCCTGTAAAATTGACATTGAGTATTTACGAAAAAACCATTCAGGCTGATGCTGTCGTTTACGATTATAGTTTAATGAATGATGATATTTTGGTAATGACAGATAAAACCGATCAAATAGAAATGATTTACCGCAAGAAACCGGCAAATGAATTTAAGTGATAATTTTTCAAAATTCACTTTTTAAATTTAAGTCGCTTAGCCCAACTTTTTCAATATTTTCAATTTATATATTTTTTGGATTTAATTTTGGAAATTAGCTTCCGAGACGGTTCTTTACTTTATTTATTTTCTTTTGAAATATAGAAGGTTTAAGGATAGTGAGATTGTTTGTTGTTTATTTTTTGTTGGTGGTTGTTTGTGGGGTTTTGGGTTTATTTCACTTAGTAATTTAATTTTTTTTAACCGTTGTAAACGATTAAATTTAATGGGAATCAGAGTGCTTTTTAACCGTTTTAAACGATTAAAATTGTAGAAATATCGTGTACTCTTTAACCGTTTTAAACGATTAAATTCATGAAATCTGATTTATTTTTGAAATTTTATCAACCTTCATTAACCGTTGTAAACGATTAAATTCAATGGAAATCTGAGAACTTTTCAACCGTTGTAAACGATTAAAATTGTAGAAATATCGTGTTTTCGTTATCCGTTTTAAACGATTAAATTTAGTAGATCTGATTAATTTTTAAATTTTATCAACCTTCATTAACCGTTGTAAACGATTAAATTTCGTACAATTAATAGTGCTTCAATAACCGTTTTAAACGATTAAATCTACTGAAAATCTGAAATCTTGCTAACCGTTTTAAACGATTAAAATGGATGAAATTTCTGGTTCTCAATAACCGTTGACAACGATTAAATTTTCTGTAAATGCTGATTTTTCGCTATAATTTTAATTTTATCTAACCGTTGACAACGATTAAAATATTTCATTAATTATTTGCAAATCAACAGTTAATAAAGGAATATTCATAATTTTCTAGTACAATTAAATTAAATAAATATTAGAAAATCTATGCTATAAATGAATTTCTAACGAGAGTGTAGTTTCAAAAATTAAGTAACCTTATCAATTAAGAATTTTTATCAAAAAATAAAGTCTAAATGAATTATTTTATATTAAAAATCGAAATCCAAACCGAATTTCGTTTTTAAAGTATGTAAACTCGGATTTTTTCTTGCCATAGCAGCGAATTTTTCTTTATTGCTTAATGCAACTTTCGTTTCTTTATTTTCCGTTACTTCAAATTGACAGAGTATAGCATAATTTTTTAATTCTTTTCTCAAGTAATCCTCCAATTCACCTTTTATACCAATCATAAATGTTTCTTGAACTTCACTATCTATTAATTGGAAAATTTTATTTTCATCTATAATCTGAGGTTCTCTTTTTGTCATTGCTGAAAAAATAGTACCTTGACCATTATCTCTCATTTTATAAGCATATGATTTCCAAGCCATGTGTAGTTCATCTTGAGAAAAAATATTTGCTTCCTTGGCTTGGTTTCGCTGCTGATCTATTGCCTCGTCACCTTTGCGCAATAAATCATTTATGCTGATATGAGTAGTTTTCAGATTAGCCCCACTGATTGTTCCTGATGGTGAACTTTGAATTTTCACTTCTTTTTTCAAGAATAAAGGATTAACCGTAGGCTTAATGTCTGGTTGATTTTGTTTAACAGAATTCTGGGATTTATCGTCTCTTAAGCTTTGATTTGGAAATGGAATTATCTCAACTGGATCCGTCAGGAATTTTTTTTTTCCAATTCGGCGTTAAGTGAACATAATTGCATGAGTGCCATTTCGACTAACAATCGCTGATTTTTACTGGATTTGTAATCAACATCTGATTTACTTAATACACCTAAAGCTCTTAAAATAATGGCGCTTTTAATTTTTTTAGCCTGATCTACATATCTGTTTTGAACCGATTCTCCAACTTCTAAAAGAGAAATTGTATTCATATTCTGACAAACAAGTAAATTGCGATAATGAGCTGCTAATCCGACTATGAAATTATGAAGATCAAAACCCTTTTCCACAATATCATTCAATAACAGTAAATTGGTTGGAATATCCTCTTTTTCAGCCGAATCTACTATTTTAAAATAAAAATCGTAGTCTAAAATATTTAGGTTGTCAATTACATTTTGATATGTAATATTATTTCCCGCAAAAGTAACTATTTGATCAAAAATAGATAATGCATCTCTCAAAGCACCATCGGCTTTTTGAGCAATCAAATGCAATGCTTCAGGATCAGCTGTAATTTCTTCTTTGACGCAAATTCGTGCTAAATGATCAGCTATATCTTTTACCTTAATTCTATTAAAATCAAATATCTGACATCTAGATAATATGGTAGGGATGATTTTGTGTTTCTCTGTTGTGGCTAAAATAAAAATTGCGTGTTTTGGTGGTTCTTCTAAGGTTTTCAAAAATGCGTTGAATGCCTGTGAAGACAGCATGTGCACCTCGTCAATAATATAAATTTTATAATTGCCAAGCTGCGGACCAACTCTAACTTGATCTATCAAACTTCTGATGTCTTCAACACTGTTGTTTGATGCAGCATCAAGTTCGTAAACATTCAAAGATGCCCCAGAATTAAAAGATTCACAAGACTCACAATGATCACAAGCTTCTACATTTTCAGTTCTATTGAAACAGTTTATTGTTTTTGCTAAAATTCTAGCACTTGTGGTTTTTCCAACACCTCGAGATCCACAAAACAAAAAAGCTTGAGCAAGATGGTCGTTTTTAATGGCATTTTTTAACGTACTGGTAATAGATTTCTGCCCAACAACCGTGTCAAAGGTTTGTGGTCTATATTTTCTTGCAGAAACTACGAATTCACTCATTGTTGCAAAGATAAATAATTTACTAAAATTTGGCGAATATTGTTTATAACTATTAAAAAATTGAATTTCCTGTAAGTGCGGTTAATCTTTCTAAAGCCATCATACCTTTTACCGAGTTTCCCTTTTCATTTAATGGAGGACTCCACACGGCAACTGAATAAAATAATGGATGTACTGCGACAATTCCACCTCCAACACCACTTTTACCTGGTAATCCGACCTTGTAGGCAAACTCTCCTGCTTCGTCATAAAATCCGCATGTTTGCATGATTGAATTTACACGTTTGACTAAAGTTTTAGAGAGTTTAACTTCACCAAATTCAAATATTTCTTCATGGTCGGCAAAAGCTTTAAAAGCATGTGCGAGATCCCGACAAGATAATTCAAATGCGCAATGGAAATAATAAAATTTTAAAACTTCTTCAACGTCATTATTAATATTTCCATGATATTTCAAAAAATTAACGAGTGAGGCATTCATAAATCCAGTCTCAAATTCCGAATTCGCTACCCTTTCACTGCTGACAATATTTTCATTATCAGTTATTTTTCTTATAAAATTTAAATAATCTTCATAAGGGTTTTTTAATGTCGATAGTAAAATATCGGCCATAACCAATGCACCAGGATTTATGAAAGGATTTCTTGGGATTCCCTTTTCTTTTTCTAATTGAACAATACTATTAAAAGCATTGCCACTCGGTTCCACACCTACTCTGTCAAAAAGTTTTTCTCCAACTACAGAAAGGCAGACAGCAAGGGTAAACACTTTCGATATACTTTGAATTGAAAAAACTGTCGTATTATCTCCAAAAGAAAAATCGCGTTCATCCGTTGTGAAAATATGCATTCCAAAAAAATCCGGTGAAACTTTCGCCAATTCAGGAATATAGGTAGCTACTTTACCATTTGATTTTAAATCTGTCAGTTCAGCCTTTATCTTAGCCAATATTTCCTCAAAAGGTATAGGAAACATTTTATGAATTTTCGCCGAGGATTCTTTTTTAATCAGTCTCAATTTTTATGATATTTTAATCATTTGGGTGTTTTTTCAATATTAAATTACTCTATATTTGTTTACCATTTTAGCCCATTATGAAATTATTCGCGATTATTTTAATACTTACACTCATCTCAAGTTCATGTGAAATTGACAAATCACTTAAATATAAGAAAGTCGCAAAACAAATTTGTGAGTGTATGCAGAAAGCCGAAAAAACACCTGTAACAGAAGAGGCAATGAAAGATGTATTAAAAATTGACCAAAAGAAACTTGATTATTCTCTTTGTACATCAAACATTGGCGACGTTGATTTCAAAGATACTGCAATGTTAAAAGCAATTAACAATAATTGTCCAGAACTAAAAAAAATTCACATTAACTATCTGGAACAAAGTAAATAAACTTTTAATCACATTTGTGTGCTGTATTTAGCCTTTAATTTCAATCTTATCAATTGAATCCCCTGCTTTTATTTCATCAATGACATCTAAACCATCTACAACTTTACCAAAACAAGTATGCACTCCATCTAAATGCGACGTGTTGTTTCTTGAATGACATACAAAAAACTGAGATCCACCTGTATTTTTCCCCGCATGAGCCATAGAAAGTACTCCTTTTTCATGATGTTGATTGCCACCATTTAATTCACAATCAATCTTATAACCTGGTCCACCTGTTCCGGGCATGCCTTTAGAACCTTCTCTCGAATTCGGACAACCACCTTGAATTACGAAATCTTCAAGAACTCTATGCCATTGAAGTCCATCGTAGAATCCTTCTTTAGCCAATTTCACAAAATTTGCAACAGTTTCAGGAGCGTCTTTATCATAAAACTCCACTCGCATATCACCTTTATTCGTCTTTATTATCGCTTCCATTATATATATTTTGGAAACAAAGTTAAGCATCATTTTGCTAAATTGATATGGTTAAATTTCACTTGATGAACTTCAACTACAATTACTACCTTAATTTAATTCAAAAAACTTTAAACATCTTTGCGTTTTGAGTCGTAAATTAAACAAGATTTTAATTTTTAAATCGAATTAATAACATGTACAAATTAACTCCCTCTTATTCTTAACTCAATTCTAAGATTCTCTGAATGAACAATTATAAAAAGAAAACCATTCCTATTCTCGCCAGACGTTTCCGGAATTGAGGATTTCATTTTTAGTAAATAATTTATGATTTATAATTGGAAATTCCAACAACCATCTGCGATAAAAAATATTTTTACGCTCAATATCTTCTTCACTTTCAGCCAATGATCCGGTTTTTCCTATTCGAGTAATTTTCAAAAAATCATTGCCTAAGTCAGTTAATTTAAAATTAAGAAGTTCAAAAGTTTTAACTTTGATTCTATTTTGTTCGTCATTTGGACTATCATCAACGATATCACAATATTTTAATCTAAAGTTAAAATTTTCTAAACTTGTAATCTTAATGGTGGCACTTGTATGATCTTGACCAATTAAACCATCTAATATTTTTACATTTTTTCTTTTGAACTTGAACATGTCCATTTCCGGACCCGCGAAATGCCATTTTTCAGAAGCATGATGTTTGTTTTTGCAAACTATTGCACAATATTTTCTATCACTGCGCAATGCCCAAACTTCTCCTTTACATGTAGGACATGCATGATCTAATAATTTTTGTTCTCTCATTTTTAAGATATTAGTTTATTGTAAAAGTTTCTTTGATCGGTTCAATTTTAATATTCAAATTGACAAAGTAAACTTGTTGTGTGCAAAATTAAAACAATTATTTAAATAAGCAAATAAAATAAGATATTTTTTTAAAATAATATTATTAAGTAATCTTTTTGATGTACGAACCTTCTTGGATATAAATCGTAGATTATGGTACGCAATATTACAGAGTGAATTGGAAAATCCTATAATTTTAATCGTTTAA
>JBBSUQ010000058.1:0-17750 GCA_038234235.1 Flavobacteriales bacterium
ACATATCTGCAACCATTTCTATATGAATTTGGATAATAAGAAGCCGCTTCTCCCAACATTTTTTGATAAGTAAAACCTAAATCTAAACCCAAACCACCTTTGGTATATATTTTTTGATTGTTAGAATACATTAAATCGGCATTCGTAAAATCTAAGCGTGCAATGCTATCATTTTGTACATTAAAATTAAACTCATTTACATTTCCAGCAGCTCCTGCAACTGAGTACATTTTTTTTACCGAAAAGCCGAACATCAACATTTTTCGTTGTTTTTTGAAAAGTGTGTGTCCATAACTCAGTTGTATTTGAGCAAAATTAATAGAAGCTGTACGTAATTTTTTAATTGAATAATCTATTTCATGTTGTTGCACGTAATCTGCCACGCCAAATTGAATAAAAGGGCCTACAAATGTCGGTACTCTCTGCGCTCCAGTATAACTTCTAAAAGCAGTTGACAATCCAATAGCATGATTACCTTGGCTCCAAACCGCACTTGGTCCGGCAACAAATCCTCGAGCAAATGCACTGTAATTTTTTCTGCCCTGTTTGTATTCCAAATTTGTGCTATCTATGTCATTTTTGAGCAAACCAATTGTGCTTCGATCTTTAACATAAACAAGATTATTATTGGCAAAAGCTCCAGCACCAATTATGTTAATATCTAGCCAAGTTTTAGCATCTAACATTGAAGTTGGATTTATATAAAGACTGTTGGTTGGTGTATAATTACTTTGTAAAGCAGCAAATGTGTTCTGACCAAAAATTATATTTGGAGCAGACATTAGTAGCAATATAGTCAGTAATGTTTTAAACATTTACACTTTTTGAACTAAATCAATCAATCTATTTGAGTAGCCAGCTTCATTATCGTACCAACCAACAATTTTTACCATGTTGCAAATAACACTGGTAAGTTCTGCATCAAACATACAGCTATTAGAATCACCAATAATATCACAAGAAACTATTGGGTCTTCTGTGTATCCTAAAATGCCTTTTAATTCTCCTTCTGAGGCTTTTTTCATAGCAGCATTAATTGCTTCAACCGTTGGCGGATTTTGCACAACCAAAGTAATATCTGTAAAAGAACCATCTGGCACTGGCACGCGAACACCAGCACCACCCATTTTGCCATCTAATTCCGGAAAAATTTTAGTTAGAGCTTTTGCTGCACCTGTAGAGGTTGGAATAATGGATTCTGCCGCAGCTCTTGCTCTTCGCAAATCTTTGTGTGGAGCATCGTGTAATCTTTGATCGGATGTATAACTATGAATAGTGGTAACATAAGCACTTTCAATTTTACATAAATCTTTTATAACTTTCACCATGGGCGCCGCACAATTTGTGGTACAAGACGCATTAGAAATTATTTGATCGCTGTCTTCAAGTAAATCATCATTCACTCCCATTACTACAGTGCGAATATCAGCGGATTTGGCAGGTGCAGAAATAATAACTTTTTTAGCTCCGCCAACAAGATGTTTCTCTGCATCTTCTCGTTTGGTAAATAAACCCGTACATTCTACAACGTGGGTTACGCCATATTTTTTCCACTCAATTGCTGCAGGATCTCTTTCTTGAATGAAAAGTATTTTTTTGCCATTTTCAAAAACGATACTGTCATTTTCAATGGTAAATTTATGTTTTAGTCCTCCATGCACAGAGTCGTATTTTAATAAATGAGCCAATGTTTTTATATCTGCCAAATCATTAACAACTGCTACATCAAGATTATTAATATCCAAACTTAAACGAGTAAAATATCTGCCTATTCTTCCAAATCCATTAACTCCAATTTTTTTCATTTCGTAATTTTTGAGACTAAATTTAATAAAGTTCTTGAGATTATTTTTTCATTTTAGGTTAATCATTACATTTTTTAATGTAAAAATAAAAAAAGCGAACCTTGCCAGATTCGCTTTCAAAATGTCAAATATTTTACAATCAGCGTTGTAACGGTAAAAAATGTAGATTAGAAATTTGTTAGTTTTTTATTGTCTTATTGTTTAAAAATTATTTGAACTATTATAAAAGACCATTTTAAGCTTCAATGTAAAATGCTCAAAAAAAAATGCCCGCTATTACAGGCATTTTTTAAAAGTTTTTTAAAAATGTTTATCTTCTAACTGTAATGGAACCGTGTTTTAGAACTTCATTTCCAGCTGTGTCTTTTGCTTTAATGGTGTAAAAATAAACTCCATCATCCACAACATTTCCTTTTTGACTTTCGCCATTCCATCCTGCTTTTACATCGTTCCATTCGTAAATTGTATTGCCCCAACGGTTAACAATTATACAATTAAATTCGGAAATACCATCTGCTTGCACAAACCAAAGATTATTACCAACACTTGAACCTAAGAGCAAAACATTTGGAGCTTCGATATCGCACAATTTCATATCAACATATGCCGTGTCGGTAAAGCTATAACATGCATTACTAGCTGTGGCAATATAAAATCCACTAGTGGTTACTTCAATCGTCGGTCCTGTTGCTCCAGTATTCCAGGTTATGGGAGTCCCTTGAGGATAAACCTCTGCCGTTAACATATATGCTTTTCCTGCGCAGACAGCTGTATCTTTCACGTCAGCGAACACATTTCCTGGCAAGTTCAAAACAGCACTCACAGTCGTATTACAAGCATTGTCGGTATATGATATGTTAAAAATACCACCATCGCCATTAGTTGTGCTAATTATAGGGTTTTGAAATGAAGAATCTGGTGCAAAATGAATTGACGTGTCTGCCGCAGACCAAACTCCTCCTTGAAAAGAAGTAGTATTGTTTACTTGAAACATAAAATTACAAGATATTGTATCAGAAAAAATAGTTGGTTGAGGTAACACATAAAGTATCACGGTTGTATCATAAACACAACCAAAATCATCAGTAATGTTGTAAGTGTAGCCATAAGAACCTGGAGAGTTAGGCTGAATTACAATAGAAGTATCATTTTGACCTGAAATTATCGTTGGGTCATTGCTCCAAAAATCCGAAACTACAATATTGTTATAATTTTCTAGACCAGGCAACAACGAAGGATCAAAAAATAATCCCCATTCAAATATATATCCGTCATCTATTCCTAAATTATCTTGTACAATTATTGTCCACTGTCCATTTATTGGACAACCAGCAAATCCGACAAAAGAAGTTTCAGGTAAATAAATACCGTTAGGATTCATTGATTGATTGCCAGGAGTGACTGTCGTTGGAACAGTGTTACCCCCTGCAAATTCGGTTCCCATTGTTCCCCAATCGTTATAAACCGAAGAAAAGCAATATTCCCAACCTATTCCAGGATTTCCATCTGCAGTAGCATCATCTGCATCACCTAAGTATGTGCCACCACCATTAAAACCTCCAGGTATAAATCCGGGACTATAAGAATTAACTAATGCTACTTGAGTACCATTGGGACATTGTAGTGCAATTTCCAAATCACCTAAATAAGAATGTTCCATAGTGATACATACTTTATTTAAATCTTGCGGAGTTACAATTACGGCAGAATCGGGAAAACCAGAAATTGTTACAGGAGCTTGATATTGTGCACCTGATCCATCTGGCAAATAAGTTAACCCAGCAAAGGCACCGCCAAGGCTAAATGAACCTGGTGGAATTTCTATACCAACAGTATCTGTGGCTGTTACTCCACCCAATAAAACAGTATTTGAACCTAAACATACGGTATCTTCTAATGGTCCAGTGCCAGCAAAACTTGGCAAGGTAGAAACACGCACTTTAGAAACTATTCTTTCAGATTGCGGAAAAGCATCTGTAATTTTTAAAGTAACCAAATATCCAGCACGAGCAGGGGGAGTAAACCAAACTGAATCGTTATTTGGTAATGTTCCAGCATTACTAATACTCCAATCGTAAGTTACGTTATTTAAATTTTGACTGTAACCATTTCCTGTACTTTCAAAAGAATAAGGAAAAATTGGTTTTGCCACAAATAAAATACTATCACCGAAACAAACATCTACATAACCAGTATCAACTGGAGACATATCATTTGTCATTGAATTATTAATAAAAGCCTCCATGTGCACTTCAAAAGGTTGAGGTGGATTACCGCATGTAACATTTGCTTCCCAACCAGTGTTTTCATTTGCACCATTGGTAACAAAACGAACAGTTATACATCCACTAGGATTGCTAAAACTGGCAACATGGTTAAAACCAATTGGATCAGTAACGGAATTGTGTGCGCCTATAAGTGGTGAGCTAGTGTTTGGGCCATCGTATACATATATTGTATCCGAACCATCTACATTAAAAGTAAATCCTGTGTTAATGGCAAATTTCAAAGTGACTTTAGTTCCCATTGCTAAATCTGGACAAAAGGTAATGGTATTGTTATAATTTGCTGTATAATTACCGCCAGAACCACCTTGATCATAAAAGTTTGGCATAGATGGGTCCCCGTAAATATTGCAATCCATCGGACCAGACTGAGGAAATCCTGGATCACCCATCAAAATTATTTGTGCATTAATAAATCCTAAAGAAACTGTAAGAAAAAGCAGTGATAATATATAATTTTTAATTTTCATAATGTCTTATTTTTTCATTTCATTTTGTAAAGAAAATCTCGATTTCACAAGCAACATTTTGTCTGTACTGTTAATTCGAAAATACTGATTTGCCTCTAAAATATCTAAGCCAAGTTCTAAATAATTGTAATTACTCAAATCTTTAATGTCAATACTAGAAGTTACTTTTGCTTCTTTACCTTTAGGCATGTCTAAGATTACACAAGCATTTTCAAATGCGTAAACCAAAAATTGATATTCTTCTGAATTGTTTTTCTCTAGATTTACTAATTCTTCTGGAGAATAGTAAGTAGTTAATTGATTAGAATTCTGTGCCTTAATGTTGAATGAGGCGAAGCAGAGTATTATTAAAATTAATTTTTTCATCGGGTAAAAGAATTTAAAATTACTTGAGTATAACATTTACAAGACTTGCAGGGACTTAAAATAGTTGCATGAGTGCTTAAAGTTATTAAAAATTGTCTATTTCTTTATAAATAATTTAACTTTGTGAAGATTAAGTAAACTATTGAAAATGGAGGTGTCTGAGTTAGAAAAAATTGCATGTCAAGTAAGAAGAGATATAGTAAGAATGGTAGCTAATGTGAGTTCCGGACATCCTGGAGGTTCGCTTGGTTGTGCCGATTTCTTCACAGCTTTGTATTTTAAAATTCTAAAACACAATCCTGAAAATTTTGATGTGAATGGTGTTGGAGAAGATGTTTTTTATTTATCAAACGGACATATTTCCCCAGTGTGGTATAGTGTTTTGGCAAGATCAGGCTATTTTCCCGTAAGTGAATTGGCAACTTTTAGAAAACTTTCAAGTCGTTTGCAAGGTCATCCTTCTCCTGCAAAACATTTACCTGGAATTAGAATGGCGTCTGGATCTTTGGGTCAAGGAATGTCTTGCGCTATCGGTACAGCAATTACCAAAAAATTATTGAAAGATGATTCAATGGTTTATTCATTGCATGGTGATGGCGAATTGCAAGAAGGACAAATTTGGGAAGCAGCTATGTATGCAGCGGCAAATAAGATAGATAATTTAATTTCTGTAATTGATGCAAATGGTCGCCAGATTGATGGAGATGTAGAAAAAGTATTGGATCTTGGCAGCCTCGATGCAAAGTGGCGCGCTTTTGGTTGGGAAGTGCTAAGTATGGATGGACACAGTTTTGAAAACATATTAAAAGTTATGGCAGAAGCAAAATCTATGACAGGAAATGGCAAACCAATTATGATAATAATGAATACAGAAATGGGACAAGGTGTTGATTATATGATGGGGACACATAAATGGCATGGTTCTGCGCCGAATCCGCAACAGTTAGAAGATGCGTTGAACCAACTTACACAAACTCTCGGAGATTATTAATTCACGAAATAGAAGAAATACTAGAATAAAAATTTGAAAAAAATTACCCTCATATTATTTTTGCTTCTGACAATCGGCAACGCTTATGCTCAGGAAAAAACTAGAATCCTATTTATTCTAGATGCATCAAATAGTATGAATTCTAAATGGGAAGGCAACCAAACAAGACTTCAAGCTGCAAAAGAATTACTCATTAAAACCATTGATAGTATAAAAGGAATTCCGAATCTTGAAATAGCTTTAAGAGTTTATGGCCACCAATCTTACATCACACCAACTTTTCAAGATTGCAATGATACAAAACTTGAAGTCCCTTTTGCCAGTGGAAATTTTGACAAGGTAAAAATGCGCGTGCGTTCCATTGAAGCAAAAGGTACAACACCAATTGCGCGATCATTGGAAGCGGCCGCATCGGATTTTCCGGACATGACTGCCAAGAACTTTATAATTCTTATAACCGATGGATTAGAAGCTTGTGACAATGATCCCTGTGTAATTGCCAAAAAATTAAAGGATAAAGGAGTTAGAGTGACGCCATTTGTGATTGGATTAGGACTTGATTTATCTTATTTGGAACAATTTAATTGTATAGGAACTTATTTAGAAGCAGAAAATAAAGCTGCGCTTGCAAATGTGCTTACAACCTTGGTTCAAAAATCTATATTTAATACTACTGTTCAAGTAAATTTAAATAACATTACAAAATCGCCTTTGGAAACCGATGTAACAATGCACTTTTATGAAGCGGGTACAAAAAATTTAAAATACACTTTCGTTCACACTTTAAACATAAAAAACAATCCTGACACTTTAGTTCTAGATCCGTCATTGAAATATGATTTATATGTTCACACCTTACCAGGAATTGAAAAATTAAACATTGTTTTAACCAGAGGTGTTCACAATACAATTATTTTAGATGCGCCCCAAGGATATTTACAAGTAAATTGGCTAAATCCAATTAGAAATTATACTGCTGATATAAGAATTATGCAACCAAGCAATAACAAAACTTTTAATGTTCAACAGGTTTCAGAAAAAGATAAATACATTGTAGGGACTTACGAAATTGAAATCATGACTTTGCCGAGAATTTATAAAACCGTTACAATTACCCAAAGTACAATAACGAGTATAGATATATTTTCTCCAGGTGTATTTAGTTTTAAAACTGGAAAAGCAGTTGTTGGACAAGTATTTTTAGTGAAAGATAATGGCGAATTAGAATGGGTTTTTAATTTAGATGAAAGTGCCAAGGCGCAATCTAAATTGTTGCAACCCGGAAATTATAAAGTTGTTTATCGAACCAAAGAATCAAAATCAACGAACTATTCCACAATTAAAGATTTTAGAATAATATCTAACAAAACAAGTGCACTAACGCTTTGATTTGGAAATAGGAAAACAAAAGAAAAAAGATAAAATACAATAGACTCAAAAATTGAATATGAAAGAATTTGAAATATTTGGAAAAAAAGATACCCGTTCGGGTTTTGGTGAAGGTTTAGTAGAAGTAGGTAAAACCAATCCAGACGCTTTGGCGCTTTGTGCAGATCTTACAGGTTCTCTAAAAATGGATGCGTTTGAGAAAGAATTCCCTGAAAGGTTTTTCCAAGTGGGTATTGCAGAAGCCAATATGATTTGTATTGCTGCAGGAATGACTGTTGGTGGTAAAATTCCTTTTACTGGTACGTTTGCCAATTTTTCAACAGGGCGAGTTTATGATCAAATAAGACAATCTGTTGCTTATTCAAATAAAAATGTAAAAATTTGTGCTTCTCATGCAGGTTTAACCCTAGGTGAAGACGGCGCAACTCATCAAATTTTGGAAGACATTGGACTCATGAAAATGTTGCCAAATATGACAGTAATTGTGCCAGCCGATTTTAATCAAACAAAACAAGCTACTATTGCAATTGCCAAACATGTTGGTCCAGTTTATTTGAGATTTGGCCGCCCAGTTGTTCCGATTTTTACTCCTGAAGATGCTAATTTCCAAATAGGGAAAGCCGATGTTTTAACTGAAGGAAGCGATGTGACAATTATTGCTTGCGGACATCTGGTTTGGAAATCTATTGAGGCAGCTCAAGAATTGCACAAAAAAGGTATTTCGGTAGAAATTATAAATATGCACACAATAAAACCTTTGGATGAGGCAGCAATTCTTAAATCTGTAGGTAAAACAAAATGTGTGGTTACTGCAGAAGAACACATGATAAACGGAGGTTTAGGCGATTCAGTTGCACAAGTTTTGGTTAGAAATACACCATATCCACAAGAATATGTTGGGGTCAATGATACTTTTGGTGAAAGTGGAACTCCAGATGAATTGTTGACAAAATACAATATTGATACCCAAGATATAATCAAAGCAGTTAATAAAGTTTTGTCTCGTAAAAAATGACAAAATCTGAAAAAGATTTTACTGATATCTTAGGTCAAACAACACCTTTTCCTTATTTGATAGATGTCGATAGGGCAGAAGGAATCTATATTTTCGATAAAAGCGAAAAAGCTTACATGGACATGATTTCTGGAGTTGCGGTGAGCAATTTAGGACATGGAAATAAGTTTATTAAGGAAGCAATTCATGCGCAAGTAGAAAAGCATTTGCATGTTATGGTTTACGGCGAATACATTCAAGATGCAGAATTAAATTTTGCTCAAAGTTTAACTTCCATTTTACCTGAAAGTTTGAATTGTGTTTATCCTGTAAATTCAGGAACTGAGGCCAATGAAGCCGCATTAAAATTAGCTAAAAGAATTACTGGCAGAAGTGAAATTATTTCATTTCGAGGATCCTATCATGGCAGCACACACGGATCTTTGTCGGTTTCAGGCAATGAATTAAAAAAAATTAATTACCGACCATTACTCTCAGACATTAAGTTTTTGGATTTAAATGATGAAGCTCAACTTGAAAATATAAGTGAAAAAACGGCGTGTGTTATACTCGAAACTATACAGGGAGATGCTGGTGTAAGAAAGGTGGATAAAAATTATTTGCAAAAATTGAGAGCTAAATGTACTCAAACCGACACCTTATTAATTTTGGATGAAATTCAATGCGGAATGGGTAGGGCAGGAAGCAATTTTGCCTTTGAACAGTTTGATATAGTTCCAGATATACTAACGCTTGGTAAAGCTTTGGGCGGTGGAATGCCAATTGGTGCCGTAGTTAGTTCGAAAGAAAATTTGAGTGCTTTTTCAAATAATCCAATGTTAGGTCACATTACAACTTTTGGTGGCCATCCTGTAGTTTGTGCGGCAGCAAATGCTTTTTTATTGGAATTAAAAAAAATAGATTATGCTGAAGTTGAAAGATTAGGAAAACTCTTAGAAGAAATTGTTGGAAAAAGCACAGAGATTCTCGCTACCAGAAGAGTAGGAATGATGTTCGCCTTCGATATGAAAAGTTTCGAAAGAGTAGAAAAAGTAGTGAAAAAATGCTTAGAATACGGACTTATAAGCTTTTGGTTTTTAAGTCATCCTTATAGTTTTCGCTTGTCTCCACCACTAAATATCACAGAAGACGAAATTCGCAAGGCAGCCAAGATTATTTTGAGAAGTATCGAGGAAACGAAATTAATTTAATTCCTAATAACTAGAACTAGCCCCACCAATATTTTCAATGGGATGCCAAGTGGTTTTTATTTCTTGGATATTAGCAATAAATTTTAAACCTTGACTTTCCAATTCTGACCAGTTTTCTTTGTAATTAAAAGTCCTTTTTAAATTTTCGACTGCATTTATTTGAACCTCTTTGTATTCTTCGATCTTTAAATTGTCTGTAACCAAAGCATTTACATCCATGTGCGTGCTTAAAGTTGGTAAAGTTTCATTCTGCGTACCAGTCAAAATATTTACAACCCCACCCGGTACATCGGATGAATTCAATACTTCCGCAAAAGTTACTGAACAAAGAGGTAAATTTTCAGAGGCTAAAACAACACAAGTATTTCCACCGGCAATTACAGGAGCAACTAACGAAATTAAATTTAACAATGCGTGAGAATCAGAAATTTGAATTCCAACAACTCCCATAGCTTCAGCAGCCGAAAAATTAAAATGGCTACTTGCCACAGGATTCACGGAACTTACTAAAGCTTGATATTTATCGCACCAGCCGGCATAATACACCATTCTGTCTATTGACTGCTCCATCTCTTTTTCGGCATTTTTTTGAGTGGAACCTTGAAGCATTAATTCTTCTATGAACTGTGCCTTTCGACCTTCCATCATTTCTGCAATTCTGTATAAAATTTGCGAACGGTTAAATGCCGATTTTTCTGACCAAGATCCCTGTGCTTTTCTCGCAGCAACTACGGCGTTTCGTACATCTTTTCTGGAGCAAAGACAAATGTTGCCCAAAGATTTCCCGGATTTTGTTCTCGGTTCGTAATATCTCCCAGATTCTGTTCTCGGAAATTGACCACCAATGTATATTTTATAAGTTTTCAAAACTGTAATTCTTGACATATTAATTTTTTAGCATTATTTTAAATACGCACCAAGGCCATGCAATCCGCCTTCTCTGCCAAAGCCAGATTCTTTGTATCCTCCGAAAGGCGAAGTCGGATCAAATTTATTGTAGGTATTCGCCCAGACAACTCCTGCTTTTAATTTCGTTGTTAGGTTAAAAATCCGAGAACCTTTATCTGTCCAAACACCAGCGGCCAAACCGTAAGGAGAATTATTGGCTTTTTGAATTACTTCATCAATCGTTCTGAATGTTTGAATAGTTACGACTGGTCCAAAAATTTCTTCTTGAGCAATGGTATGTGACTGACTAACATCCGTGAAAAGAGTTGGTTTACAATAAAATCCGGTTTTTGGCATTTCGCAATTTGGTTGGTAAATTTCAGCACCTTCTTGTTTTCCAATTTTTATATATTTTTCTATAGTTTCTAATTGTTCTTTAGAATTTATGGCGCCAATATCTGTGTTTTTATCAATAGGATCACCAATGTAAAGTGAATCAAGTCTAAATTTCAACTTTGCAATCACTTTTTCTGCAATTCCTTCCTGAACGAAAACTCTAGAGCCAGCGCAACATACATGACCTTGGTTAAAAAATATTCCGTTTACAATTCCTTCCACTGCTTGATCAATTGGTGCATCTTCCAAAATAATATTTGCAGATTTTCCTCCTAATTCCAACGTCACTTTTTTATCAGTACCCGCTAGCGATTTTTGAATTAATTTGCCAACGGCAGTGGAACCTGTAAACGCAACTTTATCAACGTCGGGATGGTTCACGATTGCTGCTCCGGTATCTCCAAATCCTGTGATGATGTTGACCACACCGGCAGGTAACTCGGCATCTTTAATAATTTGCGCTAAAAAAAGAGCACTCAATGGTGTTGTTTCAGCTGGTTTAAGAACAACGGTATTACCAGCGGCTAATGCTGGCGCTATTTTCCAGGCTGCCATTAGTAAAGGAAAATTCCAGGGAATTATTTGGCCTGCAACGCCAAGAGATTCCATTTTTTTATTTGGAAATGCTTCTTGAATTTTATCTGCCCAGCCTGCGTAGTAGAAAAAATGATTTGCTGCCAAAGGAATATCAATATCTCTGGATTCTCTAATTGTTTTGCCAGAATCTAATGTTTCTACAATTGCCAATTCTCTTGCGCGTTCTTGCATAAGTCTGGCAATGCGGTAAATGTATTTTCCTCTTTCGGCACCTGATAATTTGGACCACACATTGGTATATGCTATTTTAGCAGCTTTTACTGCTGAATCTACATCTTTTTCATTGGCATGTGCTACTTCGCAAAGCACTTTTTCATTGGCCGGATTTATTGTCTTAAAATACTTTCCAGAGATAGGTTTTACAAATTCGCCATTTATAAATAAGTCGTATTTATTTTGAAATTTGAGTGAAGCAGTACTCTCGGGCGCTGCTGCATATTCCCAATTAATATTTTCTGATTCTTTTCGTCCTTTTTTATCAGACGCGTTGTTTTTTTTTGCCATTTTAGTCTATTGAAAAGTAATCGGAAGATTGATATTTTCCGCTTTCTAATTTTAATATTTGCATCAGTACATCGTTGGCCAAGCTACTTGCACCAAATCTAAACCATTCGTTCGTTAGCCATGCGTTCCCCAAAACTTCTTTAACCATTACTAAATTGTGTATTGCTAATTTAGAAGTTGAAATTCCGCCAGCAGGTTTCATGCCGATCATTTTTCCTGTTCTGTCATAAAAATCTTTAATTGCGCAGAGCATTGTATAAGTTACTTGCATGGTTGCAGCAGGCTGAATTTTTCCAGTGGAAGTTTTAATGAAATCTGCTCCAGCATGCATAGCTATTTCAGAAGCAAGTCTTACGTTATCCAAAGTAACCAATTCTCCAGTTTCTAAAATAACCTTTAATCTCGCTTTTTTGCAAGCTTCTTTTATTGCTGCAATTTCATCAAACACAAAATTATGCTCACCAGCTAAAAATTTACCTCTTGAAATAACCATGTCAATTTCATCTGCACCGTTTTCAACTGCAAATTTTGTGTCTTCCAATTTAATTTTCATTGGAGCTTGACCACTTGGAAAAGCTGTAGAAACAGAGGCAATTTTGACTTTAGAATTTCCCAAAGCTTTTCTAGCAACGGCAACCATTGTGGGATAAACACAAACCGCCGCAACCGTTGGTAAATTTGGATAAGCATCGTGTAAATGTTGCGCTTTATAACACATTTGTTGAACTTTTCCAGGAGTATCTTTCCCTTCTAAAGTAGTTAAGTCAATCATATTCAAGGCAAGTCTTAAAGCTTGAGCCTTTGATTCATTTTTAATACTTCGAGTTTGAATTCTTGCTACTCTTTCTTCCACACCCACCTTATCTATAGGTGGTACGTAGAATTCAGAAGGTTTATATTGAATTTTTTCCATTTATTGATAATCGTAAAATTTCCGTTTCAAATATACAAATATTAAAGGGTATTGTCTGGATGAATATATAATTATTAGTCGGTTTCGATATATTAAAACTGTTAGAACCAAATATATATTAAAGAAAAAGGGCTCTATTACTAAAGCCCTTTTGTTGTATTATTTTATTATAAATTTTTAAAGTTGACCATCTGAATGGTAAGCTCCATTTTTAAAGACTTTCACTTTTAACAAGATGCCATCAGAATCGTATTCGTAAACTTTACCATCCCAAAGTGAACCATTTTTAAATTGGCCATCTTGCCAAATTTCTTTGTTTTTGTTGTAAACCTTATTGTATCCATTGGCCTGGAATGGAATCCCTAAAGTTTCCATTTCTTTAATTTTAGGTGCAATTACTTTTGGTTCATTAGATTTAATTTCAACTGGTGGATTCACCATATCCAATTGAACAGTATTGACTACATTGCCATTACTATCGTATGTTATTTTTTCTTTTACATCACCATTTGGCCAATATCTTGTTGCTGCACCTGTTGCTTTTCCCTCTTTGGCTGTGTATATAAATTCTGGTTTACCATTTGGATATCTATAAGTAACTTTTCCACTTTCTTTGCCTGTATCATCGAATTTGGCTTCGTATATACAAACGCCGTCAATAAAACGTTTTAATGAATCCTTATAATTAGATTTCTCGAAAGTGCCTTTTTCAATAATCTGCCCACTGGCATCGTATTTAATATAAACACCGTCAGGTCGGTGATTGTGAAATTCACCCTTGAGTTTTGGAGTAACACCATCGTTGTAGTATTTTATCCAAATTCCTTCCTTGCGGTCGTCCACAAAAGTTCCTTCTTCAATTTTTCCCTCTGCAGGATAACCAGCTTCTGGTCTGTCCTTCCCTCTGTAAATCCACTTCCCTTGTTTCTTACCTTGGGCGTCAGTTACATTTCCATCTTGATCAACGCCACTCCCCGCAAAAGCAGAAGTGAAACCAACTGAAAATAAAACTAACAAACTTAAAATCAATTTTCTCAACAACATAATCTTAGTTTTTTATAGTATAGCGTTAGCGAAAGTTACAATTAATTTCCGCATACGCAAGAACAATTTTATATAATTCGTCAAATCGGTAATTTTCTTCGACAAAATTTATATTTTTTATATTTTTTTATGATCTACATGTTCAATCATCGTTTTGACCATTTTCACTAAATCATATTCTGACCTCCAATTCCAATCCGCTTGTGCTACACTGTCGTCAATAGAATTTGGCCAACTGTCAGCAATCGCTTGTCGAAAATCTGGCTCGTAACTTATTTCAAATTCCGGAATTTCTTTCTTGATTTCATTTGCTAGCGTTTTAGGTGTAAAGCTTATACCTCCCAAATTATACGAAGACCTAACACTTAAATTTTCTTCGGGTGCATCCATCAATTCTAAAGTTGCCCTGATTGCATCGTCCATAAACATCATTGGCAAAGCTGTATCTTCAGATAAAAATGAGGTATATTTCGCTTCTCTCTTTGCTTGGTAAAAAATATCAACGGCATAATCTGTTGTGCCTCCTCCTGGCAAACTTTTATAGGAAATTAATCCAGGATAACGAATACTTCTAACATCGACACCAAATTTATTATGATAATATTGGCACCAACCTTCCCCAGCGAGTTTTGAAATTCCGTAAACAGTAGTGGGAGCCATTATTGTATTTTGAGGAGTGTTGTCTGCAGGTGTTGTTGGACCAAATACTGCAATTGAACTTGGCCAAAATAACTTTTTTATAAATCCTTCTTTGGCTAAATTAAGAATGGTAAACAAACCTTCCATATTTAATTTCCATGCGAAATCTGGATTTTTTTCGGCAGTTGCAGATAATAGGGCAGCCAACAAATATACATCTGTTATAGACTCATTTTTGATAAAAGATTCTACACTATCCTTGTTTAATACATCCATTTGGACATAATTAAATTCGGATAATTGTTTTGGTGCTTCTGCCGTTAAGTCTGCAGCATATACATTTGCTTTGCCGTATTTATTTGTCAAAGTTTCTGTGAGTTCAGTGCCAATTTGCCCGCCCGCTCCAATTATTAATATTTTCTTCATTTACCCTTACAACTTATATTTGCAAATATAGAAATCCAATGGAAAAACCAATAAAGAATATCGGTTTTATCTTATAAAATTTATTGATTTTGTATATTTGTCTGATAGATGTAACGTTACTTTTGATTATGTGTTCCAAAATAGAGTAATAATTTGCTTTATAAAAATTGAACTTTTACTCAAGTAAGAGGTTTTGTATTATATCAATTAGTATTATATCAATTATTAATATTTAAAAAGAAAATATGCCATTTTATTATAAGTTGGGCAAAATTCCGCATAAAAGACATACTGTTTTTGAGAAAGAAGAAGGTGGTATACATTACGAACAATTGTTTGGAACTGAAGGTTTTCATGGCTTTTCATCTCTGTTGTACCACAAAAACCGACCAACAATGGTTAAGTCTGTTTCTGAACCAAAATCGGTAGCTCCAATTGCTGCAGTGGATCATAATATTACTTCTCGTATGTTGGATGGATTTAAAGTTCAGCCAAAAGCGGATTTTTTAGAAAGTCGAACACCTATATTATTTAACAACGATCTTACAATTTCATTGGCTGCACCAACCCAATCTTTGCGGGCTTATTTCTATAAAAATGCCGATGCCGACGAAGTAATTTTCATACACAAAGGAACTGGTACTTTGAGAACAATTTTAGGAAACATAACGTTTTCTTATGGCGATTATCTCGTAATTCCAAGAGGAATGATTTACCAAATAGATTTCGATTCAGAAGAAAATAAACTTTTTATTGTTGAATCCTTTTCTCCAGTTGTTACTCCCAAAAGATACAGAAATAATTTTGGCCAATTATTAGAGCACTCACCCTTCTGTGAAAGAGATTTGAGAGCACCAGAAAATTTAGAAACACACGATGAAAAAGGAGATTTCTTAATAAAAATAAAGAAAGAAAATCACTTACATGAATTGGTGTATGCAGCACATCCTTTTGATGTAATGGGATGGGATGGATTTAATTTTCCGTATGCGTTCAGTATTCATGATTTCGAACCAATTACTGGCAGAGTGCATCAACCGCCACCTGTGCACCAAACATTTGAAGCGCATAATTTTGTTATTTGTTCTTTCTGCCCAAGACTTTATGATTACCATCCGAAATCTATTCCCGCACCTTACAATCACAGCAATATTGATTCTGATGAAGTTTTGTATTATGTAGATGGAGATTTTATGAGCCGAAACCACGTGGAGAAAGGTTATGTATCTTTGCATCCTGGTGGAATTCCGCATGGTCCGCATCCGGGAGCGTATGAAAAAAGTATTGGTCAAAAAGAAACACTTGAATTGGCAGTTATGGTGGATACTTTTAAACCTTTGAAGGTGACACAACAAGCAATAGATATACAAGACGAAACTTATTTTCAATCTTGGCTAGATAAATAATGTTTTAGTCTATAATTACAATCACAAATAAAATTAATATTTCAAAGATATGTCAGATATAAAGAATGTAGAATACGGTTTAGAGAAAATATTTGAAGGAGCGCAAGATTTTCTTCCATTATTAGGAACCGATTACGTAGAATTTTATGTTGGAAATGCCAAACAAGCAGCACATTTTTATAAAACAGCTTTTGGTTTTCAATCTCATGCCTATGCAGGTTTAGAAACTGGTTTAAAAGACAGGGCTTCGTATGTTTTAAAACAAGGCAAGATTAGAATTGTACTTACAACCGCACTCGTAAGTGATTCACCAATTGGCGAACACGTAAAGAAACACGGAGATGGTGTTAAAATAATTGCACTTTGGGTAGATGATGCACGCAAATCTTATGAGGAAACTATAAAAAGAGGGGCGAAATCTTACATGGAGCCAACTGTAGAAAAAGATGAACATGGCGAAGTTGTGAGATCTGGTATCTATACTTATGGTGAAACGGTGCACATGTTTGTAGAAAGAAAAAATTACAAAGGAGAATTTTTACCTGGATACCGAGCTTGGAAATCTGATTATAATCCTGAGCCAGTTGGTTTGAAATTTATAGATCACATGGTTGGAAATGTGGGTTGGAATGAAATGAATGTTTGGGTGAAATGGTACGAAGATGTAATGGGCTTTGTAAATTTCCTTTCATTTGACGACAAGCAAATTACAACAGAATATTCTGCATTGATGTCCAAAGTGATGTCTAACGGCAATGGGAGAATTAAATTTCCAATTAACGAACCAGCGGAAGGCAAAAAGAAAAGTCAAATTGAAGAATATATAGATTTTTATGAAGGACCAGGAGTGCAGCACGTTGCTGTAGCTACGGATGATATTATAAAAGCAGTAACCGATTTAAGAAGTCGTGGGGTTGAGTTTTTATCTGTTCCCCCGCAAGCATATTACGATGCAGTACCACTTCGATTGGAAGCGCACAATCACGAATTGCAAGAAGATATTAAAACATTAATGTCTTTAGGAATAATGATTGATGCAGATGAAGAAGGATATTTATTACAAATATTTACCAAGCCAATTGAAGACAGACCAACCGTATTTTTTGAAATTATCCAAAGAATGGGCGCAAAAGGATTCGGGGCAGGAAATTTTAAAGCATTGTTTGAGTCGATTGAAAGAGAACAGGCGGAACGAGGAACGTTGTAAAAATTATTGTAGGGTGATGGAAAAAAAAATGTAGGGTCATGGCATGCCATGACCCTACATTTTTTTTTGGCATTCCACGACCCTACAATAATTTCGCATTCCACGACCCTACAATAATTTCGCATGCCATGACCCTACAATAATTTCGCATGCCATGACCCCTAATGTGTTTTTGTTATAATTCAATTAAAATGATTCCAGCCTTGTGCTTTTAATTCT
>JBBSUQ010000059.1:0-17645 GCA_038234235.1 Flavobacteriales bacterium
ATTAAAAAAATGCAAGCAAGTAGCACTTCATCAATTGGTTTTGGCTTGAATGGAATTTATTTTGCTAAAGAGATACCAGACAAATTAGTGAAATATTGGTCTTTTGCTTACAATTACGACGAAAATAAAATTTATATTCTCTTTAATGATCATTTTAAAAACAGTGAAGACGATGAAGATGATTTATCAAAATCTCTTACAAATCCTGCCAAATCAGTTCCTTTTGTGGCAATAATAGACGAAAATGGAATATTTACAAAAAAACCATTGTGGGGAGCCGGAGAAAGCGATACTTATGCAGTTCCGAGAGTTGTATATCAAATAAATGAGAAAGAATATGTAATGTGGGCAGTTAGAAAAAAACAAAACCAATTCGGTATTGTAGGTATTGAATAAGAAATAAAATAATTTTACTAAAAACGGCTATTCAATCATTTGAATAGCCGTTTATTTTTTTCACAATCTAAACAACCTTATCTTCCTCGTAAACTTTTATCAATTCTATAAAGCTTTCGCCATAGTGTTTTGCTTTTAATTCCCCTACTCCATTAACTTCCAAAAATGAACTGTTGTTCAATGGTTTTTTGCGTGACATTTCTGTTAAACTTGCGTCTGAAAATATCATATATGCCGGAACATTTTTTTCTATAGCTAATTTTTTTCGCAAGAGTTTAAGTCGATCAAAAAGTACTTCGTCTTCGGTTAAATAATTCACTTTGACACTTGTGCTTTTTTCCTTTTTCACTTCAACCAACGGCAAACTCAACATTACTTTAGCCTGACCAAATAAAATTCTTTCACCGTAATTTGTTATCTGTAAACTCATACCTCTGTCATACGCAATTTCGAGTACCCCATGATTTTTCATTTCTGTGAGATAATGGTGCCACTCTTTCCAACTTAAATCTTTACCTGCTCCGTAAGTTTTAATTTTATCTAGTTTATTTGAGAATATATCGGCTGTTTTTGCCGCTCTCAAAACATCAATCAATAAATTAGTAGACAATGGTATGGGTGATCGTTTCAATGCACTCAAAGCTTTTTGACAAAGCAGTGAAGCATCAGAAAAAGCAGGCGGATTCAAGCAAACATCACAAGTGCCACAATTCTCATCCAATTCTTCAGAAAAATAAGATAATAAAATGCGTCTTCTACATGAACTGGCTTCTGCAAACTGAATCATTCTATTTAGTTTCTCAATCAAAACTTCTTCTTGATTGCTGTCTTTCGCAAAATCAGAAAGCAATTTTACATCTCTATAATTGAAATACAACACTGTCTTAGAAGGCAAACCGTCTCTCCCTGCCCTACCAATTTCTTGGTAATAAGATTCTAAATTTTTAGGCAAATTATTATGAATAATCCATCGGACATTGCTTTTATCGATCCCCATTCCGAATGCAATTGTTGCACAAACTATTTGTAAATCATCTCTAATAAACGCTTCTTGAACCGCCGAACGTTCTTCCATTTCTAAACCCGCATGGTAAACTCCTGAAGGTATTTCGTTTTCTTCCAAAAAAGCACACATTTCTTCAGTTTCTCTTCGCGACAAGCAGTAAATTATTCCAGAAGAATTTTTTTGTTCTTCAATAAAATTTATAATTTCTCTTTGCTTTTTATTTTTAGGAACATTGCCTCTTACGGTAAGAAATAAATTTTTACGGTCAAATGAAGTGATAAAAACTTTCGGTTCTTTCATATCCAAATGCTTCGCAATATCTGTCCGAGTTAGTTTATCAGCGGTGGCAGTAAATGCACAAAAAGGAATATTTGGAAATTTGTTTCTAAGGTATTTAAGTTGGGTATATTCCGGTCTAAAATCATGTCCCCATTGCGAAATACAATGTGCTTCATCAATTGCAATCATTGAAATTTTCAGTGAATAAATCCATTCGTTTCCATTTGCAAACAAAGATTCTGGCGCAATGTAAAGTAATTTTATTTTGTCGTTGCGAAGTTCTTCTGCTAAAAAGTCTTTATTTTCCTTAGACATTGAACTGTTGTAGAATGCTGCACTAACTCCATTCATTTTCAAGGATTCTACTTGATCTTTCATTAACGAAATCAATGGAGAAATAACCAAAGCAATTCCTTCTTTGATAATTCCAGGTATCTGAAAACAAAGAGATTTTCCTCCTCCAGTGGGCATTAACGCCACAACATCTTTGTCTGCTAAAATGTTTTCTATAATTTCTTGCTGTTGCGCTCTAAATGACTGATAGCCAAAGATAGATTGCAAAATTTCTTTTGGTTGTTGTTGCATATTGTTTAATTGTTGGTCCGACAAAAGTATTTCTTTTATTTCAAACCAACAAACAAAATTTTCAAATTCTATGTAAAACGTATTCTATTAAACCTAACATTTCTTGTTTATAGCCTTTAGAAAATTCTTTTCGTGCACGGTTCGCAACTCCAAGACATATAGTGGTACTTTGGTGCCCTAATGCTTTGGTAAGCGCGAACAATGCGCTAGATTCCATTTCGAAATTTAATATTTTTAAACCATCTTTTTCAAAATTCATCAATGATTCATTAAGACTTTTGGTTTTGGTTTTCAATCTTAAACTTCGGCCTTGAGGTCCATAAAATCCGCTACTGGTAACCGTAATTCCGATATGTGTTTTGTCGCTGTTTAATTTATTTAGTAAACTTTCAGAAGAAGCAGATATGTAAGGTTTTATATTTTCAGGTAAACTTATTTTACTTTTTAATTCTTCAAGTAAATTTAATTCATCCTTTGACATTTCCGTCTCGTAAAAATGAGCTACATTATCAAGTCCAAAAGCGTGCGATGTAAGAATAAAAGAGTGTACAGGAATAGCTTCTTGCAAAATTCCGCAGGTACCAATTCTAATAAAATTAAGTTTGGTTTTATTGGGCTTTTCGTGTCTTGTTTCAAGATCGATATTAAATACTGCATCCAATTCATTAATGGCAATATCAATATTATCAGTGCCAATACCGGTTGATAAAACAGAGATTTTTTTACCTTTAAAATAACCCGTACAGGAAACAAATTCTCTGTGTTTGGCATTAAATTCTATGTTCTCCAGAAAAGAAGCTACAAGTTCCACTCTATCTTGATCGCCCACTAAAATTATATTTTCTGCTAAATCACCCATCCCAATATCTAAATGATAAACATTGTTCTTGCTATTCAACACTAATTCTGATTCTGGATAAAACATATTGGTAAAAATAAAAAAGATGTTCCACGAAAGTAGAACATCCTATTAAAAAGTATAAATTTATTCTTTAGTTTGCAACGCTGCCAAACACTTTTTGTAACAATTCGGTTACTCGTGCTGCAGGATTTTCTCTAATTTTATTTTCTTCTTGCGTAACCATATAAAACAATCCATCAATTGCTTTTAAAGTAACATATTCGTTTAAGTCTGGATTTAATTTTTCTCCATTCGTAAAAGTCATTGCCTGATTGTATTTTGTAATAATCGGGTTCCAGTATTCTGTTAGTTTCACTTTATTAATTGCGTCATCAACTTTTGGTCTAAAAGCAATTTTTAACTGGTCTGTAGTGGCCTTTTTCAAATAAGTTGTAGCTGCACCATTTCCGCCCTTTAAAATTTGAAAACCATCTTGAATACTCATATTTTGAATTGCAGTAATGAAAATATTTAATGCTTCTTTACTTGCTTCTTCAGCCGCGTGATTTAATGTTGCTTCAAATTTATTAACCTGAGCATCCAAACCCCAATCTAGAGCTTTATCTTTTACTTTTTGAGCATCGGCAGGAAATGGCAAGCGAATTATTGAATTATTCAAAAAGCCATCGGTTACAGAAGTTAGATCAACTGAGTTTTTTATACCAACTGTTAAGGCTTCTTTTAAACCAGAAATCACCTCAGCGTTTGTTAGTCCGGCAGTTGAAGGGTTAGTAAGTGTACCTGCTGCAGATTCCAAAACATCGCATGCTGGAATGGTAAGCAACAAAACTAATGACAGGGGCGCCAATATATATTTTTTCATAATTTTAATTTTAAGGAATCAAACTTAATATTTCTTTTCGGGTTAACCAACAATAGTACCAATAAAAAAGGGATGACTCAAAAGACATCCCTCGTTTTAGCAAGTAGTAATTTAGCGTAATACTGTTATAGTTCCATTGAAATTATATTTACTGTCGTTGTATAAATCTTTTACTTCGGCAGTCCAACTATAAGCTCCAATTGGAACAATAATTCCTTTATAAGTTCCATCCCACGCAACATTCGGGTCTTTTGTCTCCCAAATAACTTCACCCCAACGGTTAAATATCAATAGTGAAAAATGAAATTCATCTATTCCATCTACATAAAATTTCCATTGTTGGTTAAATTCATCTCCATCTGGTGTAAATGCATTTGGAGCATAAAACAAAACTGCTGAATTTACCACAACTATTTTAGTTATTGAATCCATACATCCTTCAGGTGTTGTCACAATCAATGTAACCGGATACTGCTCAACTATTCCTTCAGGGTAATGGAAAGTAGGATTAGCAAGTGTGCTTGAAGTTGGAGTGCCTTGAGGTGCATACCACTGATACGTAATTACGTTGCTCGAAGAACTTTCTTGAAATTTCAAGGTCGTTTCAAATATTGTTGTTGGATTTGCTGAAATATTGAAATCAGCGTGTGGTGGAGCCAAAGTTTCTAACAAGTCAATAAATACCGTATCGTAAACACATCCTCTGTCATTAACAATTGTCATTCCTACTGAATATTTACCAATAATTGAATAATTCATAGATGTAGAATCAACACCGCTTAACAAGATAGTTTGATTGTTCCCAAAATCATAAAATGTTGAAAATATTTCACTTGGATAAGAAGATGTATTGAAAAATTCAAATTTGTAAGGATTACATTCTCTGTAAGTTGGCAAAGAAACCATTGGCTTAATTCTATTAGGATTTGAAACATTTACAATAGCCTGAGTAGTTGGCGAACCACAAGTTTCAGATAATATAATAGTATATGAATGATTTTGATAAGTTGGCGTAACAATGATAGTATCACCTACCCCAACAACACTTCCATTTTCCTTCCAAGTAAAAATATAAGGACTAGAACCACCAGAACCTGTAGCAGTGAGCTTGATTGATTCGCCTTCACATATAACTGAATCAGGAGTAGTACTCGTTATAACCAAAGCACTTGGTTCACCAATTGTAATATTTAGAGTAATTACACATGTATTGGCATCTGTAATTGTTACCGTGTGTACTCCAGCACCTAAATCATTAGCAGTATTAGAAGTTGAAGAACTTCCTGTCCATGAATAATTATAAGGAGAAGTTCCTGCCATTGCATTTACAGCGGCAGTTCCATTATTGGCAGAGTTACAAGTTGCATCAGTTTGAGAAGTAATTGTCACGGTCATTCCTGGAATTTCTGTAACCGTTACAGTAGCAACTCCCGTACATCCATTATCAGAAGTAATTGTACAATTATAAGTGCCTGCAGATAAACCAGTAGCAGTTTGTGTTGTTTGTGCTGCAGGATCGTCCCATAAATAAGTTATATTTCCTAAAATCGGATTCATTGTTGCAGTTGCAGTTCCATCATTTCCACCAGAACAAGAAACTTGGGTCATTACTGCAGTGAACGTTGCATTCGCATTCGGAATATTTATATTTAAAACTTTTGTACAACCTGTAACATCTGTAATTGTAACAGAATGAGGACCCGTTACTAAATTTGTTGCCGTCTGACCGGTTTGTCCAGTTGGTGACCAAGCATAAGTAAAAGGAGCTGTTCCTGCAGTAGGATTTGCAGTTGCTGTACCAAGTCCTGCACCACAATAATCTGTTGTTACGGTAGCTGTACCAGCAACATCTATTCGTGTTATAAAACTCGTATCGCTTACTGAACCTACAGCTGCCCCGCATGCTGTAGCTGTTAAAAAATATCCTGTTGTTCCTGGTGGAACTGATGTTACATTAATAACACCATTGTTATATGGAAAAAGCTGCCCATTTGTATTGGCCCACTGAGTAGACGAACCTGGAGATGTTACAGGAATATAAGGTACCGTAGATATTGAGTAAGCATTAGTACTCGATGGACTAGTTGGCGTAACTTTTCTACCATCTTGGTTGGCACTCCATTGAGAATTATTTCTTCCTGTAGTGATGGTTGCTGTAGCTCCAGAAGGACTGTTAACTCCCTGAATTGCCAAACCTCCATTCCACGAATTACACAATGGTTTTTGACCAATCATAAAGTCAATTTCATTTGAAGTTTCATAAAAAATGAATGCTCCATAATAACAAGTATTTACACAAGAATATGCATTTACACTTTCAAACAAAACAACAAACTGTCTGTTAGGAGCTGTGCCTATGGTTTGATATTTAATTGGACCTATTGGAGTTTGCGATGGATTAATATCAGAATGAAAAAGCATTGCTGAATTTCTAGAACCTGTAATTCCGGTACCAGGAAGTGTTCCTTGACCTGTTAAAGTATAAGCACAATATCCATTGGCATTGGCTAAATTAAAACTAACCAATCCATTAGAACCTATAACACATTGAGTATAAGTTGTGCCATAAAAGCTAAAACTAAATCCTATATTCACTGCTGCAGACCAAGAATCATCAGATAGCTGTGGTAAAGTTGTTGCTGCATTAAGTACAATTCCACTAGTGTTTGATGTACCACCCCCGCACAAAGAAATTTGAACAGTCTGGCCTTGACAAACAGTAATATCCTGTCCCAAACAAATATTATTTTGAGCATTTGCATACTGTGATCCTAGTAAGATAAGTGAAATTGCAATTGTGAGAAAATTCTTCATATTAATTTATTATTATGTGTTCTGGTATTATGACGTACAAAGTTACAGAAAGTTGCCTATGATTAAATAAAAGATTCATCTTTACTTTATATTGAAATAACAGTTAGAATGTCAATAATCACTCACATTTTACATTGTTAGAAACATCAATTTATTCACAATTTGTAAACAATCTGTATCAAAAGAATTTTGAAGTTTAAAAAATATATACATTTGTCTCCAAGATTTTTAAATTCAATTTTATTTTATTTTAATTTTTATTACAATTTTTAAAATGGCTAGCAAATATCAAAAACAAATTGATGCTTTCATGGAGAAAGTGAAAGCTTCAAATTCAAACGAACCTGAGTTTTTACAAGCAGTGCACGAAGTTGCAGAAACGGTAATTCCAGTAATCGAAGAAACACCGAAGTACAAAAATTCTAAAATTTTGGAAAGAATTGTAGAACCCGAAAGAACTATTATGTTCCGTGTGCCTTGGTTAGATGACAAAGGAGAAACGCAAGTTAACAGAGGTTATAGAATTGAATTTAATTCTGCTATCGGTCCATACAAAGGTGGTTTAAGATTCCATCCATCTGTAAATTTATCGATTCTTAAATTTTTAGGGTTTGAGCAAATTTTCAAAAATGCACTTACAACATTGCCAATGGGTGGTGGAAAAGGTGGTTCTGATTTTGATCCGAAAGGAAAATCTGACAATGAGGTGATGAAATTTTGCCAGTCGTTTATGACTGAACTGTCTCGCCATATTGGTGCAAATACAGACGTACCAGCCGGTGATATCGGTGTGGGTGGTCGTGAAATTGGCTACATGTTTGGTCAGTACAAAAGAATTAGAAATGAATTTGTAGGAGTATTTACTGGTAAAGCCGTAAACTGGGGAGGATCTTTAATTAGGCCAGAAGCTACCGGTTATGGAACAGTATATTTCGCTAAAGAAATGCTGGCTACCAAAAATGATTCTTTCAAAGGAAAAACTGTTGCAGTTTCAGGTTCAGGTAATGTTGCACAATACGCAATAGAAAAAGCTACAGAATTGGGTGCAAAAGTAGTGACATGTTCAGATTCTGAAGGATATATATATGATTCAGAAGGAATTGATGCTGACAAATTAGCATTCATCATGGATTTGAAAAATGTAAAAAGAGGCAGAATTTCAGAATACGCAGATAAATATAAATCGGCAAAATTCAACGAAGGTGCAAGGCCTTGGGGTGAAACAGTTGACATTGCGTTGCCATGTGCTACTCAAAATGAACTAAATGGCGAAGAAGCTCAACAATTATTAAAAAATGGATGTATGTGTGTTGCTGAAGGAGCAAACATGCCAAGTACCCCTGAAGCAGTTACAGAGTTTCAAAAAGCTAAAATATTTTTCGCTCCAGGTAAGGCATCTAATGCTGGTGGAGTGGCAACATCTGGTTTAGAAATGTCTCAAAATTCATTACGTATGAGTTGGACAAGAAAAGAAGTTGATGAGAAATTACACCAAATCATGGTTTCTATTCACGAAGCTTGTAGAAAATATGGTATGGATAAAGATGGTTATGTAGATTATGTAAAAGGTGCAAACATTGCTGGTTTCGTTAAAGTTGCCGATTCAATGTTGGATCAAGGTGTGGTTTAAACCAGATAAATAAATTTTAAAAAGAAAACCAAGTAGTTTAATTTACTTGGTTTTTTTAATACCTAAAAAATCACAACCAGCGAATAAATAAGTTAGTTTTGCGGGATATTTATTAGAAAATGGAAATTTTAGAAAAACGCCATATAGATTACGATAAAACAGGTTTCAAAAATGAGGAACTTTTAGAAATATATAAATTAATCATTGCACCAAGATTAATTGAAGAAAAAATGCTAATTCTTCTCCGTCAAGGTAAAATAACAAAATGGTTTTCTGGATGGGGACAAGAAGGAATTTCTGTAGGAACATGTTATTCAATGAAAAGAGATGAGTACATTCTTCCAATGCACAGAAATTTAGGCGTTTTTACTACTCGTGGCATTCCTCTAAAAAGATTGTTTGCGCAGTTTCAAGGTAAAGCTGAGGGTTTTACGAAAGGTAGAGACCGTTCTTTCCATTTCGGTACACAAGAATATAATTTGGTGGGTATGATCTCACATCTTGGTCCACAACTAGGTATTGCCGATGGCATTGCATTGGCTTCTAATTTAAGAAAAGAGAAAAAAGCAACCTTAGTTTTTACAGGTGATGGTGGAGCAAGCGAAGGAGATTTTCATGAAGCACTAAATGTTGCATCCGTTTGGGACTTGCCAGTGATTTTCGCGATTGAAAACAACTGTTGGGGACTTAGCACGCCGAGCAATGAACAATTTAATTGTAAGCAATTTATTGACAAAGGAATTGGATACGGAATGGAGGCTATTCAAGTTAACGGAAATAATATTTTGGAAGTAATAAATGCAACAAGAAAAATTGCAGAGAATATGCGCCAAAATCCTAAACCAGTTATTTTGGAACTTATGACATTCAGAATGCGCGGACACGAAGAAGCATCGGGAACCAAATACTATCCAGAAGGATTGCAGGACGAATGGAGTAAACAAGATCCAGTTTCTAACTTTGAACTTTTTTTAAAAGAAGAAAATATTTTATCCGAAGCAGAAGAATTGCGCATAAAATTGGAAATAAAAAAAGACATTCAAGAAAGTTTTGACCACGCCAATGCACAACCAGCTATAATTCCAAATTTAGAAACAGAATTAAAAGACGTCTATAAAACTTTTGACCAAAAAATAATTGATCCTAAAACTGACAAAGTTGAAGAATTGCGTTTGATTGATGCCATACAAAAAGCTTTGGATGAATCTATGACTAAATATGAAAATTTGGTTATAATGGGTCAGGATATTGCCGAATATGGAGGTGTTTTTAAAGTTACAGAAGGATTCGTTGAGAAATATGGAAAAGGTCGGGTAAGAAATACACCAATTTGTGAATCAGCCATCGTTGGAGCTGGTTTGGGATTGAGTATCGCAGGAATGAAAGCCGTTGTTGAAATGCAATTTGCAGATTTTGTAACTTGTGGATTTAACCAAATTGTTAATAATCTTGCAAAGTTGCATTGGCGTTGGGGTGAAAATGCAGATGTTGTTGTGCGCATGCCTACGGGAGCAAATACTGCTGCAGGGCCATTTCATTCACAAAGCAATGAAGCTTGGTTTACGCATACGCCGGGTTTAATAGTTGTTTATCCCTCTTCGGTTCACGATGCGAAAGGATTATTAAATGCAGCTATCGAAAATCCGAATCCTGTATTGTTTTTTGAACATAAATATTTATATAGAAGTCTTAAGGAAGAAATTCCAACTGACTATTACACAATTGAAATAGGAAAAGCAAAAACGGTTAAAAGTGGCAATGATATAACAATTATTACATACGGTTTAGGAGTTCATTGGGCGCTTGAGTATCAAAAAGAAAATAGTGAAATTGATCTTGAAATTTTAGATTTACGTACACTTTTACCTTTAGACAAAGAAGCTATTTTTAAGGCAGTAAGAAAAACGGGAAAAGTAATTATATTACATGAAGATTGTTTAACTGGCGGAATTGGCGGAGAACTTTCTGCATTAATTACAGAAAATTGTTTCAATGAACTAGACGCACCAGTAATAAGAGTTGCTTCAATTGATACACCTGTACCTTTTGCTGTAGATTTAGAAAAGCAATTTTTACCAAAAGTGCGACTAGAAGAAGCTATTAATAAAGTGCTTAATTTCTAGGTAAAAATGTTTGAAAATTTAAATATCAAAAAATTTGTTTCGAAATTTTATATAAAGCGAGAGCTCGAAGATTACAATGAGATTATCGACAATATAGAAAAAGGGATTGTTTACAAAGGAACAAATCTCTGGATTTTAATATTTGCCATTTTTGTTGCGAGTTTGGGATTAAATATAAATTCTACGGCTGTAATAATTGGAGCAATGCTTATTTCCCCACTCATGGGACCAATTATCGGAATGGGATTGGGCATAGGTAGAAATGATTTTATTATTTTAAAAAAATCTTTTAATAATTATTTAGTTGCTTTAATCGCAAGTCTTTGTACTTCTACTTTGTATTTTATTATTTCACCTTTAAATGAAGCCCATTCTGAAATACTGGCAAGAACTTCACCAACTATTTATGATGTATTAATAGCCTTCTTTGGCGGAATGGCTGGGGCAATAGCTACAACGAGTAAAAATAAAGGAAATGTAATACCTGGAGTCGCCATTGCAACTGCATTGATGCCACCTTTGTGCACTGCTGGTTATGGTATAGCCACATTAAATTTGACAATTCTTCTCGGCGCGTTATATTTGTTTTTCATTAATACAGTTTTTATTGGCATTGCTACTTTTCTCACCATGCGATTTGTGAAAATACCCTTTAAAGAATTTCCAGAAGAAAGTAAAAATAGAAAAACCAAAAGATTGGTTTTTCTGGTTGCTACAATTACCATATTGCCAAGTATTTATTTCGGATACAGAATAGTACAAGTAGAAAAATTTAATATTAAAGCGAAAAATTTTATAGACAACGAAACCAAATTTAAAAATGCTTTTCTATTAAAAACAGACATTGATGCTTCAAAAAAAATAATTACACTTACTTATGGTGGTGGAGATATCGATTCAATTTCAGTGAAAAATGTGGAAAGTAAAATGCGTTATTATGACCTTGGGAACACAACTCTAAAAATTCAACAAGGCTTTAGTTTTGCAAATAAAGATGATAAACTGGGAACTAAAAATGACAATATGCTCTCTGGTAAAAATAATGAAATTTTTATGCTGAGCAAACGCCTGGATAGTATTCAGAAAGTGCCAAAAATTAACAGGGAAATTATAAAGGAATTAAGAGTTCTTTACCCACAAATAAAATCGGTTATTAACGATAAAGTAAACAAAAATTATACAGATTCCTTAGCTTATGTTTCTCTTGTAATAGTTGAGATGGATAGTATTATATCTGATAAAGATGTTTTGAAAATTCAAGATTTTTTAAATTTGAGATTGAAACTTTCTAAACCGCAATTTTTATTTTCACAGTCTCCTGAATACTCCGAAAAACTAAAAAATATTAAAACTCGCAAACAAAAACGCTAATTCATTTGTCATTAAATACATATACCTTGTATTATGGAAAATGAAAATATTGAATTTATTGATAATAAAACACTAAGTAGATTTGAGTTAAATCTTGGAACTACAAATACTCCATTTATCGATTACACCATTGTTGATGGTACTTATTTCTTAAATTATGTGAAGGTTCCTCAAGAAATTGAAGGTCGCGGTTACGGAAATAAAATCATGAAAGCGGCAAGTGCTTACATTGTAGAACAAGATAAAAAAGCAGTTGGCATTTGTAGTTTTGCGTCTAGTTATTTGAGCAGAAATCCACTTATTACAAACATTTAAAACAATTCTGATTTTAAATGTAGCTCAAATTAGGACCGTTTCAGTATAATGAATAAATTAAAAAATAAATAAAAATGGAAACGTATTTCAAAGCTGTAGAGACAGAAACTAAAGACAATTGTATCTTAATTTATGAATCGACTAAAGAAAATATACAAGAAAAGTTTAATGAAATGTTTCACTTAATGGGATATAAAATTCAAGAAATTTCTTCAGACAGCATTGTTATTACTAGAGGTAATAGAATTTTACGCATGCTTTTGGGTGCATTTTATAAGTATTTTAAATTCGCAGTGCATTTCACCGCTTCAGATGAGGAAACAAAAGTTTATATGAACAGTCAATCTTCAGGTATTTCTGGTGGGTTAATTGGATTGAATCAGGTTAAAAAAGAATTTTCGAGGTTGGTTGATACAGCTAAACGAATGTAATTTAGTTCTAAAAAAAATATTTTTTATCGTTACTTTTTATATAAATTTCTTATTCGATTTTCGAAATCTTCATGTATCAAAAAACCATCTTGATTTTGAGAGCGTTCGAGAAAAAAATGGTCTAATCCATTGCTCAAGAACAAGAATGGAACGTTTAAACTGAAAGCATATCTTGCCGCTTGGTACAATACTGAATCGTTTATTTCAATTTCAGGGGCTTTGCATTCTACAATAATCTTTGCTTCTCCAATTTTATCATAGATTAAGAGATCTGCACGGTGTGTTAGTTTATTATATTGTAATGATTTTTCAACGTGAATTAGTCCTCCAGGAACATTACATATTTCAATCAAATAATTAATAACATGCTGTCTTACCCATTCTTCAGGTGTTAGAATTATCTTCTTTTTTCGACCTAAACAAAATACATGAATTTTCTCTTTATTTTTACTTAATTGCAGTTTACATTGTGGTAAATTGAGAGGAACAATTGGCATTTTAAAACTTCATACCTATAATCAATAACTCGATATTCTTGTATTTTAGATCAAAAACTTTACCTAAAACTTCACTCGTTAATATGCCTTTGTAAATATATACGCCGCCTCTAAAACCGAGATCATTCACAATAAGGTTACCGCAACCTCCATGATTTCCCATTTCAAGTAATATTGGGGAGAAAATATTAGACAAAGCGAAAGAAGCCGTTCTTGGCACTCGCGAAGCAATATTAGGAACACAATAATGTATTACCCCATGTTTTATGAAAGTCGGATTTTTGTGATTTGTAACCCTCGAAGTTTCAAAACAACCACCTTGGTCAATGCTAACATCCACTGCCACACTGCCTTTTTTCATTCCTTCAATCATTTCTTCACTAACTACACAAGGCGTTTTGCCTAAACTGGCACGCAGTGCACCAATAACTACATCTGCACGCATAAGTGATTTTGCTAAAACTTTTGGTTGCAAAACAGAAGTAAAAATTCGCTGACCTAAATCGTTTTGAATGCGGCGTAACTTGCTAATGCTGCTGTCAAAAACTTTTACAGAAGCTCCTAAACCTAAAGCGGCTCTGCAAGCGTATTCTCCAACTGTTCCTGCACCAATAATTACTACTTCTGTAGGTTGAACGCCAGCAACACTGCCCAACATAATACCTTTTCCAGAACTGAAAGAGCTTAATAATTCTCCGGCAATTAGCATTGAGGTTGTACCCGCAATTTCGCCCATTGTTCTGACAACAGGAAAAACATCGTCTTCATCGCGTATGTAATCCCATGCAACTGCGGTAATCTTTTTCTGCATGAGTTTTTGTAATATTTCTTTTGGTTGAACGGAAATTTGAAGTGCCGAAATAAGGGTTTGATTTCCTTTCATCATATCCACCTCTTCTTCAGTTGGTGGAGCAACTTTAAAAATTATATCACATTCATATATTTCTTTAGCGGATTGGCAAACTTCTGCTCCTGCCTCGCTGTATTCATGATCTGAGAAAGAGGACATTTCACCACTGCCTTTTTCAATTTTTACTCTGTGTCCATTAGAAACCAAAAGCGAAACAGCTTCGGGAACCAAAGAAACTCTTCTCTCCTGAAACATTATCTCTTTTGGAATCCCGATAAATAAACTGCCTTTTTTACGTGCTATTTCCAAAGTTTCTTCTTTTGGCAGAAGAGAACCTTTTTGCATCAGCGTTTTAATTATATTAGGATCATTTATCATAATTTCACGTTTACATTTCTAAAACCTCGTTCATCTTGTTTCAAATGTACCCAAAGAAATTCACTTGATAAAATATTTTTTACTTTCTCTGGCCATTCCACAAAACAAATTGCATTTTCAAAGAGAATTTCTTCTATTCCGCTTTGATAAGCTTCTATCTCAGATTCTATTCGATAAGCGTCAATGTGGTATATTTTACCATGTTTTTCAGATCGATATTCATTGACAAGACTGTAAGTTGGCGAACCATTTGCATCCTTAATTCCCAAAACTTTTAATATCTGAACAATTAATGTGGTTTTACCCATGCCCATTTCTCCAGAAAACGCAAACTTTTTATGTTTTAGTTTTCCACTGGGATCTAAAATTAAATCTTTTACAAAAAGCTGGGCAACCGTCGGAATTTGACTTATGTGTTGAATAATATATTGCATTTATTTGCTATCGAGTACAATGAATGGAATTAAAATTTCTTCTAGCGAAACTCCACCATGCTGAAAAGTGCTAGAATAATAATTTACAAAATGATTGTAATTATTAGGATAAACAAAAAAGTCATCTTCCTTAGCAAAAACGAATTCTGCACTTATTGAACTCTTTGGCAAAAAAGCTTCTTGTGGATTTTTCACAGTAAAAACTTCCTTTTCTTTGTAAGATAAATTTTTTCCAGTTTTATAACGAAGATTTGAATTTGTATTTCTATCTCCCACTATTTTCACTGGATTATTTACCCTCACCGTTCCATGATCAGTAGTGATTACCAATTTCATTTTATTTTCTGCAACTTTTTTAAGAATTTCTTGCAAAGCGCTGTGCTCAAACCAACTATTAGTAAGTGAGCGGTATGCAGCCTCATTATCTGCCAATTCGCGAATTACCTCCATTTCAGTTCGGGCATGTGATAGCATGTCAACAAAATTATAAACCAAAACATTAAATTGGTTGTCTAACATGTTGTTGAAATTGTCTAAATATTTTTTGCCCGCATCAAGATTGGTAATTTTGGCGTATGACCATTTGTAATTTTTGCCCAATCGTTTAAGATTTGTTTCCAGTAATTCTTTCTCGTGCATATTTTTCCCACCTTCGTCTTCTTCATTCACCCAAAGATTTGGATATTTTTTCGCGATTTCCGAAGGTAGTAAACCCGCAAACAGTGCATTTCGGGCATAGTGTGTTGCAGTAGGAAGAATAGAGTAAATTACCTCTTCGCTTTCTACAGTGAAAAATTTCGAAATTATTGGTTTTATCATTAACCATTGATCATAACGCAAATTATCAATCACCAAAAAGAAAGTCTGCTTGTTATCTGCCAAATTAGCTACTTTATTTTTAATTAAAGTATGAACCATTTGCGGTGAATCTTCCGTACCATTTAGCCAATCACAGTAATAATCTTCAATAAAATTTGCAAAAAGTTTATTGGCTTCTTTTTTCTGCATGATTAAAATTTCCTTCATACCGCTGTCTTCGATATTTTCTAATTCTAATTCCCAATACAAAAGTTTTTTATAAAGCTCCGACCATTCTTTATGATCCATGCGCTGATTGAGCATCATTCCCAGTTGGCGAAACTCTTGCTGATAATTTGAATTTGTTTTTTCTGAAATTAATTTAGAATGATCTAATATTTTTTTAAGACTTAAAAGAATTTGGTTTGGGTTTACGGGTTTGATAAGATAATCGGCAATTTTATTTCCAATTGCATCTTCCATTATCGATTCTTCTTCAGATTTTGTGATCATAACTACCGGCACTGAAGATTTTTCTTCCTTTATTAAAGCTAGGGCTTTTAATCCTGAAATTCCGGGCATATTTTCATCTAGGAAAACTATATCATAATTATTATCTCTACTTTTCTCTACGGCCTCAGCACCATTGTTCACCGCATCTACAATATATCCTTTTGATTCTAAGAAAATTATGTGTGGTTTAAGTAAGTCAATTTCATCATCGGCCCAAAGAATTTTTGCTGGCATATATTTTTGTTTTTTTAAATTAAAAAAATGGTTTGTAAATTTTAGATTATAAATTTAGATAATCCAAGTATATAAATCGGAGTTTTGAAGGATATAGTATATTTTTTAAAAAGAAATTGTGAATGTTTGGGAAGAATCATAAATAAGATAACCACCATTTATCTTTATTTCTAGCCTTGTACTTCATATACCATAAACAAAATGGATAAAGAATAACAATGGTTAATATCCAGAAAACGTAAGTTAAAACCAATGAAAAACCTTTATCGGCAAGAAAACCACTCCTCAATCTTTGCGGTGTATAAATTAATTCGTGCCAACTCTCCCCTAAATACATTAACCCTAAAATACCAATGATATGAATAACGAAAAGATGTAAAATGTAATAAAAGAAAGGTACTCGACCAATTACGAGAAATATATCGCTGATTTTGTTTTTGCGATCTTCTAAAAAGCGAAGAATGAGTAATGCTGGCCCTAAAGTCATAAGAGTATATAACAATGAAGGCGGATATTTGGATGTATTAATAACAGACAAAATATTGTAAAGTATATTTTTCTGAGGTTTCCAATGGTTGGAATCTCCATAAAAGTTACTTATTCTAAGAAATAAAAATATTATTATGGCAGTGATTCCTAAATATAACAGAATTTTTTTTCGTTTGGCAGCATCAAAATTGGGCAGATAGATTGTTCCCAAACAATATCCCAGAATCATAATTCCCAACCAAGGCAAAAAAGGATAACCAACAAATAAAAGTGATTTACCTTCATTGAAAGAAATGCCATTGGATTGATGGAAAAAGTACCAAAGAACAGAGGTCCAACTATCACCAGTTAAGAATATTGAATCCAACAAATTATGTCCAAAAACAATTATTAATCCGAGGGAGAGTATAATTTTGAATGGAAGATGAATAAAAGCTGCCAAGAAAACCATGCAAATTCCTATTGCCCAAATAACCTGTAACATGTGCCAAGAAAGGCTAAAATCAAACGACCAACCGAAATTTACAACTGTTAATTCGATAAAAATAAGCCACAAACCACGGGTAAATAAAAATTTAGACAGCGATTTTTTTGAAGCCTTTTTATCACCGTACAAAAATGCCGAAGTTCCGGCAAGAAAAACAAAAATAGGAGCACAAAAATGAGTTATCCAGCGTGTAAAAAATAGCCATGGAGAGGTTGTATCTAAATCCGTGGGACTGCTATACATGTAACCATAATGTGTATAATCTCGCACGTGATCCAATGCCATTAAAAC
>JBBSUQ010000060.1:0-17404 GCA_038234235.1 Flavobacteriales bacterium
AAACAGTGGTGTAACATTATCGGGAACCAATGTGCAAGGTGGGAATAACAATTATGGAATACAGTGGGAACAGTCTTATGATAATGTTAGCTTCATTCCTGCATACGGCACCGCAACTGGAAATAATTTTAATACTACAGCCATTAATCAAACAACTTATTACATAAGAAATATAAAGAATTTAGATTGTCCAACTGAAGTACTTTTAAGTAATGTTGTAACAATTTTGCTTTTCGACACTGTAACTGTTTCATTTGGAACAGCTCAAGATTCAATCTGTAGTGGAGAATTTCTTTATGTTCCTATAAATTTTACAGGTGTTGCTCCCTATAATATTTCATACACTTTTAACGGTATTGTTGGCCAGGTAAATAACATAACAAATTCCGTACATATATTTTCAGAACAACCAACAACTAGTGGAAATTTGACAATAAACACATTAAGTGACGCCAATGGCTGTTTGGTTCTTCAGAATTTAACTTTTAATTTTACGGTGCTGTCTCAACCGGCATTCAACTTAGGTGCTGACTTAGACATTTGTGGCGATAGTTTATATTTCAATCCGCAATTAAGCGTTGGCAACATCCAATTATCATCTTTTGATAATTTAAACTTACCAACATCGCTACCAGGATGGATAAGTTCAACTACTTATGAATCAGGAACAATTATAGTTCAACAAAATAATTTCTTTTGTACTGCGGCGGATACCATTAACATTGGTTTTTTCAAGGAAATTGACCAACCGGTAGTTAACAATGACACGATATTAAAATATTATTTCTCACATCCTCTTGAAGCAACTCCTTTAGCTTTAAATGAAATTGGGATTTGGACAATTCTTGAAGGTTCAGGATCAATTGAAAATGAAACTAGTGAAAATACAGTAGTAAATAATCTTATAGCAGGAATTAATATAATTGAATGGCGGATTTCGAATGGCGTTTGTCCAGTAAAAACTGCTCAAATTAAAATAACAGTAGAAGACTTATTTATCCCGACAGGATTTACCCCCAATAACGATGGCCAAAATGATTTCTTTGTTATGGTAGGAAATGAAAATTTGAACAATACAAAAGTAATTGTTACCAATCGATGGGGGAACTTATTGTATGAAAACAAAAATTACAAAAACGATTGGGATGGCACCACAATATCTGGAGAAATTTTACCGAACGATACTTATTTTGTAATTGTGGAGTTGGAAAACGGTAGAAGTTATAGTTCGTACTTAATTATTAAGAGATGAAATTAAGTATCCTTACATTCTTTATTTTTATTTTGTTTGGTGTTCAAGCTCAATTTACACCTCAATTCAATACTTATATTTACAATGGTTTGGCTATAAATCCAGCTTATGCGGGTTCACGCGAATGTTTGAGTATAACGGCCGTTCACAATAGTCAGTGGGTTGGTCTTAATGGCGCACCTACAACTGATTATTTAAGCTTACACACACCATTGAAAAAAAACCACGCCATCGGTTTAAATATGTTTAATGACCGAATAGGAATTCAAAATCATACAGGTTTTTATCCGAGTTATGCCTATCATCTTCGAATAAATAAAAAACAACACTTATCATTCGGAGTTTCTGCCGGCTTTAGTTATTTACAAACTCGAGAAAGCGAAATAAAAACAGTTGACAGCGATAATTTATTTTATGAAAACTCCAGTCGTTTTTATTTTCCGAACATTGGAACTGGATTGTATTATTATTCCGAAAAATTTTTCATTGGGCTTTCACTACCTTTGATTTATACTAAACCTATAAGTCAGCCAACCAATAGCCAATATAATGTTCAACTTTCAAATACCGTATATTCTGTAACAGCGGGAACATTAATCAAACTGAAAGATAAATTATTTTTAAAACCTTCAGTTTTATATTCTAATCTTGGAAATAATTTTCATTACGCAAGTTTCAATGCAAACCTATATATTAAAGAAAAAATATATTTTGGTGCAGGATACATTTTGAACAATTCATTTACTGCCTTGTTTGGTTTTCAATTAAATGAAAGATTCGAAATGGCTTATAATTATGCATTCCAAAATTCGCTTTTAAGAAATTATGCCAAAGGCACACATGAAATTATGCTGCGCTATGAGTTTAGAAAAAAAGTGAGTTCCTTAAATTCTAGATATTTCTGATTAATGGAACGAATTCTTTTTTCCATATTTTTATTTATAGGTATTTATAGTAATGCTCAACTAAGCGATTTGTATAAAGTTTCTAAAGTCGCAATGAGTGACAATGATTTTAGCGAATACAATGTTCAACTGGTAAATGATAATGCGTATTTTATTTCCAACCGAAATGCCAGTCAAATTACCAAAATTACAGATATGCAAAATCAAGAACTTTACGGAATATTTTTAGTTTCAAATATAAATGCAGCATTAAAAACTCCAACTCGCCTTCCCATTAAATTAGACCGACATATTGGTAGTTTTTGTATTTCAAAAGATGAAAATAATATATTTTTCACTAGTGAATCATTGTCCTATCCTGGTAAGTTTGCAATTTACAACACCATTAAAGAAAAGTCGGAATGGAGCAAACCTAAAGAAGTTTTAAGCAATCAAAACTTCAATTATTTAGACCCTAATTTTAGTATCAGTGAAGATTCATTATTTTTTGTATCCGATGCAAATGGTGGACTTGGAGGATTAGATATTTATATAGGAAAGGTATCGAACAAAAGCATTGTTTCCATTGCAAATTTAGGAGAAAATATAAACACAATTTATGATGAACGCTATCCAAGTTTCTCAGAAAATTTATTGTTTTATTCTAGCAAAAAATCAGGAAATCACCAAAATTTAGATATTTTTTCTTCATTAATTAAGGAAGGCAAAGCGATGACTGCATTTAAACTCCCCTATCCTGTTAATTCAGAATTCGATGATTTTGCCCTTAGTAGATCCAAAGATGGAAAATGGTATTTTACTTCTGCTAGAAACGGAAGCGATGATATTTATGAAATAAATTATAATTTCCCTGTTACTGAATATTCCAATTTCAAACCTGTTGAGCGTTGTTTTGAATTTTATGAAACCAATGCCGATTTTGAAGATACAACATTATTTACCTTTCAGTGGAACATGGGAGATGGCACAAAATATTGGGGTTTAGAAGCAAAACATTGTTTCGCTGATTCTGGTTTATATATCGTGGATTTGAATGTGGTGGATAAGCAAAGCAAAGAAGTTTTTTATAACCAGGCGAGTTATGAATTTCTTATTGAAGATGCATATCAACTTCCATTGGTATTTCCGGATACAGTAAATCAAGGAATGATTAAATTAAAATTAGAAAAAGTTTTTGAGGCCGACAGTTCTAAGATATATTGGGATATGGGAGATGGTAATTTGTACGCAGGCTTGGATGTTGAGCATAATTATTCAACTGAAGGTGAATATGTTATAAAAGTAAATCAAAATTATTACAACAACGGACAGATGTTTGCAATAGGGACCTCGAAAAATATTATATATAAGAAGATGAATGATTCGTCCCAGACTAGTAAATTATTATATGCCCCATCAGAGAACTATCTCAATAATATTAAAGAAACGCTTACTCAAGATGACATTACAAAAATTAAATACCTTTTGGAAGTTATCTCCAGCACTGAAGAAATTGATGTGAGTGACGAATATTTCGAAAAATTAAGTGAATATTATTTGATAGAAAAACATTACGATTCGAGGAATGAAAAATACAGTTATACTGTAGGAAATGAAAATTCAGCAACTGCACTTTATGATGTATACAGCAAAACAAAATCTTTAGGTTATCAAGATGCGAAAGTCGTAGATAAAAAGTTCATTGTATTGACCTTACAAGATTTGGATACCGTTCAAGCTGCAACACTAGAATATGCATTAATTAAAATTCCAGAGATATTGTTTGCCAGTAACAGTTATAAAATTCCTGAAAGTTCTTTTAACAATTTAAATTTATTAGCTGATTTTATTAAAAGATTTCCAGAAATAAAAATTGAAATTTCTGCTCATACTGATAATGTTGGTAGAGAAGATAAAAATTTAATTTTATCGGAACTCAGAGCCCAAGCCATTGCAGATTATTTAAATAAGCAGTTTATAAATTTATCTAGATTTATTGTAAAGGGCTTTGGAGATTCTAAACCAATTGTGGCAAATGATTCTGATGAAAACAAAAGTATGAATAGAAGAGTAGAATTTAGAGTAACAAAATAAAATCAAAAAAATGAATTTAATAAAATATATATTTATACTTACTGCGTTTCTTATGACAGAATCAGCAAAAGCTCAAGCAGTGCCGGCAACGGAAGAAAACATACCTTTCTTGGTTACTTTTGGAACGAAGGCAGAAACAAGTTATGGTGACGACGACCATACTCAAATTTTCTTTTTCGTGATTCCTAAAAGTCAGGTTAAACCAATTTATATTCGTGTTTTTGATCCAGATGTGAATGGAAAACATGATGAATTGAATGGTTCGGCGGATTCTGAAACTACATTTTCAGTTTACGGGGGAAAAGGCTGTATTTCTGACAAAGATGCAAGATCTACCAGCCCCACTGGAAATTATAAAAGTGGGAATTTATTAAAAACCAAAACATTTGGTGCAGAAGCAACATATGACGACAATTGGTACACATTTGGACCACTAAACCCGAGTGAAGGTGAATTGGCAGAAAAATACGGCGGTTATGTTTTTAAAGTAATTGCCCAAGGTATATCAGGCAATGACGGTAATCTTTACAGGTATTTTATGAGCACCACTGCAAACGACAATAGAGCTGTAGAAGGTGGTAATGCTTTTACCTTTGAATATTGCTTTAGACTTAATACTTCTTCTACTCAAATTTCACATATTTATCCTTATATCGATAGTGCTGTTATTTCTGTGAAACAGTCAAATTTTGATTGGGATTCTGACGGGAAAATAAAAATAATATCAGTTGCCAAAAGAGGAGAATATGCCACCGGATCTGGAGACAATAAATGGGCTTTTAGTTCTCATGACATTGTAGATGCCGAAAAAGGAAAATCATTAGATGTACAGTTTATTAAAACACCCGGATCTTCATCGGATAATAACAACGTTGTATTTTACATTACAAATCAATATGGTGAAATGTTACCATTTTACACTATCCCGATTGGAGGTGTTCCTAAATTCAAATATCAAATTAATGTAAGAAAACAGTAATGTCAGGAAAATTATTAATCACATTTGCATGCCTAATTCCTAGTTTATTATTTGGGCAGGAATTTTCATTTTCAACCTTTGGTGAAACTCAAGGAATTAATCAACCTTATATTTACAACATTCAACAAGATAATAAGGGTTTTTTATGTTTCACTACAAGTGAAGGAGCTTTTAAATATGACGGTATTCTCTTTGAAAGAATTGATCATGATGGCAAAGTAAACGAACCTTTTTATAAATCTCTTTTAATTGAAAAAGAATTTACAATTTTAGGTTCAAATACCGGAGGAATTTATGTTTATAAAGATGGGTTAATACAGGGAAAATTAGTTAATAATAAAAATACAAGTCCCGTAGTACAATTAATTAAAAACAATAATAAAATATATGCACTTCACCAAAATGGGACTATAATTGAACTTGATGTAAATTTAGAAAAACAGACAATTACCTCAATCCAACAATTAAAACTTCCTCCAAATGCCATTTATAATTCTATAATTGTCTACAAAAAAGAATTGGTAGCAACCTCAAGCGAAGGTTTAATTTTCTTTCAGATTGCAGGCTCAAAAATAAGCAATTTAAAAACTGTAAAAGTTAACAACGATGGTGTTGAATGTGCCGAAGAACTGAACGGAAGCCTATTTATTGGCACCCAAAGCAGTGGTTTATATATTTATGAGAATTCAAAAGTTCAGAAAATAAATTTAGGAGAAGAATTCGATAATGTAAGCATTAAATCAATGTTTGGCAGTGATTTAACTTCTATGTGGATAGCTATTAATGAAAAAGGGGTTTTTGAAGTTAAAAAAAACACCTCTAGCGAGCAGTATTACGTTCGTTCGTCATTAACGGAATCTAAAGGACTGCCAAGTAAATTTGTTACAAAAATATTTATAGACAAAGAATCTAACTTATGGCTCGGTACATTAGGTCAGGGTTTAAATAAACTAAATAGTAAATTTTTTATCCATTATAAACTAGATAAATATGGATTAGGAAAAACTGTTTATAGTACTTTCAATGATGGCGATCAATACAGCGGAATGGGAGATGGAATTTTGCAAATTAATTTTAAAAATGATTCAATTTTTCCGTGGAAATATAATTCTCAGTTGCCAAAGTCAAAAGTAAAAGCCATTGTAAAATCAGGAAAAACATGGATGATTGGCACCGAAGAAAAAGGTGTTTACATTTTAAGAGAAGGAAGTAGCAAATTAAGTTATTTAAAATTGTCTGATGATAATTTATCTAATAACATCAACCACATTGAAATCTTTAAAGATGTCGCTTATATAAGCACTATGAATGGTCTTTATGTTTATAATTTAAAAGACAATATCACAAAATACTATTCCACATCGTTAGGGCTTCCTCACAATAATGTAAATTCTACTTTTGCCGCAAGCGACGGGAAAATTTATATTGCTGTTTTGGCAAATTCCATTTATTATCTAGAAAATGACGAAATAAAAAATGTGAAAATATTAAATGGCTTCGGTTCTATGGATGCGCTTTGTTTTGAAGAAGACCGAAAAGGCAATTTATGGATTGGCACCAATGGTCAAGGACTTTTTAAACTTTCAAACAAGAAACTCACAAGATTCAGTGCAGCTGAAGGTTTGCATTCAGACTATATATATCAAGTTTCTTTAGACAAAAGAAATATGCTTTGGTGCGCTCATAGAGGCGGACTTTCAAGAATGAGCGGTGACTCAGATGAAATTGTAACTTTTGATTACCGAAATGATGTTGCAATGGATTTTTCCTTAAATGCCGTGAATTCTGACAACTTCAATAATCTTTGGTTTGGAGCCAATGAAGGACTTGTGCAATATTCTATTTTACAGGATAAACTTATTGATTACAAACCCTCTCCTGTACTTACTTCTATAATACTAAATGATTCGGTATTTAAACACACTGATTTACTCACTTTAGAATATAGAAAAAATAAAATAAAAGTAAACTTTCGCACTGTTTCACTTTCAAACTCTGAAGGCGTTTACTATCAGTATAGATTGAAAAATTTAGATGAGCAATGGTCAGAACCAAGCAAAGAAAACAGCGCTACCTTTAGTCAATTGCTTGATGGTGAATATGAACTAGAAGTGAGATCAAGAATTGGCAATGGAGATTGGAGTGCTACTAAAGTTATTCTTAAAATAAACGTTCCTGAACCTATTTGGAAAAAATGGTGGTTTTCATTATTAGGTCTATTATTGATTGTTACAATTTTAGTAATAGTTATAAAATACAGAACTAAAAATCTTATTGGTCAGAAAAAAAGATTGGAAGAAATATTAACCCATCGTACAGCTGAAATTGAATTGCAGAAAAACAAATTAAAACAACAATACCTTGAAACACAAGATAGCATTGATTATGGTGTAAAAATTCAAAGTGCACTATTACCTGATCTTAAAAAACTGAGAAAAAGTATTCCAGACAGTTTTATACTTTTACAGCCTAAAGATAAGGTAAGTGGAGATTTTTATTATTTCGAGAGATTTGGAAGCAGAATAGTTATAGCAGCATGTGACGCAACAGGGCATGGAGTACCGGGTGCATTTATAAGTTTAATTGGCTTTGTTGCTATGAAAGAAATAATTCACCGTGAAGATATTGATACACCAAGTAAATTATTATCTGAATTGGATTATGAGATAAACAATACTCTTAGGCAATATGAGCGTCCTAATGACGGTAGAGATGGAATGGACATGGCTGTTTGCGAATTCGATTTAAAAACTTTAAATGTTAAAATGGCTTCGGCATTAAGACCTATTTGGATTTTAAGAGGAAATGAGTTTGAAAAAATAAGATTTAATAAAGCTTCAATTGGTGGCGGATACGATTATGAAAAAAAACCTAAAAAGGAATTTGAAACTGTAGAAAAACAATTACAAAAAGGTGATATTATTTATCTATTTTCCGATGGAATTATTGATCAATTTGGTGGGCCGCGCAATAAAAAAATGATGGCTCGTGGCTTTCAAAACCTACTCAAAGAAAACAGTCATCTTCCAATGCAAGAACAACACGATGTGCTTTTGAAGCATTTAAATGATTGGAAAGGTGATTTTGAACAAACCGATGATATCATGGTAATTGGATTGCGTTTGTAGAAGTTTCTGAAATATTTTAGAATTATTTTATTTGAATAACTATATTTATCCTGCAATTAGGTAAAATGGACTATTCAGAAGAAAAATTTAAAGAGCATTTACAAAAAGTTGTTTCTGCCAACGAAATAAATAGCGACAGACCGCTTTCAAGAAAAGAATTAAAAGAACTTGCCCTCTCCATGGGTTTAGGAGAAAGTGAATGGGAAAATTTAATGTTGCAAGCTGTAGATCTTTTAAATCAGGCTGTTAATCATCTTAAAGTTCAAAATTATGCCGATGCAATTCAGAGCGCTGAAGAAGCAACAGCAATTGATCCGTATATTAAGGATGGAAATGCAATTCTTGCACAAAGTTATTATCGTTTAGGACTTCTTGAGAAAAATCAGGAATATATCGCGAAAGCGGAGCAAGCTGCTCGAATGGAACTTAGAAATGATCCATTAGATTCTACTGCCACAAATGTTTTAGGTGCCATTGAAAGTCAAAAATCTGAAGGAAAACATAGTAAAGGTCTTGCTGTAAAAATTGCAATTGCATGTGCGTTTGTTGGTGTTTTATTTCTTATTCTTTATATGTGCAACAATTCATCACAACAAAAAAATGTGAGTACAATTATTGATGAACAAAGAACTCAAAATGACGTTACGACGAGTCAAGTAGAAAGTGCAAAAAGAAAATGGGAAAATGCTATTGAAAGAAGAAATAATAACTTGTTAACCCTTGTTCCTGCAAATGCTGAATTAGAAAAAGAATTAGATGAAAAAATTTCAAATTACAGTTATTCAAAAAAGACGGAACAAGAGATTCAAAAATTAATTGGTAAAATAAAAGCTCAAGGAGATTTAAATCAAGATCAAATTGCGGCTCTAGACGGTGATGCCAATAGAATTTCAGTTGAATTTTCAAGATATATTGAAGCAATCAGCGCTTATAATTCTGTAATAGATAGAAATGGAAAAGGAAAAGGAACGAAAATTAATTTCCCTGAATAAATGACTACAATTAAAAACACATTCTTTTTTTTATTTTTTATATTGTTAGGAAGTTTTGCTAACTCGCAGTTAAAAGTTCAAGATGTTTTCAATCCTATAAGAACCAATAGCAGAGTTTCGGATGCAAGTAATATTTTAAATAATGATTCAAAAATCACTTTAGAAACACTTTTGGAAGACATTTATGTGAACGATAGTTTTGAAGTTGCCGTTGTTTGTTTGCAAACTATTGGTGAGCAAGTTCCAAAAGATTTTGCAACAGAACTTTTCAATTACTGGAAAATTGGCGCAAACAATAAAGACAATGGTTTATTGATGTTGTTGGTTGTAGACCAAAGAAACATTTTCTTTGAAACTGGTTATGGAACTGAAACCGTGTTAACAGATGCAACGAGTAAAATGATTCAACAAGAATACATGCTTCCCGATTTTAAATTAGGAGATTATGGAACTGGACTTATAAAAGGAACGCAGGCAGTTAGTCGAGTTTTGTTAGGGAAAGTTTTGGAAGTGAAGGATGTAGTAGCAGATAACATGGACTACTTGGCAAAGTATGATAAATCGGAAAAAGAACGGCTAGAAAAACAGAAAAAATCAATTCTTATAGGTGTTGCTGCTTGGCATTTGGTAGGATTATTATTTTTTCTAGTCGTATTTATCTTCACAAGGTTGGAACATGATCCTTACAAAAAATACCATAAAATTCAACTTTTCAAATTCTGGATTTGGCCTATCTTATTTCCACTTACCCATATTTTTATTTTGAGATTAAGTAAAAATTTAATGAGTCGGTATCGGAATATGATTCGATTTTCAGCTAAAAATGGAGCTGTAATGCACAAACTTGACCAAGCTGAAGAAATTAAATATCTGGAAAAAGGTCAATTGAAAGAAGAATTTATTAAAAGTGTCGATTATGATGTTTGGACAACAGATTTGGATGATGACCTTTTAATACTGAAATATAAAAAATCGTTTTCCGGCTATCACAAGTGCCCGAAATGCGGTTTTTTAACATATAACAAAGATTACGACCGCACTATTACTGCCGCTACCTATAGTTCGTCAGGAATTGGCGAGAAAAAGAGTTCATGTAAAAACTGCGGCAAGACCGACATTAATAGATATTCGATAGCTATGCTACAAAGAAGTTCATCCTCAAGTAACGGTTATTCGGGCGGATCTGGATGGTCATCTGGAGGCAGTTCAAGCGGTGGCTCTTGGGGCGGTGGTTCATCTGGTGGAGGTGGAGCGAGTAGTTCGTGGTAAAAATTAAATCAATAAAATTTACTTACCCGGGTATTTTATTCTTACCTTTACTTAAAAAATCATGGAATATAAAATTCGCAGATCAGAAGATAGAGGTGGTGCCAATCATGTTTGGTTAAATGCCAAACACTCATTTAGTTTTGCATCTTATTATAATCCTGAAAATTTACAATTTGGGGCGTTGCGTGTGTTAAATGATGATAAAATTGCTCCCAATATGGGCTTCAATGAGCATCCTCATGACAATATGGAAATTATTACAATTCCATTGCAGGGCCAACTTACTCATAAAGATTCTATGGGAAATTCGGGAACGATTAGTGCAGAAGAAATTCAAGTTATGTCGGCAGGTTCGGGCGTGCGACATTCTGAAAAAAATTCCAGTAAAATTGAAGAATTACAACTTTTTCAAATTTGGATAGAACCTGATACAAGAAATATTGAACCACGCTACGGACAAATAAAAATTGATGATTTCAAGAAGAAAAATAAAATCGTAAAATTAGTTGGTCCAAAAACTGATAACGTTCCACTTTGGATTCAGCAAAATGCATGGATAAGTATTTTGAATTTAGAAAAGGAAAATTCCATTCAACTTAAACCAAATGATGCAGAAAATGGATTATTTCTAATGATCATTGAAGGGGAAATTAAATTGGATACTGAAATTTTAAATAATCGGGATTCAATTGAAATAGAAGGTTGTGAAAATTGTTTTATCGAAGCGAATGAAGACTCGAAAATTCTACTTATTGAAGTTCCTTTGGTATAGTTTATTATTATAAGTGATTTTGGTAATTTTAATCGAAGGATAATTACAAATCACCATTAAATAAAATGCATAATTATCCACTTCCGATATTTTCCCCGTGATTTTTTTATTGAGAAATATAGTAGGATTTGAATTTTAAATAGTATTTCGATGAAATTTATGGTTCCCTGTGTTTCATTATTAGAATTATGGGACTGTTTGTATTGAAATTAGTAGAGTTTTTGATAAATTTAGTTTTTGTTAAAAATTTAACTTATTAATTGTCTCAATTTCAGATATATATTTACTTTTCACCGTGCCAAAATCTGACCTAAATTCGCCAAATCCCGAATACCCAAATCGCCCATTTCGCCATTTTTCGCCTCAACTCCTCCATAACTTCACTCTGAGGCTGATGAATCTTCAAATACTCTTTTAACTTTACGCCAAGTACCTTCATACTCAAATTGTCATCATCTAACAATTCCTCTTCTGCATTTGGAAAATCAAGTTTCCATCGTTCTTCGACGCCGTCTAAAAAATCATCAGCTTGAGCCAACAAATGAATATGTACTTCAAGGTTTTTGACATAAAACGCATACTGTTCTATAATGAATACAGGAATTCCTTTTACAAATCCTTTGCTGCAAAATTTACTCGTGCGAAATCCCTTGCTACGAAGTAAATCCAAATCGGCTTTAAAATAAGATTTAGTAGCACCTACTAGAAACGACATAATTTCGAAATTTTTCTTTTCGAATTGATCTAAATTTTCGCACCTAATTTTAAGTTGTTTTTCCTTACGCTTATTATAGCGAAAACGACATCGTTTGTTACAGTATCTTTTGGTATCCAGTTTACCATAAACAGGTTCTTTACATGCAGGACAGGCATGTCCCATGGCTAATAATTTATACACTTTTGTCGGTATTAATTGTAAATAATAAAAACCAAAGTTAGTAATTTAATTTATATTTGAATTTTTATATTAATATTTAATCAATCTATTTGTGCCAATTTTCAGGGTTGAATTATTAGTAAAACCAAAAACATTGAAGTATAAGCTGGAAAAATCATCTAACTTTTACTTATTTCTGAAATAAGTTGTAATTTTAAAGAATGAGATTTTTATTGATTTTCTTTTTGATTTTTACAGCAATTTGTAACTATAATTTCTTAAATGCACAACTTGGCTTTGAATATGCACCAAACAATATCGCTATAAATTCGCCAGGAAATCTTACTAACGCATTCGGAGGAGGATTCAATTATGCACAAGTATCTGAACTCGATATCGACTATGATGGCGATATGGATTTAGTGGTTTTTGATCGCACAAACAACAACATCAGAGTTTACGAACAAATTGTGGTGGCTACTGTGAAAAAATACCGACAACTTTATAATTCACGATTTTTATTTCCAACAGATATTTTTTATAGACTTTATTTTGCTGATTACGATGGAGATGGAAAGAACGATCTTTTCACTTCGAGCATTGGTGGCATAGCTGTTTACAAAAATACTGGAGATGCTGTTAATGGTTTGCAATGGCAACTTACTAAAGATTTTATTCTCACAGATTACTTCGGCACTCTAACAAATTTATATGTCCCTTCCAGCGATATTCCTGCGATAATAGATGTTGATAATGATGGCGATTTAGATGTTTTAACTTTTGGAATCAACGGTACGCATGTGGAATACCATCAAAATCAAAGTAGGGAGTTATATGGCCACAGTGACAGTTTAATTTTTGAATTAAAAAATAATTGCTGGGGACTTTTTGGTGAAGATTTAAGTACAAATGTTATAATTCTTAATGATAATTCTACAGATTGTACCAGTGGAAATGTTCCTAATCCATTAAAAATAAATTATACAAATCAAAAAGAAGGACTACATGCAGGTTCAACAGTTTTAGCTTTGGATTATGACAACAATGGAGTTTTAGATTTAATATTAGGCGACATTTCTTACAGTAATCTTACTTTACTCATCAACGGTGGCTCAGCTCCCAACACAAATTCAGCAATGATTTCACAGAACAATGCTTTTCCATCTAATTCAATACCTGTTAATTTAGAGCTGTTTCCAGCTGCCTTTTTTATTGATGTAGATTTTGACGGCATAAAAGATTTGGTAGTTTCTGGAAATGCAAAAAATGTATCTCAAAACGTACAAAGTATTTATTTCTATAAGAATACGGGATCCAATGCCCTGCCAAGTTTTAATTTTCAATACAAAAATCTGTTTCAAAAAGATATGATTGACCACGGAACAGGAAGTATTCCAATAATTTCAGATATTGATAAGGATGGTAAAAAAGATTTAATTATTTCTAATTTTTTTAGGTACAAACCGAGTCTTTCCAAAGAAAGTACAATGGCATATTATAAAAATACTGGAACTACAAGTAATCCAATCTTTAGCTTGATTGACGACGATTTTTTAAACTTAGGGACATCTGGTTTCGGCTTACGCCTATTTCCTGCTTTTGGTGATTTAGATAATGACAGCGATCAAGATTTAATTCTCGGAAAAGACGATGGCAGGCTAATTTATTACAGCAATACAACATCTGGAAGCAGTCCCACGTTCGGCTCACCCACAGTAAATCTTCAAGATGCATTGGGGACGATCATTGAAGTTCAACAATATGCCTCACCACAACTATTTGATTTAAATGAAGACGGACTTTTTGATTTAATAATTGGAGACAAAAACGGTAAATTAACCTATTATCAAAACACTGGAACTGCAGCGGCACCTGTATTCACTTTGGTTAATAACAACCTAGGTTTGGTAGATGTAACTGAAAATGGAAGTACAAATGGATATGCAACACCTCATTTTTTTAAATTAAACAACATCATTTATTTATTCGCAGGCGCATTTAACGGAAAATTGTATTATTACAAAAACATCGTCAATAATTTAGGTACTGGAGCAGCATTTGATTTAGTAAACAATGATTTTTTGCAAATAGACGCTCAAGGTTACAGCGCTTTTTATACGGATGACATTGATAACGACGGCAATCTAAACATGTTTGTAGGTACAGATTTGGGCGGTATTTATCATTTTGAAGTGGACCCAAATAGCACGGCCAACATTCATTTTAGCAATATCGATTTCTTAGTCGGAATTTATCCAAATCCAAATAATGGAATTTTCAAAATCAAAAAGGACTTAGCTTTTCTTATAAAAAAATACACAATTACTGATGTATTTGGAAGAATAGTAAATGAATCTAATTACTTGGATGATGTAAATATTGATATTTCACTAGAACCTAATGGCATATATATTGTGAATTTTGAAAGTGCAACAGGCGAAATTTTTATGCGAAGAATCGTGAAACAATAAAATATAATATTTATGAGCAATTTTCAAGATTCAATCCAAATATTACGTTGCCTCTCATTTAGCAGGTTTTGGAATCTTATGCGCTTAAAAGTGTCTTTTATATTATCAAAAATTACTAAAAATCCAAAAACTTCTGCTCTCCCCTTTTCGTTGAGTATTGAACCAACCACAGCCTGCAATTTAGGCTGTCCGGAATGCCCTAGTGGATTAAAAAAATTTACAAGACCTACAGGAAAATTAAATTTAGAATTAAATAAAAAATTGTTGGCTCAAGTAAAAAATCATATTGGATATATTAATTATTATTTTCAAGGTGAACCATTTTTAAATCCTGATTTCCTGGGATTAATTAAAGAAGCAGATAAACACAAAATTTACACGTCAACTTCTACAAACGCACATTTTATTAATGATAAAAACGCAGAAGAAATAGTGAAATCTGGTTTAAAAAGGTTAATAATTTCAATTGATGGTTTGACTCAAGAAACTTATGAAAACTATAGAATTCACGGTAGTTTGAAAAAAGTTTTGGAAGGCAGCAAAGCGATGGTTGAAGCGAAGAAAAAACTAAAATCTAAAACGCCACATTTAATCTTTCAATTTTTAGCAGTTGCACCAAATGAGCATGAAATTCCGGAAGTTTTTAACTTGGCAAAAGAAATGGAAATTGATGAAGTTCGAATAAAAACTGCTCAGTTTTATGAATACGAAAATGGAAATATTTTAATGCCAAAGGATGAAAATTACAGCCGGTACCGAAAAAAACTGGATGGTACTTTTGAATTAAAAAGCAAAATGCAAAACCACTGTTGGCGGATGTGGTCGGGCGGAGTGGTAACTTGGGACGGTAAAGTTGTGCCCTGTTGTTTTGACAAAGATGCGCAATTTGTGTTAGGCAATTTAAACACGAATTCGTATGCTGAAATATGGAATTCAGAGAAATATGTGGCTTTTAGAAAGCAAGTTATAATGGACCGCAGCCAAATAGAAATTTGCAAAAACTGTTCGGAAGGAACCAAAGTTTGGGCTTAGAGAAAAATCACATTGATAATCAAATAATTTTCGCTGAATCATTGTTATTTAAAAGGATTATAACTTATCGGAATAAGATTAAACATCAATAATTAAACATCATCTTACAATAAAACAACACAATTCACTTCTAATCTACAAATGATTTATAAATTTGCATGAATCATTTTTTAGATCTTAATATGGATTACGACATTATTATAATTGGAAGCGGACCAGGTGGATACGTTGCAGCAATTCGATGCGCTCAATTGGGCATGAAAACCGCAATAATAGAAAAATACGATACACTAGGCGGTACTTGTTTAAATGTTGGGTGTATTCCTTCAAAAGCCTTGTTGGATTCATCTGAGCACTACCACAATGCCACGCATAATTTTGCAGAGCACGGAATAATTGGAAGTGTGAAAGCAGATATCAATCAAATGATTAAGCGTAAAAATGAGGTTGTAGATCAAACTTGTGCCGGTGTTAAATATTTAATGGATAAAAACAAAATTGAAGTGCACCACGGCATAGGAAGTTTTGTTGATAAAAACACCATTTCAATTAAAGATTCAGAAGGAAAAGAAAAGAAAATTACTGGTAAAAATATATTAATAGCTACGGGATCCAAACCTAATTTTTTCAAAGGAATGGAGCCTGATAAAAAACGAATTATTACTTCTACAGAAGCATTGAATTTAAAGGAAATTCCAAAAAGCATGATTGTTATTGGCGGCGGAGTAATTGGTTTGGAACTAGGATCGGTTTTCGGAAGATTGGGAACCAAAATAGAAGTTGTTGAATTTATGGACAACATCATTCCAACAATGGATTCTAGCATGAGCAAAGAATTGACGAGGGTGCTAAAGAAAGAAGGATTTAAATTTAACATGCAACACAAGGTTCAGAAAGTTGAAAACAAAGGCAAATCTGTAATTGTAACGGCGCTGGATAAAAACGAAAAAGAAGTAACTTTCGAAGCTGATTATTGTTTGGTTGCCGTAGGTAGAAAACCATTTACCGAAGGACTTGGATTAGACAAAGCAGGCGTTAAAGTTACCGAAAAAGGTATGGTTGAAGTTAACGATCATTTGCAAACCAACGTAGATAACATTTACGCAATTGGAGATGTAGTTCGAGGCGCAATGTTGGCTCATAAAGCAGAAGAAGAAGGCGTTTACGTAGCAGAAATGTTGGCAGGACAGAAACCACATATTAATTACAATTTAATACCAGGCGTAGTTTACACTTGGCCAGAAGTGGCATCTGTAGGTAAAACAGAAGAAGAATTGAAAAAAGAAGGAATAGAAATTAAAATCGGTCAGTTTCCAATAAAAGCATTAGGTCGTGCCAGAGCAAGCATGGACACGCAAGGTTTGGTAAAAATAATAGCTGACAAAAACACAGACGAAGTATTGGGTGTCCACATGATTGCCCCAAGAGCAGCAGATTTAATTATGGAAGCCGTTGTAGCGATGGAATACCGAGCTTCAGCAGAAGATATCGCAAGAATATGCCATCCACATCCTACATATTCGGAGGCAGTTAAGGAAGCCGCATTGGATGCAACGGAGGGCAGGCCATTGCATGTTTAAGATATAATTTTTGACATTCGGTAGTGATATTCCCGCAGGGGTTATGCCCGTTGTAGGGTCATGGCATGCCATGA
>JBBSUQ010000061.1:0-17177 GCA_038234235.1 Flavobacteriales bacterium
CAAGTAAGTAAAATAAACAAATATTTACTGTCAGAAAGTAAAGAATGGTGCCATTTACCCGGTATGATTCAAGCCGTTGCCGATAATAATCACGATTATAAAGAAGGAACTTTAACGATAAACCATAAAGAATTTCAATCAATATTTTATCATGAAGCATCTTTGCGCAGTGTATTTCAAAATATAATAGGAAATTCTATAAAATATAAAAGTCCAGATCGAGCGTTGCAAATAATTGTAAATTTAGACATGGTTGATTCTAATCCAGTAATAATAATAGAAGACAATGGATTAGGAATGGATTTGAAAAATGATTTGGACGGTCCCTTTCAATTATTTAAAAGACTTTCTAATAGCAAAGGTATTGAAGGCAGTGGAGTTGGTTTGCATCTTGTTAAAAAAATAATTGAATTGAACAATGGTCATGTAAGTTTGTTAAGTAAAGTTGGAGAAGGAACAAGTATCAAAATAATATTTAACACAGATGAAACTAGATAATACAACAATAGTCTTAGTAGACGACAATGAAATCACCAATTTTTACAATAAAGATTTGGTGACAGAATTAAATATTTTCGAGGAAGTAATTGTTAAAACCAATGGAACAGAAGCACTTGATCTAGTTAGAGAATGTGTCCAGTCTAAAGCCGATGTGCCTGCACTATTTGTGATAGATGTAAAAATGCCAGACATGGATGGTTTTGAACTTATAGATGCAATAGATGAATTGTTTGATGAAGAAGGGGTGGAACTTTCACCAGTTTTCATTATCCTCACAACATCAGACCACAAAAGAGACTATGAGCAATTTGACAAAACACCAGTTGCCAAAAAATTTGTGACCAAACCATTAAACAATGAAAAATTCATTGAGATATTGAAGGAGTTTGAATTTATGTGATAAAACCTCATTCGTTCTCTTTAAAAGGCTGAACTTGCTGCACTAAAAATTTTTCTGGATAATCTTCTACTTTGTCAAATCCCAATTGAATATCTCTGCCATCAAAAGGAATGTAGTTTGTCTTGAAAATGTAATCCCAAATACTCAGAGAAATACCGAAATTCATTCCTTTTGGATGAGTTTCAGGCAAGACCTTGCTGTGGTGCCAAATGTGCATTTTTGGATTGTTGAAAATGTATTTTAATGGTCCATAACTCCAACCCAAGTTTGCGTGGTTGAGATGTCCAATTAATAGTGCCAAAGAATATACGTAAAAAGCATAGGGAAGCGAAAAATTAAAAAACCAAGCAAGAAATATATATTTGAAAATATTGTAAATTAATATTTCGCCCCAATGAAAACGTAAATGTGCAGCAAATCCCATTTCTAAAACTGAATGGTGCAGTTTATGAAATTTCCAGAGAAAAGGAATGCGGTGAAGAAGATTGTGCACACACCATTGAAGTAAGTCTGAAATGAGAAAATAGACTATGATTATCCAAATTGGAGCAAGCCATGATAAATCAATCAAACCTTTTGCTGGCAGACCCATAACTGACATTAAACTAGAAAAACCATTGGCTACGGTTTTACTTAAAAGTGCATAAATGATGAGGTTGAAAATGAAAAAATTGAAAAACATATAAAAGCTATCTAACCAAAAATCTTTGCGAATTATTTTTTGATTTTTTCTCCAAGGTATAATTATTTCAAGCAACCAAACAGCTAGAGATAAATAAATTAATAGATAAAACGGATTTTGAAAATCAAATGGATTTGACAATAGTTTACCAAAATACGCAAATGCACCTTGATAAGTTTTGACTATAAAATTCCAAATATTTTCCACTAAGTATTTCTCACAGTTTTAAACAACTTTTATTTTCGACTTACTTTATTTTAATCGTTTTATTTCTCCTATTTTATCTCAAAAGTATCACTTTTAGTATTTGCTCTATACTCTGGCGCATACATACATTCTGCCTGCACCGGGCCTGCAATTAATTCTCCTTTTGCTGTAACGAAAATTTCATATTCAAAATAGTAAGAACCTTTGCGAACATAATCTATAAAAAACTCAGTTGTGGCATCTCTGTTGGTCTGGAAATAATATAGTTTATCATACTTATAACCAGACATCGTTGAAACTGGTTCAAACCCCGAAGCCTTGGAATCTTTAATGTGCACAAACTCTAAATCTTGTGTAGTTATCAATAATATCTTTACAAGAATTTTACTTCCAATTGGTAATATTTCACCTTTTTTGAGTTCAACTTGCTTTCCTTCTACGAGATAATAATAATGACGTTCTACCGTAAATGCTCCTGTCGATTTTTCTACTTTATCAATATCTTCAAGATAAGAAAGCTGAAACGCTCCTAAAATTGGCTCACTTGAGTTTGACGTCAATGTAAGTTTTGCATAAGCATCTTTAATTTCAGCACCATTTTTTACTATTTTATTTTCTGGCGCGTTGATATTCAATGGCAATTTTTCTCCATTTGAAAATGTGGCACTTACTACTCTTACTTCAACTTTTGGAGATTTACTTAAAAGCAATGCATTACAGGCCAAGGTAGAAGCTTTGGTTGTTTCCCAAGAGTTTGTGCGCTTATTCAAAATCAACCACAATTGCATTTGAGATAATTCGGCTTCCATGCCACCGTGTTTTTTGAAAAATTCTACCATTATACTTTCAGTTTCAATTGGCGATTGATACCAATAATAACCGTAAGTATTATCGTTCCAATATCTTCCTCTTTCTGGTCGGAAAGTACTTCTATCAAGTACCGAATTTTTGATTAAAGTTGCCAAAGGAGTATTGTTATTTCTCAATGCCAAAACACCAATTCCTGCTTGCGTTTGCAGTCCGAAGTTTTTCCAGTTTTCTATCATTATTGGATAATAATAATCTACGGCTGGCGTATTTTTTTTATCAAAATATGATCTTGCTAACAAGTAACTTACAGTCATTTCACTAACACCATATTTATTTGCTTTGTCTTTTGCGCTTAATTTATTGTAATTTTTTGTGTACTCCTTGTCCAAATATTCAAGCGCGCTGTTGAGCATGCCGCGATCTACTTCAACGCCCAATTCTTCTAATCTTCCAAAACCTGCCAGTATGTATTGTGTAATGTAAACATTAGATTTTTCTGATTTCCACCAGCCCCAGCCTCCATCATTGGCTTTTTGTTTTTTAAGTTTTGCCAATGTGCTTTTTAGCTCTTGTTCTAAATTGGTTTTATCAAATAAACCTGCCAATCTTTTTTTCTGTTCGTTTTCTGCTCTGGCATCCAAAACCCAAGGTGTTTCTGAAAGAACAATTTGTTTCAACTCCGGATTTTTCTCTAAAGCCGAAATAAAAGCATCTGGATTTTCTGACTTCCAAAGTTTTACGATTGCTTCAAACTCCGGATTTTCTTTTAATATTTTAAGCGCAATTACATTTGAAAAATAACGTGCAAATAGTTGCTCAGAACATTCATAAGGAAACTCCATCAGATACGGCAACGACATCATTGCAGACCATAAAGTTTGGGTTTCAAGTCGGAGGCTGAAACTCAATTTTTCGGCGGTCGGACTTAATTTTTTGTAATCATTGAACTCAAAAGTAGATTCGCCCACACTGTATTTTACAAAAGGTTGCGCAATTTGAAGGTGAATTCTATTAGATAAAATTGGAATTGCTTTTGTTTCACCATCGGCAAAATTTTCACCTATTATTTTTAATTCGTATTGAACAAATGATATGTTTTTTGGAATATTTAAAGTCCAACTCACTGATTCAGATTTCAATGAATCTAACACTAAATTTTGCGGACCGTTAATGCCAAAAAGTTGAGATAAATCTTTATTTGTGACCGGGTCAAAAATACGCAAAGAAACTTTTGTGTTTTGTTTTATTTTACTTGTATTAATTGCTTTGGCCGCAAAAACGTATTTATCATTTTCTCTGAAAAATCTAGGTTCGTTTACTTGAATCATGAGATCTTTACTTGCTTCAAAAAATTGAGTAGAAACACCAGATTTTAAATCTTTTGTATGCGCAAAAGTCATAAGTTTCCATTTTGTGAGCGCATCTGGCAAGGTAAATTCTATTTGGTACGTTCCATCACTTTGCGCGTAAACATTGGGATAGAAAAATGCGGTTTCATTAAAATTTTCTCTCATTTGAACTTGAGGAGATTCAGTTATTTGTTCTTGATTCAAATCTCTTTCTCCACTTGCGTTCTGTTTATCATTTTTAGATTCTTTCTTTGCTTCATCTTTTGAAAGTGAATTGGCAGAAACGTTTTTATTTCCTACCGATGGCGCTCGAGCATAAGACTTACCAGACTCAGATTCTTCCATTCTATCATAAACAACATCATCACTTCTTGAACCTCTCAATTGCATGTCCACTGACCCTAAAGCATAATTTCCGTCGACCAAATTGTAACTTGCATAATTACCGAATCCAGCACTCTTAAAATAACTTCCTTTCTCTAGATAACTATACCTCCCATAAGTATTCCAAGAAAAAGAAACATAATGAGAAACATTAAAACCGGCATACCAATAGTTTGATCGAAAAGCATCTAGTGAAGCATCGTACATGCCAGCAAGTAATTCGGCATCGTTAATTTTTAGATCTTTTTGTTTGATGTTTAAAATCCATTTTTCTTTTGCTCCAGGAGTTAATTTATCTCTTTTTGTTTCTAAGGTAATATCTAAATTTTTAGTATCATCTATAAAATAAAGAGATTGTTGATTGTTGTAAAATACTCCATCGTGGCAAGCCAAAATGTGAATGTAAACTCCAGATTTATCTTCTTCGGTAAATTGGTATTTTATGGTTTTACTGAATTCTGGATATTCCCAAATTAATTTTTTTATTCCTGTATTATTTACAATTGTAAGCAATATTGCTTGGTTCTTTATTTTTGAACCTATTTTAAATTCAATAGTTTTGCCCGGTTCAACATTTTTGTTTTCAGGTAAAGAAATCCATAAATCTTTATTTATTTTATTTTCTGATTTATCAACTTCAATATAACTGAAGAATGTTTCAGTATGAAGGGTGTCACCTTTCATTTCAATAATATCTAAAACAATTCGATAATCGCCTCCTTTGTTGTCTAGCAACTTATGCAACATCAATGAATCGCCCGTATACATTTCACCTTGAGCCACGGTTTTATAAATTGTATTGTTTTTAAAGGTATAATCCGGGAAGTTTTGAATAAATTCTTCATCGGAAAATCTACTAATTTCTACCTTACTGAATATTTTTCTGTAATCTGTTGTTATTCTTTCAATTTTGTAAGTCGCCTTCACTTTTTCTTGCTCTACGCCTTGTGAGTTTTGAATGTGTAATTTTGCGACAGCCCTTTCGTCAGATCTAATTACTTCATTTATCCCATTGAAATATGCGCTTAACGAACTTTTGCCAACCATTACTCCATTATAAGCTTCATGTGTTTCGCCGCTTATATCAACAACTTTAGCCGTTATGGCGTAATACTGACCGTAATAATTTTTGCTTTCTTGGGCATAAAAAGTAAATTCAAATTTGCCTTCGTCGTTTGTTTTTACATTAAATACTTGTCTTTTAGTTTCATCAGGAGTGGGACTGTACCATCTGTAAAAATAATAAGTTGGATCTAAGAATAATTGTACTTCTGCATTGCTAACAGGATAACCTGCCAAAGCTTTTACACTACCACTTATTTTCACTGAATCTCCATAAGAATATTGGTCTTTGGTTTTATCGAAACTAACCTCGAATGTTGGTCTTTTGTATTCTTCAACAGAAATATTGTGTGCATAGTTTCCATTTATAATTAAACTTAAACTTCCGAACAGATAACCATTCATTGGCAAATCAAATTCAGATGAAACACTTCCAAACTCATTTGTTGTAAAGTTTTTGGTGTAAATGTTTGTCCCATTTTGATCCTGAATATCAACTGTAATGTTATGGTCTTTTAAAATTTCATATTTTTCATTTTTCTCTTCAATAGCAATAATTTTAAAATATAGGTTTTGCCCCGGTCTGTAAATTGCTCTGTCTGTAAAAATGCGGTATTCTGGAGTTATTGTTTCTTTATATTCTCCCCCGAAATACAAATCTGTACCAGCAATATCATCTTTGAACTGCGCAGTTATATTAAAATTGTTGTATTCATCTTTGGGTTTAAAACTATAAATTCCCATTTCGTCGGTAACTCCAGTATAAGTTATTTTGTAACCTTTGGCTTTAACAGAAGCACCTTTTACCGGAATTCCAGTATCAGAATTTACGACTAATACTTTACCAATTCCCTCATTTACAGAACTAGCCACAGAAATATTGGTAACATTAATAACCTCATAAGAGAGATTCTCAAGACTGCTTAAAGTATCTATCGTAATTGCTTTGTTAAGCACCAATTGATTTTCACCTAACAGAATGAGATATTCTCCTGAAGAAGGTAATGACTTTATAATAAAATCGATTGAATGGTAATTATGATTTAAATCTTTTAATAATTCCAAATGTCGAAACTCAACTTTGGTCAAATTTAAATCTTTTATTGGGTTGTAATAGTTTTCTTTTTTCTTTCTTCCCGTAACTTTATAAATGTTGATTTCGGCAGATTCCATGTTTCTGAATCGTACATTTAATAAACTACTCTCATTTTTCTTTGGAGCAATTTTGAAGTAAAATTCGAGATTTTCATTTAAAATTTGCGTTTTCAGGTTCAAGAGACTAAATTGTGCTTGAGAGTTGGGATATGCTTTTAAACTTTCTTCAATTTCTGCTAACGCCATATTGAAGTACTGCACATAAGTTTCTTCAGTATAATTAAATCTCAACGCTCTAGTTGCATAATAACTTGCAATTTCGTAGGCAAAATGTGCAGAAGCTGCATTGGTTTTAAGTAAATTTTTATGGTATTGCAAGCTCTCAAATAGGGCGTTATCTTTTTTGTCTTCGTCAATATCTAAAGACCCAAAAACCGTATTGATTCTCGAAATGGTGTAAGTTGCGAAATACTCATATCTTTTTAAAGTGAAATTGAGTTTTTCTAAATGATAATGGTATGAGAATTTGATGGAATCGTTTTCATTTTTTAATTCGGTTTTTAATAGATTGTCTGTTTTACCTAAAAGTTTTAAATATTCTTCAGAATCTAAACTATTCTCATAATAGGAATTTCCAGGAAAATTGTTCCAAATAAAATATTCAAATAAAGAAGGATAGGACAATTCTGTTTTGAATTTTAAATCTTGTAAAAATCTACCTGAATAAGTCATTAGCGTTTCTGGATCCTTTATCATTAATTCTTTGGCTTTTTCCAGTATTTTATATCTGTCATCCAAAGATAATTTTCCAATAAGTGGCCAATCTAAACTTTCGTCCCCTTCAATTATGGCATTTTTTACATAGTAGTTATTTAAAAAAGTTCTGAGTAAATGTGCTTTAAAATTCCCGTAAGGTGCAGGTTGTTCTATCGCATCCTTGTATAACTGAAATACAATTAATTGCAAACTATCTGCCTCAATGTTTTGGTAATAATACATAGATTCAAAATTCTCTTTGGCTTGTATAAAAGCGTAAAGATTTTTTGCTTTAAACTGCTCATCAAGATCTGCAATGGCTTGATATATACCTTTTTTATACAAACCTTCTTCTTTGTATTTTTGAATTAACTTAAATTCTAAAGGCTTAAATTCACGTTTAATAGTGTCTTTATAGTTCAATGTTACCGGAAGTTTCTGAGAGAAAGTAAACATAGAAATACAAATAAAAAGTACGTTGAGAAAAAATTGTAATAATTTCATAATTTTCATTTTTTAGTTTTTGGGGTTTTTGATAAATAAACCCGGTAAGCTACCAAAGCGGGCAAAGCAAATAATATAAGAGCGACAAGAATTTTTCCTTGTGTGGTGAGATAAAAATCTTTCACACCTTCCAAATCGCTTTTTTCATAACCTATTCCAAAAAAATAGGACAAACTTAATTTTGTTGGGAATATTTGTTCTCCTAAAGATGTATCAAGTACAATAATTCCATTAAAGAGTTTTATTGGGAAAAGACAAAGTGGAACGGCAATTATTAAAAATGTAATTAAATAATATTTCAGCATTTTCAACTTAATATTTTTCGACGCTATTTGGTCGGACAAGTCTTTTCCATTCATAAAGTCAAAAGTACACAATTTAATATTTGAGCTCAAAACAATCATATTTATTTACTTTTACACCTCAAATGGAAAAACGTTTAGCATACCTGTGTGGATCTGACAGCTGGGGAGGTTTGGAAATGAACCAAATGCGCAGTGCTTTGTGGATGAAAGAGCGTGGCCACGAGGTGGTAATTTTAACTTGGGAAAACTCTCCTTTGCATATTAAATCTCAAGAAAACGGATTACATTGCGTAATAATTTGCAAACACAAAAAGTATTATGACATACGTTCGCAAATGGCACTTTACAAAAACATTAAAAAATTTCAAATAAGTCATCTCATCGTTAGAGCAACAAGAGATATGAGTTTGGCGGCGGGCGTGAAACAAAGAATGGGTAAAAATCTTCACCTATCTTACTTTATGGAAATGCAATTGGGTGTAAAAAAAGACGATTTTCTTCATTCAATGCGGTTTAAACGTTTTGACCTTTGGGCTTGTCCGTTGCAATATTTGATGCATCAAGTTAAAAACATGACCAGGCTTGACAGTTCCAAAATTAAATATATTCCCAGTGGTATGGATTTGCCAAAAAAATATGAACCGTACGATAAAAAAGATTTTCAAAAAAAATTAAATCTGCCAGATGCAGAAATTTACATAGGCTTAATTGGTAGAATTGATTGTCAAAAAGGTCAAAACTTGCTTCTCGACGCATTTATAAGTGTCTCAAAGTGCGAAGAATTTAAGCATGATGTTAAACTATGTTTTGTTGGAGAACCGACTAAAAATGAAGGAGACGAATATTACCATAAACTCTTGAACAAAATAAAAGACAATAATTTACAAGACAAAGTAACCATTCTGCCGTACACAGAAAATCCAGAAGATTTTTACAAAGCCATGGACTGGACAGTAATGGCAAGTAAATCAGAAACTTTTGGGATGGTATCTGTTGAATCTTTGGCTTATGGAACTCCCGTTATTGGAAGCAATCGTGGTGGTACACCAGAAATACTAGAACAAGGTGAAAAAGGAGTGTTATTCCAAACGATGGATGAGTACGATTTATCTAGAAAAATAATGCAAATTGCAAACAAAGAATATGAATTCGACCCTAAAGAACTTCACGTTAGGGCATTAGATTTTGACAAAGATGAAGTCTGTGCATTGGTCGAAGAGGCTTTAAATCTAGTGTAGGTCCATTGCGATTTGTTGTAGCGTCATGGCAATTTCGTTTGCAGGTTCATGACCCTCACCAAAAATTATTTACAATCCTTTAAAATCAAATATTTTGACCATTTTGCATATAGTTTGCAATAAGCTTATTATTTTCGTAAATTAATTTTAACTGTATAATTCAAAAACTATCATGCTTAAAAATATCCAGATCATTCTTTTCATTGCCATTTGCAGTACTTATACTTATGCACAAGACGATGAAAAATGGTCCGCTTACTTTTCCGCGGGCGTATCTATTTCAAACACTGGAAGTGGTGGAACTTTTGCAACAACTTCATATCCATCAATTGAATTTGGATTAATGAAAAATAATTTTGCAGCCGGTTTGGTTTTGGGCAGAGGTTCATTCTCTGATTTCCAAGTAGATTATTTGTCTAATTATTTTTATGAATTCAAATCTGCATTGTATTTTGGATCCGGCAATCTTCAACCTTATGGTTTGTTAGGAATTGGTGGTTATTTCGATACATACAGATATTTTATTGAATATGGGGCTGGTATGTATTATTCATTTGATAAAATTGGCATTTTCGCTCAAGCAAGCAACTGGGATGGCATTTGGTACGTTACTCCAGGACTTAGTTTTTCTTTTTAAGAAATAATTTGAGAAAAATCAACGAAAATCTAAGAAATAATAATATTTTTGAAATAAACATAAGAACTAATAAATGTCTAAAGATTCATTTAACTGGAAAAGTCTGTTCGTCAACGATGAAAATGACAAAGACAAACAGGACGAAAGTCAAAAACAAGCTGTAACACATAAGGAATTTCCTAAAGCGTCAGAGAATTATGTTGCACCTACTTCTGCGCAACAAACCACATTTCCGTCTTCAAGTAGTTCACAGGTAAAACCGACTAGTGGAAACAATCCTTTCATTGAAGAAATTGTTGAGGTATATGAGCGTGGTTTTAATTCTTTGAATTTAGAAAACTTTGATTTTTTCGAAATGTATAAGTCTGTTATGGCGGTTGGGGTTAGCAATCCGCAAAGCTACACCATGGCATTCGCAATGGGAAAATCAATAAAATCAGATCTTACAAAAGAGTTTTTATTAGATAAATCTAAATTCTATTTAGCCGAAATTGAAAAAGTTTACGATAAATTCAATACCGCAGGAAATGCCAAAAAATATGATTTAGATATTGCATTAACTCGAGACAAGGCTAATTTATCAAAAGAAGTATCTGATTTAGAAGATAAAATTCAAGAATTGCAAAAAGAACACGCTGCCAAAAAACAAATGCTAATAGAAATGGATGCTGGTAGCACAAATTTATATTCAGAAATTCAACAAAAAATTGAAGCAAACAGCTTCGCCAAACAAAAACTTACAGAATCTATTCAGCAAGTGGTTGCTGGTATAAATCAATATTTATAAAAAGTATGAGTGCTACAGAAGGAAGAAGTGCAATTTTAGATTTGCCAATTTTAAAACACTTTGATGCCGATAAAGGCGAAATTGCTCTAAAGTCAGATACCTTAAAAAAAGGTCAAAAAGGCTTATTTTATTTAATTGCTGCCGGTTTATTTGGAGTAGGTGGATATTTACTTTGGGTTTATATTATTCCACCACTTTTCACAATGTTAGGGCAAGTTATTGCGCTATCCGCAACGGCAATTTTCCTTATTTTCTTGGCAATGATGTTCCCTGTTGTTATGAAGGGCTTGCGTTTTCTTACAAGAAATTTACACAAGGCATTAATTAAAAGTGATCCATTCAATGAATTAGAAGAGCAAAAAAAGAAAATGATTAAAAATCGCGAGGTCTTTAAAAATACTAAAACAAAGCTCAAAGGATTGAAAAATGAAATGGAAATGGAAGGTTCCAAATCAGAAAAAGAAGCATTGACATTTCAAGAAGATGTTTTGAGTTTGCAACGCCAGGCAGAAAAAATTAAATTGAGGATGGAAGAACTGGTGCAACAAGGCGGAGCAGCAGCTAGAGATACAGATGAATTTGTAGCACTACAAAGTGAACTTGCAAGAAAATTAAGTAATTCTCAACGAGTTGCCAATCAATACGAACAAGCTAAAAATTTCATTCAAAAATATGGAGTTAGAGCTAATGTATTGGGTAAATTGGATAGAAAATTAACCTTGGCAGGTACAGCAATTGACATTAAAATTGCCGATTTCGAAACAACAATTACCATGTTGAAGAAAGAGTATCAATTTGCAAGAAATGCAAGAGCAGCAACAGAAAGTGCAAAATCTGCAATGATGTTTACCAAAGATTGGGAGTTGGATTATGCATTAGAAGTTGTGACTTCCACGATAGCAGAAGACATTGCTAGAACATCAGAAAATTTATTAGACATTGACTCATTAACATCCAAATATTCGGTTGATAATGATGAATTGTACTCAAGACTTGATACCTTAGCAGATAAAATTAAAACGGGAGACAGTACCATTCCTGATTCAACGAAATACAAAAATCCAAACTATAAAATGACCCGTGAAGAAAAACGTGACAATGGAGGTTTTGGTGATATTTTTTAAATAAATTATTTTCAAAATCAATTAATAAAAAAAAACATAAATACACAAAAACACAAAATGGGAAAAATACTTAGAACTAAAAAATTAACTACCTTATCAGAGTTTATATTACTGGTTGTTTTAATAGGTGGCGTGCTGGGAGCAATTTACTATTTAGCACCGGGCTTAAGAACTGGAAAAGCAAAACAATTAGATGAAATAAATTTAGATAAAGGCGAGGTTAACAATGTTGTGAATGCCGAAAAATTGCCTTTGCCGAGTACGCAAATGTCATCAGAAGTTTCTAGCAAACCAGTAATTAGAATTGCAGGGTATGCTTGGAATGCACAGTCTGGAATTATAGTTTCTAACGGTGGTGCAAAAACTACCAAAGGTTCTTTAATGGAAAAAAACGGAGTTAATCTTGAAATAGTAAGACAAGATTATCTTTCGGAATTGCGCAACATGCAAATGAAATTTATTGATGAATTTAATAAAGGAACAAAATTCCCTACATCAAATAAAAGTGCTTTTGCAGTAATGATTATGGGTGATGGAGCTCCATTTTATATTTCTTCAACTCAAAAAGCAATCGATAAAATTTATGGAGAAGATAAATACCATCTTCAAGTTATGGGCGCAATTGGAATGAGTTATGGTGAAGATAAATTAATAGGTCCGCCATCTTGGAAAGCAAATCCAAAAAGCATGAAAGGTTCAGTTATTTCTGCTGTGTTAGGCGATGGTGACTGGGTAACTACAGTAAACTATTGTTTCGCAAATGGTTTAAAAGTTAATCCAGATCCTTCAACTTATGATCCAGATGCTGTGAATATTTATCCTTCAGAAAATGACGATTATATTAAATCTGCTGAAGAACTAATTAAATCTCAAACATCTGGCTGGACCGTTTCTTTGAAAGAAGTTAAAAACGGAAGATTAACGGGGCAAACCGTAAAAAGAAAAATTGACGGTTGTGCTACATGGACACCAGGCGACAAAATGGTTTTTGACAAACTTGAAGGTTTCATTGATATCGTTTCTACTAAAGAATTTAACAACCAAATGCCTTGTGTACTTATTGGTGTTAAAGAATGGGCAGTTAACAATCCGCAGTATGTTTCCAATATACTTAAGTCTGCACTTACGGCTTCAAATCAAATGAAAAATTACGATGATTGGAGAAGAAAAGCATCAGAAACTGTAGCATCTTGTTACGGAATGGAAGATGCCGATTATTGGTATGATATGTTTCAGGGACAACAAGGAACTAAAAATGGTTTAACATACAATATGGGAGGTTCACGCGTATTTAATTATGCAGATGCTATGCAATATTTCGGGATGATTGATGGCGTGAACAGATACAAATCAGTTTACAATCAAGTTGGGACTTATTTAACAGAACTCAATCCTTTCGGCTTCAATGAAGATGTGGGTAAAGTGGTAAGTTATGAAAATGCTGTAAATCTTTACTTCTTAAAAAACATTAATGACATTGAATCTACTTCAGCAGATAAATCTGACTATTCTCAAGAGAAAACGGAAGTTGTTGCTTCGGGTGAATGGAAGATTAATTTCAATACTGGTAGTGCACAAATTCAGGGTAATTCTACCAAAGAATTAGAGCGAATTTATAACTTATTGATACAAGCCGAAAATACAAAACTGACAATTGTAGGTCATACAGATAATGTTGGTAATGATGGTTCAAACATGTCGCTCTCAAAAACCAGAGCTCAAGCCGTTGTAGAATATTTAAAGAATAAAGGCATTCCGCAAAGCAGATTCCAGATGGTTGATGGTAAGGGTGCTTCACAGCCAATTGCAGACAATGGTTCTGAAAGCGGCAGAAGTGACAACAGAAGAGTTGTTATTACATTGCTCAAATAAAATTTTAGGTGGAAGGTGGTAACATTTAAATTACCGCCTTTTTTAATTTTAGCCTTAAAATGAGTAAATTCTAATGTGGTAATTCAAATGAGGAAAATCAAATGACGAAATTAAAACAAATATTATTGCCCTTTGGGACGGTGCCAAAAAAGACGAGAACTTTAATTTTCTTTAGTTGGATTGCGCTCATTATTTTAATGTGGTTTATTGGTGCATCAAGTGACAAACATATTTTCCCAACACCTTATGATGTGTTTGATGGTTTTAAGGAATTGTATGCACAAGGCTTAGTAACTCACATTTTTAGCTCACTCGCGCTTTGTTTTATTTCTATATTTTTCGCTATTTTAATTTCTGCACTTTTAGCCTATTCATGGCCAATTGCACTGTTGAAACCAATTGGCACAATGATTACCAAATTTAGGTTTTTACCTTTTACTGGTCTTACATTTTTCCTCACTATGATGGTGAACGATGCTAGACAAATGCAAATTTGGATTCTCGTTATTTTTCTAACAACCTTTCTAACAACTTCTATGATCGGTGTTGTTAAAGACATTCCACAAGAAGAATTTGACCATGCTAAAAGCTTAAAATGTTCTCGTTGGGAAGTATTGTGGCAAGTAGTTATTTTAGGAAGATTAGATTATTTATTTGAATCAATTAGACAAAATCTTGCCATTGCCTGGATGATGTTGGTAACAGTTGAAGCAATTGTTGCAGCCAATGGTGGTTTAGGACTTTTAATTAAAAATTCAGATAAATTTATGAACCACGGAAGAATTGTAGCCTTGCAACTTATCATTCTACTAATAGGTTTGAGTTTAGATTTCTTCATTAATTTTTTAAGAAAAGCACTTTTTCGTTATTCCCGAATTTAAATTAATCAAAACAGAATTTCATCCCAATAAGATATGAGTTACTCTTACCATGATACTTTAATTTTTGTAGAAGACATTAGTGTTCAGTACGATGAAACATTAATAATAAAAGATGTCAATTTTGTAGAAAAAGATGTAGTCCGAGAAGGATACGGCAGCACAGCACAGTTTATTGCAATTATTGGTAGGTCGGGTAGAGGAAAATCTACTTTGCTAAAAGCGCTTACTGGTTTAGTTAAACCTACAACAGGCAAAGTATTTATTAAAGATTTTACGCGCACTGAAGCTGACGCTGCAAAAATGGTGAAAGAAGGAGACATTGGTTTTGTTGATCAAAAATATACTCTTTTCCGCCACAAAACAGTTTATCAAGCATTGTTCTTTGCCTTGCGAAAAACACAGCTTTCTAAAGAAGCAAAAGAAGATAAAATAAGTGCCTATTTAGATACTTGGGGTTTATCTGCAGCTAAAGATAAATACCCGAATGAATTGTCTGGAGGGCAGAGACAAAGAACCGCAATTATCGAACAATTACTTTCTTCAGATCAGTTTATAGTAATGGATGAACCATTCTCTGGGTTGGATGTCGGTAACATTTTAGAAGTAAAAAAATCTTTCGATTTACTGAATTCCATCTCTGAATTTCATACTGTAATTTTTACAACCCATGATATTGAATTAGCAATAGAATTGGCACAAGTAATTTACATTATTGGATACCCGACAGTGGCAGGTGCACTTCAAAATTATGGAACAATTGTCGCAAGGCATGATCTCAGAGATATGGATTTAGCCTGGAATCCATACAGTGAAAAACACGCCGAACTCTACAAAAAGATTGTAGATGAAATGATGGCATCTTAAAAAAACTATATTTTGGCAAAAAACACAATATTTTCATTCTTCGAAGCAACCGCTGATAAAATTAAAGAACTTATTGAAGGTACAACATCAGGTACCGAAAATGAAAAATTACAACATGTAAATAAAGAAGGTTTTCATAAGCTTGAAAGAGAAATTAAATCTTTAGAAAACACTCTAAACTCAATTTCTAAAAATAAAACACAGGTTACAGATATTGTACAAAAAGAAAATGCCATTGCTGAAAATTTAAATATCGGGCAAATTGTTTTTTCCGACATTATTCAATTGTATAAAAAACTAGAAGGCAAGTATACTGTTAAAACAGATTTTGCCATGGCGTATTATTATGATGTTTTGGTACACAAACACTATGCGCAAGAAGCTAATTTGGCCAATTTTAATAGTTTATTAGAAACCGACGAATTTAAATTACATATCCGACAAATAGTTGAAAAAAATGATTTAAGCCGAATAAATAAATCGCTTTTCTTGTTGAATGACAGCTCAGTCTCAAATGAAAATAAAACAAAGATACAAGCACATTATGATGCTTTTTTAAACATTGCTTTTGAATTAAAATTTAAAACCGAAAAAGAGCAAACTGATTTTTTTAAACTATTTAAAACTGAATCGGCAATAGAAACCCCAAGCACAGAAACGTTGGAAGATGTGTTGAAAGAATTGGAAGAACTGATCGGTTTGAAAGAAGTTAAAAACGATGTTCACCAACTCATAAATTTATTAAAAGTTCAGAAAAAGAGAAGTGCAAAAGGTTTAAAAAATGCCGATTTCTCGTTGCATACCGTATTTCTTGGTCCTCCGGGCACAGGAAAAACATCTGTAGCCAGATTGCTGGGCAGAATTTATAAACATTTGGGCTTTCTAACAAAGGGTCAGGTGGTGGAAACCGATCGTGAAGGAATGGTAGCAGGATTTGTTGGTCAAACAGCCACAAAAGTAAACACCTTGGTTGAGCAAAGTTTAGGTGGTGTGCTTTTTATAGATGAAGCTTATGCCCTAACTCAACACACCGGAACAAGTGATTATGGTGCAGAAGCTGTAAATACATTGCTGAAACGAATGGAAGACAAACGCAAAGATTTTGCCGTAATTGTTGCCGGTTATTCAGAGCCAATGAAAGAATTTGTTGAATCCAATCCGGGTTTGCGTTCTCGTTTTAGCAGGTATTTTTTCTTCGATCATTTTTTGCCGACAGAATTAATCGAAATATTTGAACTCTTTTGTAAAAAAGCCGATTTTATACTTTCTGCCGAAGCCAAAGAAAAAATTCAAGATATATTTGGCTTGATGTACGATAAAAAAACAGAGAATTTTGGGAATGCTCGAGTTGCAAGAAACCTGTTTGAAAAATGCATTCAAAACCATGCAAATAGAGTGGTTGATCTTAAAAGAATTACTCAAAAGGCACTTAAAACAATTGAAGAAAGCGACATTCCTGAACCACTGGATGCCCTAAAAATGTTCATGGATCAAAACGAAGAAGATTGAAATAGCGTATTTCTCCTCCCTCGAGGCAGGTTAGGGAGGGTGGCAGCGATGAACTTTTCAGTAGGAATAATAGTTAAATCTGTAAACTTTTTTTGGACGGGTCACGGGTCATAGTTTGGAGGAAATAATTTTCTCCTAAAAAATTGCCACCCTCCTTAATCCTCCCTCGAGGGAGGAGCTTGAAATAGCGTATTTCTCCTCCCTCGAGGG
>JBBSUQ010000062.1:0-16974 GCA_038234235.1 Flavobacteriales bacterium
CAGCATGCCTGATTTTGCCGACTTGGCTGACGAAGTAATGGGTGATTTAGGAAACGATGACTGATACAAAATACCACATACCGGTAATGCTCCAAGCATGCATCGATGGTTTAGCAATTAAGCCAGATGGTGTTTATGTAGACGTAACTTTTGGCGGAGGCGGACATTCCAAAGTAATTTTCGATAAACTTTCTTCTAAGGGTCAACTTATTGTTTTTGATCAGGATGCAGATGCACTTAAAAATTCTTGGAAAGCAGATAATTTTCATTTTATTCCTGCAAATTTCGCTTTTCTTTCCAATCATTTAAAAATGCTCAAAATTGAGAAAGTTGATGGAATTTTAGCAGATTTAGGGGTTTCTTCCCACCAATTTGATTCTGAACAAAGAGGATTTTCAATTAGGGGCAATGCACCGCTTGATATGCGCATGAACCAAAACAGTGCGCTCTCTGCTTTAGAAGTTGTAAATGAATATGTAGAAGAAGATTTGATTTCCATTTTTAGAAAATATGGCGAATTGCCAAACGCTAGAAAAATCGCATCGTTTATAGTTAAAAATCGCAATTCCAAAAAAATTGAGACTACTGAAGATCTGAAAAATGTACTTCTTCCCACAGCACCAAAATTCAAAGATCACAAGTTTTTTGCACAAGTTTTTCAGGCAATTCGCATTGAAGTGAACAAAGAAATGGAGGTGTTAGAAAAATTTTTACTCCAAACAGATAAATGCCTAAATCCTGGTGGAAGATTGGTTGTTATGTCTTACCATTCTTTGGAAGACAGACTGGTGAAAAATTACATGAAACGCGGCTCACTTGATGGCGAAATTACCAAAGATTTTTACGGTAATGTTTTAAAACCTTTCACGGAAATAAACAGGCATCCAATTGTAGCAAACGAACTAGAAATAGAAGAAAATACACGTGCAAGAAGTTCAAAATTAAGAATTGCACAAAAAAATAAAGAAGAAAAGAACACCGACGAAAAAATTGATGCAGGCAAATGAAGGATAACGAGATCATAGAATCTAAAAGTCTACTAGCTGCTCAAAAAGAAGCTTTGGAGGCAAAGTCGGGTAACAAAACAGAAACTAAAAAAGTTGCCCCGGTTAAAAAGAAAAAAGCCTCTAAAACTGCAAGAACAATTTCGCAGATTCTAAATGGTGATTTTCTTAATAAAGAGTTTGTTCTCAACAACCTCAACTTTATATTTTTTGTGTTTTTTCTCTTGCTTATTTTGGTAGCAAAGGGATATTACGGTAAAGAGTTGATAAAAAATGTGGAAAAGGAACGACAAGCATTGGAAGAATTAAATGGAGATTATGTAGCAGCAAAAGCAAAATTAGAAGAGGAAACAAGAAGAATAAAATTAGTTGAAAAATTAGAACCAAAAGGATTAAAGGAAACAGTAAATCCAACAAAAGTTATCAGATTAAAAACTGAATAAAAAGTGAAAGAAAGAAAAGACATATTTTGGAGAGCATGGCTAGTTTACGCTGGTTTCATGGGCTTGATGTTGGTGGTAATTTACAACACCCTTTCACTTCAAATGGAAGAAAAAGACAATGTGCTTGACAGACCTCAGAGTAAAATTCCAACACGAGTTGTACCGAGAATACCAAGACGGGGCGAAATCATGGATATTAATTATACGCCATTGGTAACTTCTGTTTCTTTCTATGACATCCACATGGATCCCACAACAGTAGAAGAAAAACTTTTCAATAAAGACATAAGCTCCTTATCTTTTGGTTTAAATCTTTTATTTCCTGAAAAAACTGCTCGAGAATACGAAAATGAAATAAGAACTGCACGAAATAGAGGCAGCAGGTATTTGCTTATAAAAAGAAAGGCGACAAACGAAGAACGCAAAAAACTGCGTGAACTTCCAATTTTTTCTTTAGGCCGATTTAAAGGTGGATTTATAGATACCGATGAAAATATTGAACGCAAAAGACCGCACGATGAGCTAATGAGGAGAACACTCGGCTATTACCAAAATGAAAATGGTCGGGAACTGAAAGTAGGAATTGAAGGCGCTTTCAACGATTATTTGGCAGGTGTGGAAGGTCAAGAACTTGAACAACGATACTCCAACGGTTGGAAAAAAACCGGGCAAATTGTAAGAGAAGCTGTTGAAGGTGCAGATGTTATCACGACAATCGATAAAGAAATACAGGAAGTGGCACACAACGAACTTTACAATCAGCTAAAAAACCAAGGAGCAAAGAATGGTTGTGTAGTTGTGATGGATGTTAAAACTGGATATGTAAAAGCAATTGTAAACTTGTCTCGTTTGGCAAACGGTGAATATTCAGAAATCTACAATTATGCAATCGGCACTAAAGAAGTGCCAGGAAGTACTTTTAAATTGGCATCGCTCATGGCAGCGTTGGAAGATAAAAAAATAAATATTGACGATACTGTAAACGCTTATGGACAATATAAATTTTACAACAGCACGTTAACAGATTCTCATGAAGGAGGATATGGTAAAATAACAATCAGACAAGCGTTTGAAAAATCATCAAATGTAATTTCTAAAGTAATTTACAATGCTTACAGAAGCGAACCTAAAACTTATGTTGATAGATTAAGATCTTTTGGTTTGGGCGATAAATTAAGAATTGACTTGCAAGGTGAACCAGATCCAACTTTATACGCTCCAGGAAGTAAAAATTGGTCGGGTATTTCTTTGGCCTGGATGTCTATTGGATACGAAGTTCAACAAACTCCTTTGCAAACTTTGGCTTTTTACAATGCTGTGGCTAACAACGGTAAGTTAGTAAGACCTCAATTTGTAAAAGAAATTAGAAGAGGCGGAGAATTGGTAAAAACTTTTGACCCTATTGTTCTCAAAAAACAAATTTGTTCACCAAGCACCATTGCTATCCTTCAAGAATGTTTAGAAGGAGTTGTACTTAGAGGTACAGGTTCTGATTTAAAATCTTCCTTATTTGACATAGCAGGAAAAACAGGAACAGCCAAAATTTTGAACGATAATTTAAGTTACGGTGTAAAAGGAGAAGAAAAATATCAGGCTTCTTTTGTTGGCTATTTCCCAGCTAAAGATCCAATTTATTCTTGTATAGTTGTTGTTTCTGCTCCGTCAAAAGATATTTATGGTGCAGTGGTTTCAGGTACAGTTTTCAGTGCTATTGCGAATAAAGTTTATGCAACTTCACTAAGATACCATGAAGCGATTAATGAAAAGAAAGAACAAATAAAAAAAGCTCCAATTTCAATGGCAGGCAATCGCCATGATTTAACTCAAATAATGAAAATGCTTCATATTGGATTTAGTTATTCTATTCAAGATGAATATATAAGAACTTCTGCCAACGACCAAAAAATAGATTTTCAGAAATACAGCAACAATAAAAATTTCATTCCCGATTTGAGAGGAATGTCTGCCAGAGATGCTGTTTATCTTATTGAATCCCGTGGGATGTTTGCTAAAATAAAGGGTTATGGTTCAGTTATATCTCAAAGTATGGCTTACGGAACTCCTGTGCAATCTGGCGCATTAATAGAAATAGAATTAAAATGATGAAATCGCTTCAAAATAGCATTAAAGATTTAGATTACTTGAAAGTGATTGGAACTTTGGAGCGCGATTATAATTCTGTGATTTTCGATTCAAGAAAAGCAAAATCCAATGCAGTTTTCGTTGCGATGATTGGCACAAAATCTAATGGCCATGATTATATTGAGAATGTTATTGAAAACGGCTGCACCATAATTGTTTGCCAAAAAGATTATCAGTTCTCAACGAATGAAAATGTAACCTATATAATAGTTGAAAATACAAATTTGGCGCTTGCTCAGTTGGCTGCCAATTTTTATGGTCATCCCTCCAAACAATTAAAACTGATTGGCATAACGGGAACAAATGGTAAAACAACGACCACAACTTTATTGCACCAATTATTTTCTAAATTGGGCTACCATGTTGGTTTACTTTCAACTGTGGTAAATAAAATTGGTGATAAAAATCTAGAATCTACTCACACAACACCAGATGCGGTTTCATTAAATGCATTGTTAGCTGACATGGTTGAAGAAGGTTGTTCTCATTGTTTTATGGAGGTAAGTTCTCATGCTATCCACCAAAATAGAATTGGTGCTTTGCAATTTTCTGGAGGTATTTTTACCAATATCACGCACGATCATTTAGATTACCACAAAACTTTTGCAGAATACCGAGATGTCAAAAAAACATTCTTCGATGATATCCCGAAAACAGCATTTGCACTTAGTAATATTGATGATAAAAACGGTGAATTTGTATTACAAAATACCAAAGCAAAAACTCATACTTATTCTTTACACAACGTAGCTGATTTTAAAGCTAAAGTAATTGAAAATCAGTTTAGCGGTTTGGTATTGCAAATAGATGGAACAGAAGTTTGGAGTCACTTAATTGGAGAATTCAATGCATCAAATTTACTAGCCGTATATGCTTGCGCTACTTTGTTAAACGAAGATAAAATTGAAATTTTAACGGCAATTAGTGAATTACGATCTGTTGATGGTCGCTTTCAATACGTTCGTTCATCCACCGGAATTATTGCAATTATAGATTATGCTCACACACCAGATGCATTAGAAAATGTATTAAAAACAATTGCAAATATCCGCTCGAAAAATGAGAATGTAATTACAATTATTGGTTGTGGTGGAGATCGTGACAAAACAAAACGACCAATTATGGCAGAAATAGCTTGTAATTTGAGTGATAAAGTAATTTTCACTTCCGACAATCCAAGATCTGAAAACGCCGACACGATTATAGATGAAATGAACGCCGGAGTGCCTGGTCAACATTTTAAAAAAACAACAAATATAACTGATAGAAGTCAGGCAATTAAGTCTGCCGTGGCGCAAGCTCAACCCAAAGATATTATTCTCATTGCAGGAAAAGGGCATGAAACTTATCAAGAAATAAATGGTGTTAAACACGATTTCGATGATAAAAAAATAGTAGTAGAAATGTTTAACAAAATGGAAAAATAATGTTGTATTATTTATTTAATTATTTAGATTCTTTCAATTTCCCTGGAGCCGGACTCTTTCAGTTTATATCGTTCCGCGCGGCAATGGCGTTAATTACTTCATTGATTGTATCTGTGTTTTTTGGTAAAAAAATTATCAATCTTCTTCGCAGACAGCAAATTGGAGAAACAGTTAGAGATTTAGGTTTGGCCGGACAATTAGAAAAATCTGGTACCCCGACAATGGGCGGAATAATTATTCTGAGTGCTATTTTATTTCCGACAATCTTATTTGCCAAACTAAGCAACATTTATGTAATCACAATGATTCTTGCAACCGTTTGGTTAGGCATTATTGGTTTTTTAGATGATTATATTAAAGTTTTTAAGAAAAACAAAAAAGGACTGGCAGGTAAATTTAAAATTATCGGGCAAATTGGAGTAGGATTAATTGTTGGTTGCATTCTTTATTTTAATGAGGATGTGCGGGTTCATAAAAACGTGCCAGCCGATTATGTTTTGCAACAAGATGAAGAATTAGTTACTGATTTACACAGCGATTTTAATGGCAGACCAAACACTAAGTGGATCAAAACAGATGACATGACTACGACCATTCCATTTGTAAAAGACAATGAATTTAATTACAATTGGTTGATTGGAGATTCTAATAAATCTTATGGTTGGTTGCTTTTTATTCCTATTGTTATTTTCATTGTAATAGCAGTTTCAAACGGTGCCAACATGACCGATGGTTTGGACGGCTTGGCAACAGGAACTTCTGCAATTGTCGGGCTAGCGTTGGCCGTTTTTGCCTACGTAAGTTCAAATGTGCGCTTTGCAGATTACCTCAACGTAATGTATATTCCGCTGGCAGAAGAAATGGTAATTTTTATAGCTGCATTTGTTGGGGCGTGTATTGGATTTTTGTGGTTCAACTCCTACCCTGCTCAGGTTTTTATGGGAGATACCGGGAGTTTGGCATTAGGAGGAATAATTGCAGTTTTTGCTATTTCCATCAGAAAAGAATTATTAATTCCAGTTTTATGTGGCGTATTTCTAATAGAAAATTTATCAGTCGTCTTACAAGTCAGCTATTTTAAGTTGACCAAGAGGAAATTTGGAGAAGGTAGGCGCATTTTTCTCATGGCTCCACTACATCATCATTATCAAAAGAAAGGAATGCACGAAGCAAAAATAGTTTCAAGGTTTTGGATAGTTGCTGTGCTGTTGGCAGTTATTTCCATAGTGACTTTAAAATTAAGATAGGAAAAGTAAGATAGGAAAAGTAAGATAGGAAAATAAGATAGAAATACTAAAAGAAAAACTAGAAATAAAACAATGAATTTAAACAAACATATCGTAATTCTTGGTGCTGGCGAAAGCGGTGTTGGAGCTGCTATTTTAGCTCTCAAGCAAGGATATACTGTATTTGTTTCGGATTATGGAAAAATTAAAAATTCTTACATAACAGAACTTGAATTTTTGGGCGTTGACTGGGAAGAAGACAAACACAGCGAAGAAAAAATATTTAAAGCTGATTTGGTAATAAAATCTCCAGGTATTCCAGATAAATCTTTGATTATCGAAAAAATAAAAGGTCGAGATATTCCTATAATTTCTGAAATTGAATTTGCAGGTTATTTTTCAAAAGCTAAAAATATTTGTATCACTGGAAGCAATGGCAAAACCACAACTACTTTATTAATTTATCATATTCTCAAAAAAGCAGGATTAAGAGTAGGTTTGGCAGGAAATGTAGGCACCAGTTTCGCGAGACAAGTTGCAAACGAAACATTTGATTGGTATGTTCTTGAATTAAGTTCATTTCAACTTGATGGTATGTTTGATTTTAAAGCCGATATGGCAGTTCTGCTCAACATTACTCCCGATCATCTAGATAGATATGATTATCAATTAGAAAAATATGCAGCTTCTAAATTTAGAATCATACAAAACCAAGATGAGAATGACTGGTTCATCTACAATTTTGATGATGCATTGATTCAAAAAATGCTACAAAAATATCCGGTAAAAGCCAAACAAGCGCCTTTTTCCATACAAACAGAACTCCCTTTCGGAGCTTTTGCAATAAATGAAAAAATAACAATTAACATAAATAATAAATTAGAAATGTCGATCCACGAATTAGCACTAAAGGGTAAGCACAATACCCAAAATTCTCTTGCTGCAGGAATTGTAAGCAGAGTATTAGAAATCCGAAAAGATAGCGTGCGCGAAAGCATGAGCGATTTTGTAAATGTAGAACATCGCTTAGAATTTGTTGCCAAAGTTCATGGTATTGAGTTTATTAATGATTCTAAAGCTACAAATGTAAATTCTACATGGTTTGCTCTTGAAACAATGGATAAACCAACAGTTTGGATAGTTGGCGGAGTAGATAAAGGAAACGATTATTCAGAATTGGTTGATCTCGTTAAAGATAAAGTGAAGGCAATTATTTGCTTGGGTACTGAAAATCAAAAAATCATTGACACATTTGGTTCTTTAGTAGAAAATATTGTTGAAGCAAAAACGGCAATGGAAGCAGTAGCTTACGGTTACAGATTGGCAAAAAAAGACGAAACAGTTTTGCTTTCTCCATGTTGTGCAAGTTTTGATTTATTTGAAAACTACGAAGACAGAGGAAATCAGTTTAAGAATGCAGTAAGAGCCCTCTAGTTTACGCAAGAGCATATAAAAATTTTAAAATTGAATAATGGAAACTAAAAGTACCACACAAACTTCAGCTTTAATAGAATCAAGAAATCAATCGCTTACTGAAATGAACCAAAGTGGAATTAAACCCTTTGGCAAGCATTTGGGCAATGATGTTTTTGCGTGGATTAATCCTTCAATTGCTGATTTGGCAAACACTATAAATTCTTTTCCTTTTCCGGTAATGTGGTTTGGCAATTCGGAAACAATTAAAAGTTTATTTGAAGCAGATCTTTTAAAAAGTGGTAAAATCCAGACACTGGTATCTTACGACAATGCTAGTTTTTATGATGAAAATAAATTTTTAGACTTTGAAACCAATCTTTTTGGTTGCAATGATTTTTCTATGGCCATGCAATTTTCTAGTTTGAAAACGGATAATCAAAATGTTTTACTATTCACTTTTACTGGTGAACATGCAAATGACAATTACGAAATATTAAAACAAACTTTTCAATAAATTTGAGACAGTATTTAAAATATCTTCAAGGCGACAAAGTGATATGGATCATCACACTCATTATGTTGGCCTTCTCTCTAATAAGCGTGTATAGTTTTGTGCCTATACTCGTGAAGATTGAAGGTGGTACGCCTTTTAAATACTTGTTTAAACATTTCATTTATGTAGTAATTGGATTTTTAACAATGTTTTGGATTCACAAAAAAGATCCAAAATACATTTCTATGCTCTCGAAATTTGCCTTCTATGTAGCAATTGCTTTAATGGTTTTTACATTTTTCTTCGCCAAAGAAGTAAACAGCGCCGGCAGATGGATTCGCATTCCTTTTGTCAATCTTACATTTCAATCTTCTGATTTTGCCAAGCTTGCACTCATCGTTTACCTTTCTAGAATAATGGTGAAAAAAGAAAAAGTACTCAACAATTGGCGTGAGGGTTTTTGGCCCATAATGATTCCTATTTTTATCATCTGTGGATTAATTCTTAAAGATAATTTTTCTACTGCCGCAATTCTATTTGCCATCAGTTTAGCCATGCTCTTTTTAGGTAAAGTTCCTTTTGGAAAAATAGCCTTAACAATTTTTGGTGCCGTAGTTTTTTTAGGTTTGGTAATAAGTATACACAAAGCTGCGCCTAACCTAAATTTATTGCCACGTTACCAAACTTGGGAAAATCGTGTACTCAATAAAATAGACGACAATCGCAACGCGACAGCAAATGCACAAGCGCTCAATGCGCAACTTGCAATTTACAATGGTCGAATACAAGAAGGCATTCTCGGACAAGGCGTTGGAGATGGCAAACTAAAAGAATATTTGCCAGAAGCTTATGCCGATTTTTATTATGCCTCTTTTGTAGAAGAATTTGGGATTTTTAGTGCCATTATTCTCGCACTGTTTTATCTTATTTTACTCTATAGATTTATACGAATTGGTTTAAAAGCCGAAAAGATTTTTTATACTTATGTCTGCATCGGAATAGGAATATTAATGCTTTCTCAAGCATGCGTTAATATGTTGGTTTGTGTAGGAGTTTTTCCGGTAACAGGTCAAAATATGCCGCTACTTGCAATGGGTGGCTCAGCGTTAATAATGACTTGTGTCTCAATTGGAATTATACAATCTATAGCAAGATCACAAATGTCAACCGAAGAATTGGAAGAACAAGAAAGTGAAATAACCGAAACTCCTCAAAACACTGTTTTAGCATGATGGTAGAACGGGCTATAATTTCTGGCGGAGGCAGTGGAGGACATATTTTTCCAGCAATTGCGATTGCCGAAGAATTAAAAAGAAGAAACCCAGACATAAAAATATTGTTTGTGGGTGCCAACGGAAAAATGGAAATGGAAAAAGTTCCTGCCGCAGGCTACGATATTAAAGGTTTAGATATAGTCGGATTTAAACGAAAATTCGCTTTTTCCAATTTTTTACTTCTTTTTAAAATACTAAAAAGCCTCAAAAAAGCCAAAGACTTTATTATAGAATTTAAGCCGCAAGTAGTAATTGGTGTTGGGGGTTTTGCCAGTGGGCCAACTTTAAGAGCGGCTAATAATTTGGGCATTCCCACATTGATTCAAGAACAAAATTCTTTTCCAGGGAAAACTAATAAATTGTTAGCCCGAGGTGCAAAGAAAATTTGTGTCGCATATCCTGGTCTAGAAAAATTCTTTCCGGCCGATAAGATTATTTATACCGGAAATCCAGTTCGTTCGGAGATGGTAGAAATTGCTAATAAAAGAGAAGAAGCATTTCAATTTTACAACATGAATCCTGAGTTGCCAACTATCTTAATTGTTGGTGGCAGTTTGGGCGCAAGAACATTAAATGAAAGTATAAGAGGTTATATTGATGTTTTTAAAACAGAAAAAGTTCAAGTTTTGTGGCAATGCGGTAAGTTTTACTTCCCCGAATTGAGCAATGAATTAGATTTAATTGACCATACAAATGTAGAATGTGTTCAGTTTATCGCAAGAATGGATTATGCTTACGCCATGGCAGATGTTATTGTAAGTCGTGCAGGAGCAATTGCAGTTTCTGAACTTGCTTTAATTGGCAAACCTGTAATTTTAGTTCCCTCACCAAACGTGGCAGAAGATCACCAAACAAAGAATGCAATGGTATTGGTAAATGAAAATGCAGCTGTTTTAGTGAAAGATTTAGAAGCAAGAAATAATCTTGTACCGAAAGCATTGGAAATCTTAAGAAATGAAAAACTTTCAAAAGAATTGTCGCAAAACATATTGCATTTCGGAAAGCCTCAGGCATCTTCAGATATAGTTGATCAAATAGAAAAAATTATTAAAAATGAATAAGTCGGATCTTGAAAAATACAATCAGGCTTATTTTATCGGTATCGGTGGTATCGGGATGTCGGCCTTGGCAAGATATTTCCATTCATTAGGCTGGAAAGTTGGCGGATATGATAAAACACCAAGTCCCTTAACTGATGTGCTAATTTCTGAAGGAATTGACATACATTTTGAAGATTTAGACAAGAATATTCCAGAAGTATATAAAAACATTGAAAATACTTTGGTAATCATAACACCTGCCATTCCTAAAAATTTAGGTGAATTGGTTTTTGTGCAAAGTCAAAATTACAAAGTTCTCAAGCGAGCAGAAGTTCTAGGAATTATTACACTGCAAACTAAAGGTTTGGGGGTTGCCGGAACGCATGGAAAAACTACAACAAGTACACTTTTGGCACACATTCTTAAAAATAGTAAGTTAAAAGCCAATGCATTTTTAGGAGGAATTTCTGCCAATTTCAATAGCAATTTATTACTTGAAGAAAATGCAGAATTTAGTGTTATAGAAGCCGATGAATTTGACAAATCTTTTTTAAAACTTTCTCCTTTTGCATCCATCATTACTTCAACAGATGCAGATCATTTAGATATTTATGGCAGCGATGAAGCATTTCAGGAGAGTTTTCAAGAATATGCAAATCTAATCTCGGAAAAAGGATTTTTAATTCTTCAGAAAAACATAAAACTGCAATCAAAGGCAAAAATAATTACTTACGCCATTGAAAACAACGAAGCAAATTTTAACGGTAAAAATTTACGCTCAGAGGAAGGCAGATTTTTGATGGATATAAAATTTTCTGGAGGTGAATATACATCGGTTCAATTAGGTGTTCCAGGTATTCATAATGCAGAAAATGCTTTGGCTTGTGTGGCACTTTGCATAAAATTGGGCTTAAATGAAAATGAAATTAGAGAAGGGCTTTCAACTTTCAGCGGAGTTAAACGCAGATTTGAATATTACATTAAAACACCAAACTTGGTTTACATTGATGATTATGCCCATCATCCTACCGAGATAAAAGCAATCCGTGAATCTTTGAGAATGCTTTATCCTGATAAAAAAATAATCGCCATTTTTCAGCCGCATTTATTTAGCAGAACAAGAGATTTTCTTGCAGGTTTTATTGCAGAATTGTCGCTTTTCGATGAAACCATACTCATGCCAATTTATCCGGCGAGAGAAGAACCAATTCCCGGTATCACGAGTGAAATTATTAGTAATAAACTTACCAATAAAAGTTACCATAAAAATGCCGAAGAAATAATTGAATACCTCCAAAATTTTAAAGATGGAATTGTGCTCACAATTGGCGCTGGAGATATTGATAGAATTGTAAACAGAGTTCAAGAAACTTTAAACCAAAACATCGCATGAAAAAATGGTTAAAAATATCGGCTTGGGCATTATTTGGTATTGCGATACTAACTCTTTTGAGTCTTGCACGTCAATCTCAAAATAAAGAAAAAGTTGGCGAACCAATTATTTTAATTCATGCCGAAGGAGAAAATCATTTATTGAACAACGATGAACTAAAAACGAGAATTTTGCGCTCCAATTTATACCATGAAAATATAACATGGGAAAATTTGCCAATTGCCGTAATTGAAAAGTTCGTAAATAAAATGCCAGAAGTTAAAAGCTCCAAAGTTTTTAGCGATGTTGGCAACAGTTGGACAATAGAAGTTAGGCTCAGAAAACCATTGGTTAGAATTTTTAACAAATACAATGAAAGCTATTATCTTGATTCAGAAGGTAAAATTATGCCCATTACAAACAACTGTGCCCGCGTTATCATTGTGAATGGAGAGATAAAAGACCGCATTGACTCCAAATCGGTTAATGACATAATTAACAATGACTCATTGAAAAGTATTCAGAAACTCGATGATATCTATCGAATTTCAAATTATGTTTGTAATGATCCATTTTTTCAGGCTCAAATAGCGCAGATTCACTTGTTAAAAAACGGCGATTTTGTGCTTGTTCCAATGGTTGGAGGTCAAATTATCACTTTCGGAAGTGCAAACAACGATAAAGAGGTGGCCGAGAAATTTAAGAAATTAGAAATATTTTACAAAGAAGGCATTCCGTATGAAGGTTGGAATAAGTATTCAGAAATCAACCTCCAGTACGACGGACAGATAGTTTGTAAGAAAAAAGAATAGTATGTCGAAAGTAATTGTAGGATTGGATATTGGAACAACGAAAATAGCATGTTTCGTTGGTAAAAAAAATGAACACGGGAAAATTGAAATTCTTTCCATGGGAACAAGCGAATCATTAGGTGTGAAGCGCGGAATGGTGTCCAATATTGAGCAAACCGTAGAGTCTATTCGTTTGGCAATTGAAGAAGCAAGAACAAATGACGATATTGAATTTTCCATTCATAACGTTTATGTGGGTATTGCGGGCCAACACATTAAAAGTTTACAGCACCGAGGAATTTATACCCGAACTAAAATCGACAATGAAATATCTCAAGTAGATATTGATGCGTTAATTGATGATATGTACAAATTGGTGATGACGCCAGGCGAAGAAATTATCACTGTTGTACCTCAAGAATACATTATTGATAACGAGCCAGGAAATAAAAATCCAATTGGTATGATGGGTGTTCGTTTGGAAGCAAATTTCCACATCATCACCGGAAATGTTGGCGCATCATTGAACATAAATAAATGTGTGCAAAAAGCTGGATTAGAAGTTAACGATATTATTTTAGAACCTCTTGCTTCTGCCGATGCAGTTTTATCTGACGAAGAAAAAGAAGCTGGAGTAGTGTTGGTAGATATTGGTGGTGGAACAACAGATATCGCAATTTTCCATGAAGGAATTATAAGACATACAGCAGTTATTCCTTTCGGTGGAAATGTTATTACAGATGACATCAAAGAAGGTTGTACGATTATGAAACGCCAAGCTGAATTGTTGAAAATGAAATTTGGTTCGGCATTGGCTTCTGAAAGTTTAGACAATGAAATAGTTTGTATTCCAGGTTTAAGAGGTCGCGAACCAAAAGAAATAAGCGTTAAAAATCTTGCAAGCATCATTCAAGCAAGAATGGAAGAAATAATTGAATTGGTAGATTACGAAATTCGCAATTCTGGTTACAAGAACAAACTCATTGGAGGTATTGTTGTGACAGGTGGAGGTTCGCAGTTAAAACACATTACACAATTGTTTGAATACATAACTGGAATGGACAGCAGAATTGGTTATCCGACAGAACATCTTGCAAACAGCAATCACATTGAAAATCTTACAAGTCCGATGTACTCAACTGGTATTGGTTTGGTATTGAAAGGATTTGAAAATTACGATAAAAAAGTTCAGGTAACAACAGGTTCAACTACACAAGAAGTGAAAACCCACAGTGCTCGCACAAGAGGAAACTTCTTTGAATCACTGAACACGAAAATGAAAAATTGGTTCGCCGAAGAAGATTAAAAAAGCCTTACGTAGTGAAGCAATAACGAATTATAATAAGGTAGAAGAATAATAAAAACAAGCAACAATAATAAAAAAGAATATGGAATTTGATTTGCCAAAAGAAAACTCATCAATCATTAAAGTGATAGGTGTAGGTGGTGGTGGTAGCAATGCCGTTAATCACATGTACAATCAGGGAATTGTAGGCGTAGATTTTATCGTTTGCAATACTGATAAACAAGCTTTGGATATTTCTCCTGTGCCGTTTAAATTGCAACTTGGTGTATCATTAACTGAAGGTCGTGGCGCTGGTTCAATTCCTGAAACAGGAAAAAATGCTGCGATTGAAAGTATTGAAGAAATTAAAGATTTTTTAAGTAAGGGTACCAAAATGGTTTTTGTAACTGCCGGAATGGGTGGTGGAACCGGTACTGGCGCAGCTCCTGTAGTAGCACAATGCGCAAGAGAACTTGGTATACTTACTGTAGGAATTGTAACTGTTCCTTTCAATTTTGAAGGAAGAAAAAGAAGACAACAAGCCGAAGATGGATTGGATGCAATGCGTGAAAATGTTGATACTCTATTAATCATCAACAACGATCGTTTGCGCGAAATGTCTGGCAATCTTACAATAGGAAACGCATTCTCCCAAGCAGATGATGTATTGTCAACTGCAGCTAGAGGAATAGCAGAAGTAATTTCTGTTACCGGATCAATAAACGTAGATTTTAATGACGTTAACACAGTAATGCGCAACAGTGGTGTCGCAATTATGGGATCTGCAACAGCAGAAGGAGAAAACAGAGCAATTAAAGCTGTAGAAAAAGCATTGAATTCTCCACTTTTGAACGACAACGACATCAGTGGTGCCAAACACATACTTTTGAATGTAACTTATGGTACAGAAGAAGTTTTGATGGATGAAATTACAGACATTACAGATTACGTACAAAACGAAGCAGGTTCAACTGCCGATGTAATTTGGGGTTATGGTCAGGATGAAAGTTTGGGCGCAAAATTAAGCGTGACATTAATTGCAACAGGTTTCCAAAGTTCACCAATTACTGGATTTGAAAAAGCTCCAGAGAAAAAGTTGGTTACACTTACAGATGAAAATAAAACAGAAATTACTACTCCATTATCTAAAGCAGTTCAAGCAAACAAACCTGTTGAGAAAATTGTAAATCATTTAGACGAGCAACCATTTTTAAAATCACAAGATTTAACGCCGACGAATGAAATTACTCAGCCAATGAACAAAGCGACAGATAAAACAGATCAGCAACAAATAACATTTGAGTTTGACGGAAGTTCTAAATCATCGCTGAGTCCAGAATCAGAAGTTAAAAAATACATGTTGGAAGACGAAAAAGAAGCAGATATTTCTATAGAAAATGTTGACAATAGAAATGCCCTTTCTCCAGAACAGCAACAAAAGAAAAATCAAGAAAGATTGTCTCGTATTCAAGAATACACTGCAAAATTGAGAAAAGCAGATGGTATTGCACAGTTTGAAAACGAACCAGCATACATTCGCAGAAAAATTGAATTGAACAACACCAAGCACAGCGAAGAAGAAAACATGAGTCGTTACGGACTTTCGGAAGGCGAAGATGGTATCAGTTTAAAAGGAAACAATTCATTTCTTCACGATAACGTTGATTGATTAAATAATTGATTAACGAGCGGAACAAAAAGTAAACTAAAAAAATGAGTTTTACAGAAACAATTAATGCCGATATCAAAGCAGCAATGCTGGCAAGAGACAAAGTCAAATTAGAGACCTTGCGTGATATTAAGTCTAAGCTGTTGTTAGAATCTACTTCAGGAAGTGGAGAAGTTACGGAGGAAGCAGCCATGAAAATCATAATGAAATTGCACAAGCAACGTATGGAAACATACCAATTGTATGTAGAGCAAAACAGAGAAGATTTAGCAAAAGACGAGATAGACCAAGCCAAAGTAATTGAAGCATATTTGCCTCAAATGATGTCTGAAGACGAAATAAAAGACGAAGTAAGATTGGCAATTATAACTACTGAAGCCAACGGTCCGCAAGACATGGGCAAAGTAATGGGCTATTTAACCAAAAAACTAGCTGGCAAAGCCGACGGGAAAATCGTTTCTCAATTGGTAAAAGAAGGCTTAACAGACTAATAATTAAAAGAAAAATTAAAGAAGAAATCAAAGATTATTCTACCCGATAGATTTATCTATCATTATTGTTGTAAAACGCGACTTTTCTACAGGAAGTCGCGTTTTTTTTGTTGGGGGAAATTATTTGATCTATTCTTAAAACGATTTGTAAATTAAGTTTAAGACCTTCTTAAAATCAAAACAGAATTAGTAAATTGCGGTTGTGAAAATGGCTTCTTAGCTTAAACCTCATGGAAAAGTATAAAAATATTAAAACCTTCAGAGAGTTAATAGAACTCGAGCATGGTAAAATAGGCGAAGACAGTCGCAATAAATACGAAGAAAATGCTGAAATGTTTATTGTTAGTGAAATGCTAAAAGCCGCTAGAAAAGATGTCTTTTCTATATGTTCAAAATCAAAACAGAATTAGTAAATTGCACTTGTAAAAATGGCGTCTTAAATTAATTCTTATGGAAAAGTATAAAAATATCGACAGACAAGATTTCATGAACTTTTTTCGGGATGATGAGAAGTTAAATGAATTAACAGTTGACGACCGTATAGAAATTTTCAAGACAGTTTTAGTTGGTAGTTCTGATTTGACGAAGGAGTTGTTGGAGGAGGTTTTGGGAGATTATTTGGTTGAGGGCGTTGGGGTTAATTTCACATACAGTTGAATAAAGAACTTCAATTTTAATGTTGTATAAGTGGATTAATTTTTTAAATTTGGCGAAGTAATTATATTATACTTAAATTCAAAAGATTTTCATCAAATGGCGGCACTAGAATTTAATGGCTTGCTAACCAAGACCCTAAAAGCTGTTGATTTCTTCTGCTCTGGCGGCGGAATGAGCTCTGGATTACAGAGAGCCGGTGTGAAAATACTTGCAGGAATCGATTATGATATTACATGTAAGGAAA
>JBBSUQ010000063.1:0-16829 GCA_038234235.1 Flavobacteriales bacterium
CAGGTTCGTGGACGGTATTTTTAATAAAGTTGTAGTTATGCCCGTTGTAGGGTCATGGCATGCCATGACCCTACAACGGGCATAACTACAACTTTATTAAAAATACCGTCCACGAACCTGACTGCCGTCAGGCAGGTTTCACGAATTTTAAATAGCCAAATGAAATGGCTTTTAATAAATATAGTATTTGTGTAATTTACAGTCAATAATATATTATTACTTTAATTTAAAAAAGTAAATTTATATTCTTACTATTTTTAAATTAGGTAATAATATAAACTTACTTATATTTAATAACTCATATCAAAACTTTCTAATCCTCAACCTCCATAACCTTCTCCTCCCAACTATTAACCAATAAATCCAGTTTAGATTTCTCTATTTGGTAAGTATCGTTTAATTTTTGCGATTTTTCAGCATCAGAATAATCTAATTCGGCCATTTCTTTTTCTAAATTTTCAATTTCCGATTCCTGATCCTTAATTTTGTCTTCCAACTTTTTTATTTCAGAAAGTAATTTGGTATTGTTGGGTTTTGCTTTTGGCTTCTCGTAAGGTATTTTTATTTCTTCAACAGCTTTTTGCTCGGCCACAGTTTCTTTCACCTTTTTGTCAGAACTTCCTTGACTGTTATGCAAAATTTCCATCTTGCGTTTCAAGAATTCTTTAACGCCAAAATGGTGTATTTTCAGGGTTCTGTCTTCAATATCCCAAATTCTGTTTGTAAGACCATCTAAAAACTCTCTGTCGTGAGAAACTACCACAAATGTACCTTCGTAATTCTGCAATGCTTGTTTTAAAACTTCTTTACTTTGTATGTCTAAATGGTTTGTTGGCTCATCGAGTATTAAAAAATTTGATGGACTTAACAACAGCTGGCAAAGTGCCAACCTTGTGCGTTCTCCACCTGACAGTACACCCACTTTTTTATCTACATCTTCTCCTGTAAAAAGAAATGCGCCGAGAACTGAACGCAATTCTTTACGAATTTCGCCCTCTGCAATTTCATCTACGGTTTCATAAATAGTTTTGTTAACATCAAGCGCCTCCGCCTGGTCTTGTGCAAAATAGGTGATTTGTACATTGTGCCCATACTCCACCCTGCCATCGCCGTCAATTTTGTTCATTATTCTTTTGAGCAAAGTAGATTTACCTACTCCATTTGGACCCAACAATGCAATTTTTTCGCCCCGCCCAACAGTTAAATTAATGTCTTTAAAAATTTGTTTTTCACCAAAGGTTTTTCCCATATCGTGCATGTCAAGCACCCATTTTCCGGGTTGTAAACTCAAAGGGAAACCAATGCGCATTTTGGCAACACCATCATTGTCTAATTCTATGCGTTCGGTTTTCTCCAATTTCTTAATCAATGATTGGGCAAACGCAGCTTTGTTTTTCTTTGCCCTAAATTTATTAATTAGTTCTTCTGTGTGTTTTATATCTTTCTCTTGCTGCTTTTTAGCACCCACCATTCGCTCTAAATCTTCGGCTCGGGCTTCTTTGTATCGTGTGTATGAATACGGAAAATCTAGAACTTTACCCTGCGCAATCTCCAACGTTCTTTTGGTTACATTATCTAAAAATAACCTGTCGTGAGATATGGTAACAACTGCTCCATCAAATTTTTGCAAATATTCTTCTAACCAAGCTATTGAAATTATGTCAAGATGATTTGTTGGCTCATCTAGCAAAATCATATCTGGTTGGTTTACCAATATTTTAGCCAATTCAGCTCGCATTTTCCAACCTCCAGAGAAGGTATTGAGTGGTCGGTCAAACTCTTCGGGATCAAAACCTAAACCTTTTAAAGTTGTCGCAATTTTTTCTTCCCAAAGGTAACCGTCTAGCAAATTAAACTCGTGATTTTTGTCGTTAAGCTCATCCAACATTCCCAAATAGCTATCGCTTTCATAGTCGGTTCGCACAACCAATTCGTGGTTTATCTCATCCAAACGGGTGCGCAAATCATTCAGTTTTTCGTTAGATTGATTTAAATATTCAAAAACTGGCAGCTCTGTATCAATTTTAATATCTTGAGTTAAAAAACCTATGGTTGTGTCTTTCGGTTTGTGTATTTTGCCCTCGCTCGGTTGGCTCCATCCCGCAATTAAACGCAACATAGTAGATTTTCCTGCACCATTTTTACCTACAAGTCCAACCTTATCATTTCGGTTAATTTGCAGACTAATATTCTGAAAAAGATAGCCTTGCGGAAGGTGCACACCAAGTTGTTCCAAATTTATCATGGCGCAAAGATACGCATACATTCAAAAACGATGAATAGCAAGCTAGTTAAACATTGTATAAAATTTAAAAATGCGAGAGAAAATTATATTTTCAAGAATAAATTAGAACTCGTGTGTCGCGTGAAGGATAGCAGCGGAAAGCCCGGAATTCCGATTTTTTTTTCGGAATGAGGACTTTCAGCGTATAGCCTGGTGCTCTAAAATAATGCGAAGCATGAGCAATATTTTAGAGCACACGCCCAAATACATAACTTATATAACTGAACAACTTTCAATATTTTAAAAGCTATTTTTCTTGTTATTAGGGCACCCGAGCTGGCTTTTCGCAGTACACGGTACTTTGCTACAATCCTTGGTGCGGGTTCATTGTTTTAATTTTAAATTGACGTTAGAATTCAAAATATTCTTTTAAAAACTCCAAACATTGTGCTCCACATTTCTAATTTCGGTTTTAATTTTTTCCGACTCATAAAGGGCATCAGAGCCGTGCTTGTAAGACTCTACTTGCCTATCATAAACGTTAGATTCTTTGTAAACTGTTGCATTAAATCTTCGTTTCCAAAACAAATCATCAAAACTCATCCATAGTGCATCGTTTTTGGTGTTGTAGGTGTAATAGTTATTAAAAACCAAACGACACTGTGGAAAATAAAGCCAAAACAATTCTTTTTCGCCAGTAATTTGACCGTATTGGTCACGGTCATATATAACGGGTGCCAAGGCAATTATGCGCACATCTAGCACCGATCGTTCTTTATCAAAAAACCAATCTTCTTTTAGTCGATATTCTACAATATCTTTAGACATTATCCAGCTTGTATCTCTTGCCGGATATACAAATTCAAAATTATCATTATCAATCCACCTTGTGCTGTCTTCACCATCCCGTGTTTGCAAAGGATTAAAAGACTGCGGACCTAAATTGCCTATATAATAAAACATTTTGTCTCTCAAAACCGAATCTGTTTGGTAATTTTCACCAGGTAAGTCTGACAAAATTGGATATTTCAATTGATCTCCGTCTCTTAAAGAATATTGATAAGGATTGTAAGGAGAAAATATAGTTAAGTTGCCATACAAAATATTCCACCTAATAATATTCCAAAGACTAATTCTGCTGTTGTTAGTTACCAACCTACCGTCAGAGTCAAAATCTTCAAACGGAAAATACATGGGGTGGTTAATCTTTTCTCTCAAATCAATTCTTTCCCAAGTTCGTTTGCTCCAAATAACATCTGCCTCCCTCACGGTTTCATAAGTAATTGCCTGTTTTGTGGGCACATTTTGGTTAATTGGCATTCCCCCTGCAATATCTGGCTGTCCATTTAGGCTAAATCCTATTGGCCCATAATCTTGAGAAATTGCGATATTGCAACAAAATATTGCAGCCAATAAAAATATACGTTCTGGATTTTTCATGGTGTTGAATGTTAATTTTATACAGAACGACAATTGGGTTTTTTGTTACAGAAGGGATTTGAAATTCAATACCAGAATACAATGATAACATTCCGAAACTTAACTTTTATACTAAAGTGAATTAAAAAAATACGTCATTCTGCGTATAGTTTCAGAAGATTCTAAATTTTAATTTTGTTAGACATTAAATTATATTATTATTATGAAAAAATTATTAGTTTTATTAAACACATTATTGTACTCTACATTGGCTTTTTGTCAATGGTCGCCAACTAACTACTCTTCTGCTACCAACAATTTCATTACCGATTTTTGCGAACACAATGGCAACTTATATTCGTCTAGTTATGAACAAATTAAGAAATGGGATCCAAATGCAGAAATCTGGATTAATGTGTCTTTTGCTGGATTTCAAGTATTCAATCTAGAATATATTGCCAATATTGTAAGCGCTGGAAATTATTTATATGTAACTAAATTTGATCCTTATTGTGCTTCTGGAATGGTGTATAAAAGTTCAGATGACGGACTAACCTTTGTTGCCGACACAATGGGACTTCAAAAAAGTGCCCCTTGCGACAGCCTTCCAACAACTATTTTAGCTTTATTTTCTTTGCCTAATGGCAATATGGTTGCAGAAACCGGTTGTTGCTTTTATACCAAACATCCAATCGATGCAATGTGGGTAACATCTAATAGTTTAGTAAGATATATGGCATTTAGTGGCAGCAACTGGTACAAAATTGGTTTTGATAAATTATATAAATCCACTGACCAAGGTACCACTTGGACCACCAATGCCGTAACGAGCTTTCCTCCTGGTATTCAGCCCAGGACCTTATCTATTAATGAGGTTACACAACGTATTTATCTAAATTTTAATTATGGATTTGACAATGTATCGTTGTATACTGATAACGAAGGTGCTACATGGGATACGTTGGCTGTAAATGATTATTTAGGAACTAGTGTTTTTGGAACAGATCAAACATTGCTAAGCTTTTACGCAGCAGGTAACCATATTCTTTTTGGTGCAGAACAAAATGTAAATGGAAGTAGTCTTGAAGTTTATGAAAGTTTTGACGGAGGTATAACATTTATGGCAGATACTAATGGACTGCCTATAAATTCAGGTATAGAAGAGCCCAGAAAGTTTCATGTCTTTAATAATGAAATTTTTATGGTAACAAGTGGAACTGAAATTTTCAGAAAAGATGAAGTGCTGAAAATAGATGAATTAAAATCTTTTGCACACGTAATATTGTATCCTAATCCAAGTACAAATAATGTTTTTATAAAAAGCAATTTTGAAGTTACCAGCGTTGAGGTTATTGATTTAAATGGAAATCAATTAAAATCAATATTTTGGGATAAGCTAGAAAAATCAATAGATATATCTACTCTACAAAACGGAATTTATATTTTAAAGGTTTATTCTGATACCCAATATATTTTAAAGCGAATTGTAAAACAATAAAAAAATTATTCTGTTTAAAAAATTTTTACATTTAATATTAAAAGCATAATCCTGTCTCTAAAACGTGACAGGATTTTATTTATACAACAATAATCAGATATAATATATAACCTTGAATCTACTATCGTTTTGATCTTTTCATGGTATTTACTGTTCATATTATTTGTAGGGTCAATGCATGCCTTGACCCTACAACAACCATTTTATCCTACAACAACCATTTGACCCCTACAACATTAGCCCCTACAGATGGTAACCAACCAATAAATTTATTCTATTTTATTGTAAAAATACTTGTAATATATCTCCTACCTCCAGCTGGGTCTAACACTTTTGCAGTTATGGTAACTTTTCCGTTGGGCGGACATTGTTTTATAAGACTTATTGCCTCTGCAGTTAAAGTGTTACTTTTACCATCTTCTTCTCTGTTTATGCCTTGTACACCTACAGACCAGCTAATAACTGTAAATTCTGCGTTTAAAGGTATACTAGGCGGATATGCTGCAAAAACCTTATTTAAAGTCGGCACAGAACCTCTAGAAATTGTGGCACCATTTTCATTGTTGCCATATTTTAAAGAAGGTGATGGTAAATTACTCACTCTATAAGAATAAGTTCCCAAGGCTACAGTTTTTCCTGTTCCTTCGTTTTTTCCAAGGACTGTTACTGTGCATGTTTTACTTGTTCCTGGTTTTATTACAAATAAATTTCCCTCTTTTGTATAAGTTCCATTTGCTACGTTGATACTTGTTTTTTCAAAACCCGATGCAACAGCTTCTAATAAATTTCTATAACCTCTGTACATCATATTCATTTCAACCAATGCGGCAGTACCTGCAGGTTTCATTACTCTTATTTTTTTATTCCAAGGCAATGTTTTAGTTTGTCCGGACTTGTTGGTAATTGTTATTTCACCAGCCAAATTCATTTCAGAACCATTTGCTTTTACTTTGATATGTGCTTTGCCATCTGCTACATCGTTTATTTTATTGCCAGCCATAGTAACCACGGGCTGTCTATCAGAGTCATACGCTACCATTAATACATTTAAATCCACTTCCTCATTTTGGTTCACTACTTCTGGTCCGTATGCCATTGCCATAATTTTATTGAAAGAATATTGGCCGCCAGTTACTCTATTTCTTATCAGGTTTATGGCATCTGCTCTGGCAGTAAGTATTTCTTTTTGCATAGCAGTTAAAGAGGCCAATGCTGCAACTACAGGCGCATGATCAAAGGTTTTTCCAATCCAATGAACGCCACCAATCTCATGTACCGTGCTGTATTCATTTTTACTGAGTGATGTGTAAATTTTCTTTACATCTTCAATTTCTTGCAAATCAATATTGCTTTTTTTAATAGCATTATCTATTTGATTTTCAAGATCCTTCGCATCTTTATAGTTTTTAACCATTGGAGATTTAAAAAAGTAGGCCTTGCCATTTTCTGCTTGTGGTGCCGATTTCACAACAAGATCCGTTAAATTTTCTCGGTAATCATTATAACTGTTCCAAAGTCTTAAACCTTCACCACCAGGCTTTTTAATATCTTCTCCAATTAGCAATGCCATTGGTTCATCGTATTTATCTTGGCCATTTACATATTCTAAATTCAATTTCAATGGTTCTATATCGTTGCTGTTTTTCTTGGAATCAATAATACTTTTCGAACCAACAGATTTTACATCTTCTCCACAACGCTCTAAAATTTCAAGCTTCAAATCGTCGATAAGTTTTATACGTTCCAAAGTAATTTTATCAATTTGATTTACATAAGTAAGTAATTTTTGTGCTTTTTTCTGAAGTTCAGGTTCACTGCCATCATTCGCAACCAACATTAAATCTGCAATTTTAGACTGACCTCTGTTGTATTCATTCTGGTTTGTAACCTGAATATTTTCTTCTATAGCTACAAAGGCATCAAGTATCGCCTTAGATACATTTAGTGCCAAAAGAGCGGTTAATACTAGGTACATCATACCTACCATTTTTTGTCTGGGTGTTTCTTTTCCTCCTGCCATAATTTCTATTTTTTAAGATTTACAACCTCCTAATTCGGAATATAGAAAAAGTAACAGAAAATATATTTCAATGACGTAGCATCATGGAATGTCAGCACATTGTAGGCATCATGGCATGACATGATGCCACAAAAAAAGCCCCGAGAAAAATATCTCGGGGCTTCCAATAAAGTTATTTGAATTTTAGAAACTCCAAACGTCGTGTTCTATCGTTCTAATTTCTTCAGTAATTTTATTAGACTCGTACAAAGCATCGGTTCCGTATCTATAAGTTTCAATTTTTCTGTCATAGATATTAGATTCTTTGTATTTGGTAGCATTAAATCTGCGTTTCCAGAATAAGTCATCAAAACTCATCCATTGTGCATCATTTTGCTCATTGTACACAAAGTAGTTATTAAAAACCAATCTACAGTGTGGAAAATACAACCAAAACAATTCTTTTAAACCAGTGACTTGCCCTTGATCATCCTTATCGTAGATAACTGGTGCAATTGCTATAATTCTAACATCCAAAACAGAACGTTCTTTATCAAAGAACCAATCTTCTTTCATCCTGAATTGAACTATATCCTTTGCCATTACCCAAATTTTATCTCTTTCTGGATATACAAAATCAAATGAACCATCAGGATTGTAAACTATACTGTCATTACCTTCTGAATCAGGCAAAGCCGTAGTACTTTGGGCCCCAAGAGTTCCCATGTAGAAGAACAATTTATCCCTAAGTAACGAATCAGTTTCGTAAGTTCCACCTGGTACATCCGATAAAACTGGATATTTCAACTGGTCACCGTCCATAATTGTAAATTGAAAAGGATTGTATGGAGAAAAAACGGTCAAATCACCTTTCATGATATGTGTTTTTATAACCGTCCATAAACTCCAACGTGATGAATTTCTTACCCAATTTCCTTCTGAATCATAATCATCAAAAGGAAAATACATTGGGTGATTGATTTTTTCACGCATATCTATTGCTTCCCACACACGTTTACTCCAGATCACATCCGCCTCACGCACAAATTCATAAGGAATCATACGTTTTGTCGGAATATGCTCTTGCAAATAAACCCCATCAATGATACCATCAGATGGAACATTTACTGGACCACCATCTATCTCTAATTGAGCATTTACTGAAAATACTCCGAGAGATAATACGACACTTGCAAATAGATTTTTCATATCAATTTATTTTTAAAAACTTCTTTTTTCTTATTGAACCTTGTAAGTTCCCGAAATTAATCGGTTACCTCCATCTGGTCCCTTAGACTTAGCAGTAATACTAATCATACTACCTGGTCTTGCTTGTTTAATGATACTTTGAGCTTCACTACTTAGCTGGCTTCCTGACCCTGAAATCGGTCTTGGAGCTCCTGAAACAGAAACTTCATAAGATACAACACTAAATACTGCATTCAATGGAATTTCCGGTGGATACTTAGCAAACAAACTTGTCATTGCTTTAATTGCTCCTGAACTTGCACTTTCACCTGGATTCAAGGATCCTAATTTTAACATTGGTGGAGGTAAATTCGATACTCTAAATTTAAATGCACCTAAAGAAACTGTTTTACCCGTTGTAGAGTTAAAACCAGAAACTGAAATTGTACATTCTTTACCTGCTCCTGGTCTTCCAATATATCCACTTCCAGATTTCGCAAGTGTAACATTAGAACCAGTAACCTTTGTTTGCTCATAACCAGAAGCAACTGCTTCAACTTTATTGTCATAACCTCTGTACAACATATTCATCTCTGGTAAAGAAACATTCCCCATTGGTTTCATAACTTTAATAGTTTTAGACCAAGGCAACGTTTTTGGAATACCTGATTTGTTTTTAATTGTAATTTCACCTGACATATTCATTTCTGCACCACCTGCTTTAGTTTTGATGTAACCTTTACCATCTTTCACCTCTGTAACGTTTTGTCCGCCATAAGTTACAGTTGGTTGCTTATCTGAATCATAAGCGGCCATCAATACCTCTACAACTATGTCATCATTTGCATTTACCAATTCAGGTCCATACGCCAATGCCATAATTTTGTTGAAAGAATATTCACCACCACCAACTCTACTTCTAATTAAAGCAACAGCATCAGCTCTTGCAGTAAGTATTTCTTTTTGCATTGATGACAAAGATGCCAAAGCTGCAACTGATGGAGAGTGGTCAAATGTTTTACCTATCCAATGAACTCCTGGAATCTCATGCACAGTTGAATACTTTTGTTTTGTCAATGAACCATAGATTTTTTTAATCGCTTCTTGATCATCCGGACTAACATTACTTTTCTTAATAGCTTCATCAATCTTTTTGTTCAATTCAGTAAAATCTTTAAATTCATTGATTTCAGGTGCATTGAAAAAGAACTTTTTCTGACCTGCTTCAGTAATTACAGAAGAGGCAATAAGTTCAGTCAATTCTTTACGGTAAGCATTGTAACTGTTCCATAATTTAAGACCTTCACCTTTTGGATTTTTAATATCCTCACCAATCATAAGGTGCATTGGCTCGTCATATTTATCTTTACCATCAACATGTTCTAAGTGCATACGAATTGGTTTCAATCCATCTTCGTTGTTCTTTTTATTCAAGTTAAAGACGATATGTCCTTCACCAACGGACTTAACATCCTCCTTACAATCTTCAAGAATTTTTAGCTTTAATTTATCGATAAGTTTAATTCTATCACCGGTCATTTCATCTATTTTATCAACAGCTGCTAAAAGTTTTGTTGCTTTTGCGGCCACATCTGCTTGAGATCTGTCTTGGGCAACTTCTTTAAGATTCGCTAATTTTTCTTGTCCACGTACGTATTCATTTTCGTTTGCAATTTGAATATTTTCTTCAATTGCTACGAAAGCGTCTAATATGGATTTTGATACGTTTAATGCCAGAAGTGCTGTGAGTACAAGGTACATCATACTAATCATCTTCTGTCTAGGGGTTTCTTTTCCTCCTGCCATGATTTTCTAAATATTTCTAATTTTTAAAATATGTTTTTTCGGTAAAAAAGATCTTATCCTTGTGCCGGACGACTAATTGTCATTGCTTTCAACATGTTACCATAAACATTGTTTAGGTCTGTCAAATTCTTAGACAATTGCGCCATATTCTCTTTGTAGATTGCTGTATCTTTAGCTGAATCAGAAAGATTTTGCATCATTGCAGTTACCTGTCCTTGGAATTTCTCAGTAGCTTCTAAGTGTGCAGAAGATCCTTTTAATTGTAATTCATATACGTTATTCAATGCGCTCAAGTTTTTAGAAACTTTTTGCATTTGCTCTCCGAATGATTCACCTTCTTTAGTAGCAGAAGTCATTCCTGAAATAGAAACTGAAGCTCTTTCATAAGCGTCAGACAATGTAGAAACTTTATCAGAAGCTTCTTTCAACGAAGAAACATAAGAATCAGTTGCAGCTGCAGCGGAAGTAACTCCTTTTAATTGTGCAGCATTCTCACCTAAAGCTCTCATTCCGTCACCAAGGCGCTCCAACAATTCGCCATCGATTTTTGCTTCTTCCAACATTTTATCTAAATGTTCTGTGATGCCAGTTCCACCTTTTCCTCCTTTAGCAACAGGAAGTGCATCGTGATCTAATTCATCTGAATGACCTAAAGCCAATTCTGGATAAACCAATTCCCAATTTGGATCTTCATGTATCGGTTCAAATGCAGAGAAGATAAATATTAACGCTTCAGTTGACAATCCGATAATTAGCATAAGACTCGCAAAAGGCCAATGCTGAATTTTAAATAAGGCACCCATAATTACAATTGCCGCACCGAAACCGTATAGTTTCGCCATAAATTTTTTCCATCCTTTACTTCCTGGTTTCATAGTTTTACTTTGTTTTTTGATTAAAAAATAATATAGTTTTTGATTTGTTTGTTTGTTGAGAAATATTAGTTCAAATTAATATCGCCTCTAACTTCTTCACTGCCTTCTTTTCCGAAATCTCTACCACCTCTACCTAAGTGAGTTTGCACGTCTCTAAATCCAACATAAGATTTTGCTGTATCTTGGTATTCATAAGTACGAGTACCACTTTGAAGGTAATAACCTATGTCTTTCCAAGAACCACCTCGAATAACTTTTCTTTTCATTGATGGTGGATCCCAATCCATTGCATCGTATCTGTATTCTGTGTTTAAGTCATGAGAGAATTCATACATAGATTCATCGTAAGCAGTTTCACACCACTCTGCAACATTTCCTGCCATACAATATAATCCCCAACCATTTGGATTGTAAGAGAATACTTTTACAGTATGGAAACCTCCGTCCTCAAAATATCTACCACGCATTGGTTTAAAGTTACCTAAGAAACAACCAGCATCGTTACGAATGTAAGGGCCACCCCAAGGATAAGCAGATAAATCTAAATCTCCACGAGATCCTCTTTCCCATTCAGCCTCTGTTGGTAATCTAAAATCATTTACGAAAATATCTCCCATAGAAATCAACCAGTTATTTAACAATTGTGATCTCCAAATTGAGAATGCACGAACTTGTTGCCAAGTAACCCCTACTACAGGATAATTGTCATAAGCTGGATGCCAGAAATACATATTTGTCATTGGATCATGGAATGAATACGTAAAATCACGAACCCAACATAAAGTGTCTGGATAAACAGATATTCTTTCATCAATGATAAATCTTTGTCTGTTGTCATGACCACGAATAGCATTATTCTGTCCTTTTTTGTTGAACCAACCTAAATCAGCTTCTTGTCCGTCTGGCTCTTCAGTAAAAGGATGAATAGAAGATGGATCCAATTCACGATGACCGTCAACCTGTACGTTTCCTTGGTTGTCATAACCATTGTTATAAACATTTACACGACCTCTTTTCGCTGCCTCACGAACATCCAACCACATATAAGAATATATGAAAAGGTTGGTGTTAAAATTCTTTCTCTTATAGAATCTTTGTTCTGCAGGATAATACATTTCATTTAAGAAAGGCAATAACTCTGCATCACTATAATCTAATCTCTGATCCCAATTCAAAGAGAACAGTTCACGATTAATATCTCTATCTGAAGGTTCAAACGGAACAACTTCTAACGCACCTTCATCAAAATATTCATCTTGATAATTAATGTAGTCAGCAGCAGCTTCATCATCTTCTAACCCGAAATAAACTTTATCTCTAGCAATTGAGTCGCGCACCCAGTCAACAAATTGGCGGTACTCATTATTGGAGATTTCAGTTTGATCCATGTACAATGCCTGAATCGATACTACTTTCGCATTCGTTTGATGCAAGAATGGAACATCTTGATCATTCGCACCCATGGTGTACGAACCCGCAGGAATGTATATCATTCCAATAGGGATTTCTGGTGAATAGATTGGTCTATTTAAAGTACCAGTCAAATGTCCGCTTCTCGAACTACACGAGGCTAACACAACACCAACAAAAACAATTAACAACAGTCTTTTCATTCTACCTAGTTTTAACACTTATTCCGGATACCAATTTTTAACTTATCTACAGGATCAATATTCTTGAGTATAACGGAGTATTATATAATTTGGTTACAAATATTATAAAAAAATATAAATTATAGCCACCTTGGGTGCTTAGATTTTACCACCGGAATTGGTGGCAAGTAATAACAGTACTTTAAAAATATCTCATGAGAACCTTTGGATATGCTTGATAACTTGTTCAATGTATAATCATAAGAGTATCCAATTATTGCACTTCCAGTTGGCCGTGTGGCACTACCTAACTGCATCATATAACCGCCCATTATTGCAACAGCATCTGATGTTCTATACGTTAGCCCACCATAAAGCATGTTGTCATAAATATATCTAGCATTGATATCAGCAGATATTTTAACAGCATCGTGTCTTACAATCGTCTGTGCATCAATATCGTCTCCGTTACCTAAACCTAATTTATAGCCTCCCATAAAGTAATAGTGACGGGCCGTCTGGTAAGTTTGATTTACATCGACTCCACCAACAGTTCCAATACTATTTAATCTTGGAGCAGATAAGTGCGTTGAAGATAAACCTGCATAAAAAGGAATTGCATATCCTTTAAAGTATAAACCAAAGTTCAAATCTAAATTGGTTGCTGCAAAACCTGAAGGTAACAATAAGTCATTTTGTGTTACTGGCGGAACCCATGTAGGATTCATACCAAAATTGATAATTCCTATACCAACTCCAGCGCCTAAAGTACCAACGCTTCCAAAAGGAATATGGTGAGAATAATTTAGCAATAAATTGTTTTGGCGCGAAAAACCAATTGCATCATGGGTGAATGTCAAACCAACGCCTGCACTTACCCATCTTTCAAGGTTTGCTTCAATATTTAATACTGCAGAGTTGGGTGCTCCATTAATTTTATCCCATTGATTACGGTATGCAAGATTAGCACAAATACCATCGTCGATTCCCGTTTCACCCGGATTAAACATCATCTTATTGTACATAAAATGCGTCAACAACATATCCTGTTGAGCGTACATAACACCCGTAAAACCAAATAAAAACGTCGAAAAAATAAGTAAACTTTTCTTCATAAACTCTTAAACTATTTGTATAAAAATGATGGTAATATCTTATTAAAACATTACCAATTGGCGACTAAAGTAATGAAAAATCTGATTAAATAAAAAAAAATGAATAAAAATGTTAACAAATTTTTAATACAGTTTATTTTTTGAGCTTTTAGTGAAGATATTTAAGATGCTACACGCTAAGTTTTTGAAATGTTTTCCACCATAAATCGGGCAATTCATTTTTCATAGCTAAATCATAGTCGCTGTGGTTGCATGGAACTAGGTAATGTCTTTCGTATTTATTGCCTTTTTCCATTGGATAAGGAACCTCCATCCACCATCTTTCAGATTTATGACTTTTATAAAAAACAACCTCATCTTTCACATCTTCGAGATGCACTGTAAATTTGATGTAATCTTTTTTACTTCCAATCGGAAAATCGCCTACTCTTTGAGCGTATCCATCGAAAAAATACCAGCAGACCTCTGCTAATAAACTGGCAAATATATTTTCGCTTTCTTCTTGTTTATTTTCTGGATCATAAATTTCAAACATACCAAAAGAGCTAAGTTTATCGCTCATTCCAGCATATTTGGCTATTTGGCACAATTGATCGGCATATAAACCATTTGGCGAATTATGAGGTGCGGGATAATCTGAATACCTTACCACGTTCATATCTAAACTCAATAAATCGGCATTTCTGAGATGTGGTTCAGCATGACGAAGGTCTTTATTAAATTCACCCAAACGAACGGTGTCAAAATACAATTTCTCAAATAAATCCATTTCTTTGGCAGGCATATAAGGCGCCTGACAGGCAATTACAGAATGATTGAACAAATAACACGGACGTTCTAAGAGCATTTTTGAAATAAAGCCTTCACTATTCAACCTGTCATCGGGATTTCCAAGATTGAGTCCTCTGTCAATGCAACAAAGATTTACGGTCTGTTCCAATTTTTCATAAGCTTTGTACATGGCGTATGTTAAATCTTGGGAGCCACCTATAACTATTGGTAAAATTTGTTTTTTAATTAATTCTGCTGATGCGTTTGCAACTGCGAAATAGGTATCTTCTGTTTTATTTCCCGGCATGATGGTGCCTAAGTCGTATATTTCAAATTTCCAATTGTCTTGTGTATGCAATTGATCCAAACAAAATCTAAATTTTTTGTAATCATTTGCGACATTTCCTGTATAACTGTTTCGATATTCAGGTACGGTAAAAATTGCTATTCCTTTTTTATTTAATTCCGGAAAATTATCTTGAGTATGTTTAATAATCTTTGAACCTAGCGATTGTTCTCTGAATTCAGAAAAAATATCTGTCGGCTTAAAATACAGTGAAATATCTTTCATAATTGCCCATTACTTGAATGAACAGTAAAATTACGAATTTCTGAAAGCCCTAAAATCTTAAAGTACGAGCATTATACAACAAACAAAGTTGATAACTCCGTTTTTATTTTTTCTTAATTGTTTTTGCAGGAGCCTTCGCTGCGATTGATTTCTTTGCTAGAGCTTTTTTTGCTGGTGCCTTTTTCTTAGCTGGAGCCTTTTTAACTGCTGTTGTTTTAGTAGCTTTAGAAGGAGTTTTTCGTCCTTTTGAGGCTGGCTGATTTTTAGCAATTTCTAAACATTCTGCCAATGTTAATTTTTCTGGCTCAATACCTTTTGGAAGTTTAAAATTATCTTTTGCAATTTTTAAGTAAGCACCATATCTGCCATTTAATAATTGTACATCTTCGTTTTCAGCAAAAACTTTAATAATTTTATTGGCGTCGTCTTCTTTCTTCTTTTTAATTAATTCAATTGCTCGTTCCAAAGTTATATCCATAGGATCTTCGCCTTTCGGAATAGAAACAAATAATTTATTGTGTTGAACATAAGGACCAAATCTACCGGCATTTGCTTTTACAACTTGACTTTCAAACTCACCCAAACTTCTTGGTAATTTAAAAAGTTCCATCGCTTCTTCTAGCGTAATAGAATTGATTGATTGGTGTTTTAATAAACTTGCAAAAACTGGCTTTTCACCATCTTCTTGTTCGTCACCAATTTGCACCATTGGTCCAAAACGACCTATGCGCACCAAAACTTTTCTTTCATTCACTGGATGTTTTCCTAAAATTCTTTCTCCGGTAGCACGGTCTGAATTTTCTAGTGTATCTGTAACATTTGCATGAAATGGCTGATAAAAATCGTGGATCATTTTAGTCCATTCTTTTAATCCTTTAGCAATTTCATCAAATTCTGCTTCTACTTTGGCTGTGAAATTATAGTCCATTATTCTTTGGAAATGATCGTTTAAGAAATCTGTAACGACAATACCAATATCAGTTGGAGATAATTTGTTTTTTTCTTTACCAGTAATTTCTGTTTTGTTTGAGCTAATTAAGTTGGTATTTTTCAATTCAATAACTTCATAAGAACGTTCTTCACCTTCGCGTTCTACTTTGTCAACATAACCTCTTTTTTGAATAGTCGAAATGGTTGGAGCGTAAGTTGACGGTCTACCAATGCCTAATTCTTCTAATTTTTTCACCAAGGCTGCTTCAACATATCTTGCTGGCGGTCTACTAAATCTTTGTGTTGCACGAATTACATCTTTCTCTAAATTATCACCAACAGAAACTTGTGGCAAAATTGTATCTGTAGTAGAATTTTCGTTTTCGTCGTCATCTTCATCGATATTAGATTCGAGATAAACCCTTAAAAAACCATCAAATAAAATAACTTCTCCTTTTGCTTGAAAGTAAGGTTCTTGATTATCGTTTCCTATTTTAATAGTTGTACGTTCCAATTTTGCATTTGCCATTTGGCTGCTTATCGATCGTTTCCAAATAAGCTCATATAATTTAACTTGTTCTGCTTCTCCTTCAATCGAATGAACAGAAAAATCTGTTGGTCTTATTGCCTCATGCGCTTCTTGAGCATTGGCATTTTTTGTTTGGTATTTTGTGGGATTGGAATATTGAGATCCATAAGCTTTTAAAATTTCATCTTTGGCTCCATTAAGTGCTGTTTCAGAAAAATTTACGCTATCCGTTCTCATATAAGTAATAAGTCCTGCTTCGTATAATCTTTGGGCTACAGACATGGTTCTACTTACAGAAAACCCGAGTTTTAA